>JAZSMR010000069.1:0-18885 GCA_045535965.1 Acutalibacteraceae bacterium
CCCTTTGCAAGAGTGATTTCTTTACACTCTTCGATTGAGTTGATGCCGTATTCTTTAAGAACAGAGAGAATTTTAGCTTCTCTTCTTTCGTAGTTTTCAAATAATGCCATGTCCGTGTACCTCCTTATTCCTTACGGGGATCGATGTACTTAGCAGCATCAGCGAATCTGCCGTAAGTGCCCATAGCCTTGTTGTAAGCTGTTGTGGGATCATCGCCCTTCTTGATGAAGTCTGTCATCTTGCCGAGAGAAACGAACTCGTAACCGATAACCTGGTCATTTTCGTCGAGAGCCATTCTTGTAACATAGCCTTCTGCCATTTCAAGGTAACGAACGCCCTTGAGGTTTGTGCCGTACATTGTACCAACCTGTGAACGAAGGCCCTTACCGAGGTCTTCAAGGCCTGCGCCGACTGAAAGACCGTCCTCTGAGAAAGCGGACTGGCTGCGGCCGTAAACGATCTGAAGGAAAAGCTCACGCATAGCGGTGTTGATAGCATCGCAAACAAGGTCAGTGTTGAGAGCCTCAAGAATGGTCTTGCCGGGAAGGATTTCACTTGCCATAGCTGCTGAGTGGGTCATACCTGAGCAACCGATGGTTTCAACGAGAGCTTCCTCGATGATACCGTTCTTGACATTGAGTGAAAGCTTGCAAGCGCCCTGCTGAGGAGCACACCAGCCCACACCGTGTGTGAATGCAGAGATATCCTTGATTTCATAAGCCTTTACCCACTTACCTTCTTCAGGAATGGGAGCGGGGCCGTGGTTCGGTCCTTTTGCGACCGTACACATTTGTTCAACTTCATGTGTGTAGTTCATGACGTTAAATCTCCTTTCGAGAGTTAGTATTGGTTATTTGTTTACCAATGATAATAATATCAAATTATTTTATTTCTTGCAATAGTGTATTGGTAAAAAATTAGGGTAATAATCAAGATTTTTTAGGAGATTAGCCGAAATGACAGAAAAAAGGTACCGTGAAATAATCGCAGTACCCTACCGTTTTAAAAATATTTACTCAGAAACCGAAAAGTCTGTCGAGATCTATATGCTCTCCAAGACGATCCAAGAGGTTATTTACACTCTCTTCTATTAACAGAAAAGGCCATATAACCATATAATACGGAATTAAAATCGGCAATAACAACCACATAACAAAATTCTCCTTTTAATTATTATATCAGCCAAAAAGTCTGTCTAAATCGATATGCTCTCCGATGGCATCTTCGATTTTTTTAAATGCACTTTCAAATCCGCCTTTAATTGCTTCAACCAGCAAATAAGGCCATCCGAATATTACAGCTAAACCTATCGGTATTAAAATTGTTCCCATAATAACACACTCCTTTTTTTAATTATACAATATCAAAACAGAAAATTCAATCCGTAATTTTAATCTTATTTAAAAAATGAAGCCCGGTTTATTCTGCCCGGGCTTCATCTGCATATATAATGTTGTATTTCTCCTTCATCTCGTACCCCACAATGGTGCTCGCCTTCATTTCTGCCACGCTGAAATCTATATCTGCAAGCATTGCTGCCTTGATACTAAGAACCGAAACTTTGCCGTCCTTTACTTTTAAAGTCAGGGTACCGCCGTCATAGTAGCTGTCAGCACCGTCTATAACCAGGGGTGTAGTCTTGAGATTTTTGAACTGCGGTAAAGCTATGGCTCCGTCAAAATATGACTTCTGTGCTGAATCTCCCTTGCTGTAGAGCTTGCTTTCACTTTTAAGAGTTATTTTTATCGTATACGTGCCGTCTTTCCCGGTTACCTTGTATTCCTTTATGTCATTTCTTTCAAGTGACGCCTTTTTGCCGTAAGGCTCTATAAGCTTATTGGCACTTTTTACGTCATAAGTACCGCCCGCATAATTGTAGTTCTTTTTAAGTGTACCCTCAAAAAGACTAAGGGTATTCTTCACACTCATGGCAAGATTCTTTTTGCTGCAGCTCACATATTCCGTATCAATGGTTTTGGTATATTTGACCGTCATATCAGGCTCAGCCTTGAGCTTTGCTATCATTTCATTGTAGTACTGTGCCGTCTGAGCCATAGAGTGAGGAATTGAACCTGAATTGTATGTAAACTCCTTATACTCCCTGCTGTAATCACCGAAAGCAACACTGTCGTCTATCTTTTTATAGCTCATTATCTTAAAGGTATACCGTGTGTTCCTTTCAAGGCCGCTCACTGTCATGGTGGTTCTGCTTGTTCGCTTGTATATTCTGAACTTCCCGGCTTTTGCATCATAAATATATACTCTGTAGTTGGTGGCACCCTTTGCCTTATCCCAGTAAAGAGTAATGGAATTATCGGTGATATTTCTCGTATATATATTTTCAACGTCGGCAGGCTTTGTGACAGCTTTCACAGATTCACTGAACTTACCGTAAACCACCTTTCCTCTGTCATAGCAGAAAGCCCTGACTTTAAATTTTAGGGCACCCTCATTTTCAATCTCATCGATTGTCACTTCGCAAGCCTTGACAGTATAGGAATATGTGAATTTCTCATCACCCTCATACTTAATAAAGATCTTGTATGCATAGGCATCTTCAACCTTATCCCAAGAAAGAGAAACGGCACCTCTGGCACTTTTGAGCACCTTGAGATTCTGTACTGTGCCGAGGGATTTTTCCTCCGGCTCGGAAATTGTACCGTCGGCATTTACCTGAATAACATCTTCAGGCATAGGTGTGGCAACACCTATTGTGTGTCTTGCCGAAACAGAAACAGTGAGTAACAGCAATAATATCAGGCTCATAAATATAACCGATATTTTCTTCACTGCACTCACCTGCCTTTGGTTTATTATTTTGTGCCGAATTCAGCCTTACCCTCTTCAGTATCTCTGTAATACTGAGTCTTGGGATTGGGATGCTTGTAGCTCTGCCAGATTTCTTCAGCTCTGGGCGCCCATTCAGCGGCAAACTTGTCGCACTTACTGCAAAGCATTTCTGCTGTTTCTTCCTGAATGAGGTTAGTTGATTTTGCACCTGTTCTCCCCACAATGTCTCTCAGACACTGAGGATTCTCAAGCATGGGACAAGGTCTTAAGTGGTTGTCGTTAAATGGCTGATCGTGTCTGAACGCCATAAACAGAGGTCTCTGAAGCGCCTCTAAAAGTGTATGGGTTCTGATATTAGAGTCGGAGAAGTGAATGAACACACAAGGCTCCATATCACCTGCGGAGTTAATGTGGAAGTAGTTTCTTCCGCCTGCGATACAGCCGCCGACATATTCGCCGTCGCTCTGGAAGTCCATAAAGAACATTGGTTTACCTGTCTTGCCGTTACGGACTCTCTTGAGCCACTTATACATATATTCTCTCTGATCTGGAGTAGGAATAAGCTCGGGAGGAGCAACGTGACCTACGGGCATAAAGTTAAAATAAAGAGCGAACTTTGCACCAAGAGAAATCATCTTATCGAGGAATTCGTCACTTGTTACCTTTTCAACGTTGAGTCTCGTGTAGCATACGCTTATACCGAAAAGACAGCCCTTGCTCCTGAGAAGATTCATAGCATTGATAACCTTCTGATAATTACCCTGACCGCGTCTGTCGTCTGTTGATTCCTCGTCACCCTCGATTGAAAGAGCAAGAGCAATATTGCCCACTCTCACCATATCGTCGCAGAACTTTTCGTCAACAAGATGACCGTTGGTATATGAAAGGAATGCACAGTCGGGATATTCCTCACAAAGCTTTATGATGTCATTTTTTCTGATTAAAGGCTCGCCGCCGGTGAACATATAGAAGTGTGTACCAAGCTCTCTGCCCTGAGAAACGATGCTTGACATTTCCTCATAGCTGAGGTTATTTTCGTGGCCGTACTCTGCTGCCCAACAGCCCTTACACTTACAGTTGCAGGCACTTGTGGGGTCGAGGAGAATCTGGAAGGGTATATTGCACTTATACTTTTCTCTGTTTTCTCTTACTGCTTTTGTGCCCTTGATACCTGCACCGAGACCGATAGCAAGCATCATCTTCTTTACCATACCTCTGTCAAGGTCTCTGAGGACACTCATAGCAAGCTGATAGTAAACATTGTCCCCTTCTTCTATAGCCTTACGTGCGGCAACAAAGTTTTTCTTCGGGAAAGTACCTGCAAGAAGCTTCTCTGTAACATCAAGAAGTCTTATGAGATTTTCCTTTGGCTTTTTATCTATATACTTTAATATTCCGTCAAGAGTTGCACCGACTGCCAATCTTTCTGCTTTATCTTTTATAGTCAATGACTGCACCTCACTTTGTCAGTTACTGAATTACACTTACTGATAAATATATCATAATTTTATAAAAAAGTCTATAGCTCTTCAGGGAATTCACATTTTATTTCTCTTTTTTGTTGTAATCCTTCCCATAATTGTGTATAATACTAAAAGTTTCCCAAAAGGAGTAAAATATGAATCCTAAAACGAAATCAACCTTACTGGCGCTTCTCCGTGCCGCGGTGGCAATGATAATATTTGTCATAGCCGTTATAAATTATGAGAAGCTGAAAAACATCGACGTACGTGCCCTTGTGGAAGCGAGTTCAACAGTGACAGTTGCCATTCTCACAATTTGGGGCGTATATCTTGTAAAATCCGTTCTCTTTATTATACCCGCTTCACTCATATATATTTCAATCGGTATGGCTTTTGATGTGTGGCAGGCCTGTCTTATAAGCCTTGTCGGCATCATTTTAGAAGTCACCGTAACATATTTTCTCGGTCTTTTCCTTGGTGGGGACTATGTAAACAAGCTCCTTGCAAAGAGTAAGGGCGGAAAAAAGATACTTGATATGAAGTTTAACGACAACTTCCCCGCCTTCCTTGCAATAAGAGCACTCCCCGTGTTTCCCATAGACTTTGTCAGCCTCTTCTGGGGCGCATCGAAAGCAAAGTTCCCGCGATACTTTTTCGCAAGCGTCATAGGCATAATGCCGAGAGTTATACTCTTCACGATTTTAGGCGACGGCATATACGATTATATACCTATTCACCTGATAATAAAAATAGTCATTTTCGCTATTCCCGTAGGTGTTGCAGTTTATCTCATAAGGCATTTCGTGAAGCTCAGAACTCAATAAACTTGTAGCGTAGCCCCACGGACTACCTCGATTAAAAAATATCCTCAGCAGGCGATGCGCCTGCGCTACAACGAGACACAGGGGACAGTTCTATGTGACTATGCATAGCGAACCGGCCCCCTGTATTTATTTTAAAAACGTAAAATTCCGAACTGCACTTTCGCACAATTCGGAACCTTACAGATATTAGAGAACCAGAAGTAATCGTTTTAAAACACAAACCGTCATTCGTGTTGTGTTATGAATATATAATACACCTTTTGTTGCAATTTGAAAAGCATTTTCGGCGTTTTTTAATATTTTTTTAAAAATTGCTGCAAAACCGCCTTCAAGCCATAAAGCACACAATGTTTGCTACGCTGAAAAAACAGCACACTCCATGGTGAAGTGTGCCTTTTATATTATCAGGAATCTAACTTGACTATCAGCGTCTTATAAACATATCTGAAGCATACAAGGGAAACGATAAGTGACATAACCTCTGCAACGGGAAAAGCCAACCACACATTGTTAAGCACTCCCGTCTTTGAAAGAAAATATGCCGCAGGAAGCAGTACAATAATCTGCCTGCAAAAAGATACGATAGTTGAGAAGTGGCTTCTGCCAAGCGCCTGGAATGATGCACCTAAATTGATAGAAGCACCTGCAAGGATAAAGTGGGTACTGATAATTCTCAGAGCCGGTACACCGATGCCCATCATATCCTCACTTGCATCAAAGAGTCTGAGCATTGTCTCGGGCATAAGCCACATAATTGCTGTGCCAAGAGCCATAATTGATACAGCAATGGTACAGCTGAATTTCAGGGTAGAGGTGATTCTCTTTCTGTTTCTTGCGCCGTAGTTGAAGGCCACGATTGGAATAACACCGTTGTTGAGGCCGAATATAGGCATAAACACAAAGGACTGAAGCTTGAAATATACACCGAATACTGCTGCCGCTGTTGTAGAGAAGCCGAGAAGAATCTTATTCAGGCAGAAGGTCATAAATGAGCCGATTGCCACCATAATAATTGACGGCACACCTATCTTATATATATCGGTGATAATTCTGAAATCGGGTCTGAAGCCCCTGAATGAAACTCTGACCTCTTTATTGAACTTCTGATTGAGGACAATACCTACAAGGAAAGCCAGCATCTGACCGATAACCGTTGCAATGGCTGCACCCTTTGCCTCAAGGCGGGGGAAGGGACCGATACCTAAAATAAGTATGGGGTCAAGGATAATATTTGTAATTGCACCTGCCAGCTGTGTCGCCATTGCGAGAGTAGTTTTACCCGTAGCCTGCATAAGTCTTTCCATTGTTACCTGCCCGAAAAGACCGATTGAAGCGGCACATACTACGCTTAAGTAGTCAACACCGTAGCCGTAGATAGGTGAAGCTTCCTCAACCTGTGCACCGAAGAAAAGCTTTGTGCCGAAGACACCGAAAAGGAAGAAAATAATACCGCTTAAAAAGCAGAGAATGACGCCGTTGGTGGCTATCTTGTTGACTTTATCGTAATCCTTTGCACCGAGACTTCTCGATAAAAGAGCGTTAATACCTACACCCGTACCCGTAGCGACACCTATCATAAGATTCTGTGCCGGGAATGCGAGGGACACTGCCGTAAGAGCATCTTCGCAGACCTGAGAGACAAAGATACTGTCAACAACATTATAAAGTGCTTGCACGAGCATTGATATCATCATTGGAAGGCTCATTGTTATAACAAGCTTTTTTATGGGCATAACGCCCATTTTGTTCTCTTTTTGCATTTTGCTCCTCCTGATAGAATACTACCCGCATATTATAGCATTAATAAAAATTAAAATCTAGTGTTTTCGGCAAAAACCTTTGTCTATTTTGCTTTATTTATCAAATATTAATATGTTTAATTTGACTAAAAGCATTGTCAGATTTTATAAAATAGTATTTCTCCATTTAGTAAACTTCACAAAAATATTTGCATCGTTTAAGGTTTTATTTAAAATTCAGATATATTATGGTATAATAGCTATAATTTCAAATGTCCAAGGAGGACTGATTATGAAAAAATTTATCGCCTTATTACTGACCCTCACAATAATATTTTCCACTGTCGGGTCAATATCTTATGCTATCGACTTTAAAAGCGGTAAAGTTACCGCATCAATGGACTTTGTCACAATATCAGACTTACACTACTATCCCGAAAGCCTTATGAGCGACAGCAAGGCCTGGGAAGAATACTGCGAGAGCACAACAAAACAGTACCCTCAGTCTGAATCTATCATCAGAACAGCCATTGAAACGGCTATGACGAGAAATCCCGACCTTAAATATATTCTCGTACCCGGTGACCTGACAAAAGACGGCGAATACGAAGCACACATCAAGCTCGCTGCAATTTTAGAAGAGTACGAAGAAAAATACGGTGTTGACTTCCTCGTCACAACAGGCAACCACGATATCAATCAGGCGAAGTCCTCTACCTTTGCAAGCGGCAAACAGGAAAACGCCCGTGCACTTCAGGCTGACGAATTTGACGATATATATAAAAACCTTGGCTATGACTTAGCAGTTTCACGCTACAGCGAAGACGGTGCTGATATTCTCAATCAGCTTTCCTACGCCGCCGACCTTAAGGACAGCGAAGGCAACTACTCCTACCGTCTTATTGTTATTGACTCCTGCAAATATACCTTTGACCCTGCGGCCGCAGACAAGGAGACAAGCGGTGCAGTAAGTGATGAGCTTATGGCGTGGGTAAAAGGTCTTGCTGAGGATGCAACCAAAAACGGCAAGACTCCTATGGTTATGATTCATCACGGTCTTGCTCCTCACATGGAGACTGAGCCCTCAATTACCTTTGCTTTTGTTCTTGACGACTACCTTGATGTTGCAGAAAAGTTCGCTTCCTGGGGTATTCACTATACCTTCTCAGGACATCTCCACACCGACGACATTTCCTCAGTTATAAACGATGACGGCGAGGTACTCTATGACGTTGAAACCGCTTCAGTTACAAGCTACCCTTGCACATACCGCGAAATGACCATCAACACCTATAAAGACGGCGAAAGCGATATGAGCTTCGAGAGTATTCCCTTTGACGATGCTGTGCCCTACAGCTTTGACGGTGTGAATTACGAAAAAAGTGCTTACGCTTATGAAGTTTACCAGCTGTCCTTCGGCGGAAAATATACCGAAGACGGCAAGGCTGATGCAACCGCATTCCTTGTGGCACTTGTAAAGAGTATGATTTCAAAGTATATTGTCTCCATTAAAGAGGCAGGCAGTATCGGCGAATTCCTTAAAACAATGGACATTGACCTTGAAAAAATTATAGGCGGTTTCCTTTCACCTTATATCGGCGAGGGCATAAAGCTCGGCGGATATAACATCTTCAGTGTGGATAATATTATGTGGTTCATCAATGACCTCCTCGATCAGGTTTATGACCTCTACATAAAAGACGAAGAAAAGCTCTATACTCTCCTTTCGGATATTATCGGGGAATTCGTTTCCATTCCCGTATCAGAGCTTCCCTGCACAAATTATATTGACACTCTCGGCTTCGGAGACAAGAAGAAGCCAGGCGACCTTGGTGATGTTATTCTCACAGTGCTCGCAAGCTGGTACACAGGTAACGAAGCCATAGAGAACGACGAGTTTATGAAGGATGTTCTCAAAAACTTCGAGGAAGCTCACATTATTGAAACCGTATTCAATAAATTGGTTGAACTTATCTTGCATACACTTTTAGAGGACAGCATACTTGCAAAGCTTGAAATCAGAGTCGACAAGCTTCTGGGTGATGACTGCATCGGCAAACAGATGGGCAAGGGTGTGAACTATCTCCTCTCTTATGTGCTCAAGGGCGACTTCACCTATATGAACCTTGTAAATACTGTTTTCGCTCTCGGCGTGCTCCCCTATAAGGATATCTATGATATTCTCGACAAGGAGCTTATGCAGAAATATCTCACCTTCAGCCAGTTTGAGGGTATCGGTGCATTCGTTGCCTATATAGTAAACGACTTCACCAATGATGTTAATCCTCAGCTTAAGGGCGACTACGGTGTAACATACAGCACACAAAAAGCAGAAGTCCCCGTCACAAGAGAAAACTACAGACTTCCCACAATGGTAAGTGTAACCTTAGGCGAAGACACTGACGAAGCAGTTATCAGCTGGTTCTCAAAATCAACTGTAGACGGAGACATTGAAATATACAAAGCCGACAGCGAGCCGAAATTCAAGGGCAAGGCAACAGAAAAGGCCGACTTTAAAATCGACCTTAAGAGCGAAAGCGTTATCCGTTCATACTTCGGTATTGACGTAGGTATTGCAGGCTTCCTGCCTTATGAATTCAAGATGAATCGCCACACAGCAACTCTTTCAGATCTCGAAAAGGGTGCAACCTACTATTACCGTGTCGGCTCAGAGG
Organism: Acutalibacteraceae bacterium; assembly: GCA_045535965.1. Taxonomy (GTDB): domain Bacteria; phylum Bacillota; class Clostridia; order Oscillospirales; family Acutalibacteraceae; genus UBA6857. Next base: position 9,492 of record JAZSMR010000069.1, read on the forward strand.
AAAAAGGCTGGTGGAGTGAGACGGGCACAGTACGCATCCAGGACAGCTCAAAGGATATCACCTTCCTTCATCTGGCAGACCCCCAGTCACAGTCCGAGGCTCAGTATGAAAGAGCATGGGCAAAGGTTGTTGATACCGCATTCGAGGTTTATCCCGAGGCTGACTTCATTGTAAATACCGGCGACCTTGTTGATCACGGCGACAATCAGAAGCAGTGGGCGTGGATGTTCAATACTGCCTCCGATAATCTTATGAAGACCTATATGATGAGCGCTTCAGGCAATCACGAGGGACACGGCACAAACGCTATTGACAATTATTTTGTACTCCCCAATGTACCCGACCAAGATAAGACGGGCGGTGTATACTACAGCTTCGACTATAACAACGCTCACTTCGCCGTACTCAACACAGAGAACTTAAACGAAAACGAGGGCCTCAGCGACGATCAAGTAGAATGGCTCAAGGCTGATATGAATAAGAGCGATGCTCAGTGGAAGTTCGTAGCACTCCACAAGGCGGTTTACTCTCAGGGCTCACACTATGAAGACGATGATGTCTGTGCTATAAGAGAGCAGCTTCAGGTGCTTATGGCCGAACTCCGCATCGATATGGTATTCCAGGGTCACGACCACGTTTATATGAGAACAGGCTCACTTGTGAATAATGCTCTTACTCCCTACGATACCGCCTATCTTAATTCTGACGGCAAGGTATATAAAACTCAGGTGCAGCCTACAGGCACAACTTATGTTATCTCAGGCACCTGCGGAGTCAAGACCTACATTCAGAATGACGTGACTCTCACAGACGAATTCTTCCCCAGAGGCGAAAAGATGCTTTCCGTTGACTACCCCATGTTCTCAGCGGTGAGAATTGAAGACGGTGTGCTCTACTTCGACGCGTACACAGTAACCGACGAGGGTGCAAAGGTGGTTGACTCCTTCGCTATTCAGAAGGATAAGACTCAGGGCGACATTGCAGAGGGCTACACTCCCCCTGCTGATGAAAACACCTCAGACGACAGCTTTAACGCTACTCTTAAGAAGATTATCGAAGTACTCACAAAAATTATTACCATAGTAATGAGCATTGCTAAATGGTATATATTCTGAGTGCTGAACGCAGAGTGCAGAACGCAGAACGGCACCGACTGCCAAAATAAGGCAAATTTAACCCCGCCAAGATAAAAATCAGACCTCTTACTTCCCGGTGATGAAGTAAGGGGTCATTTTTAAGGTTCATCTAATTGACAATTTTTCACATCTACTTTATAATAAGCCCAAGGACACAAAAAAGGAGTGACTTAAATTGAAAAAATTCAGTAATATTTTATGGGGTCTTTTATTCATCGCTTTAGGTGTAATAATCGGTCTTAACTCATTCGGTATCACAGACATCAATCTTTTCTTTGACGGCTGGTGGACTCTGCTTATCATTATCCCCTGCTCTATCGAGCTTTTCCGTTCAAGAGACAAGACAGGCAACCTAATCGGTATCGCTGTGGGTATCGCTCTTCTTTTAGCTTGTCAGGATATTCTTACCTTCGATATGCTCTGGAAGCTTATGCTCCCGGGTATTCTCGTTATCATCGGTCTTTCCCTTGTATTCAAGGACGTTATTTTCGGCAAGAAGAGTGCCTCTTTTAAGCGTAACAGCGATAAGGTCGGTCAGGAGGACACTCACTTTGCTTCTTTCGGCAGTAAAAACATAAAGTATGACGGTCAGGTATTTTACGGCAATGACCTTACAGCAGTTTTCGGCAGTGTTACCTGCGACCTGAGAAATGCAGTTATCGAAGAGGATGTTATCATCAATGCAAATGCAACCTTCGGCGGTATTGATATTCTTGTGCCTCCCACCGTTAACATTGAAACAAAGTCAACTGCAATATTCGGCGGCGTATCAGATAAGAGAAGACTCGACACCGTCAATACCACCCCCACCGTTTATGTCAGCGGTTTATGTCTTTTCGGAGGAGTTGATATTAAATGACATCAATTCAGAGACTTATAAAGCTTGTTGCTGATGCTATTGCCATCGGTCTTGTAGTGGCAATTATCGGCGGTGCCGCAACGGCAATGCTTGCTGTCACAGGCATAAAATCCCTTAAAAATGAAATCCATGAAATTAAGGAAAACGAGGAATTCACCCTCTATACTATAGAAGAGATTCCCGAAAACATTACCCTTGAGCTTCTCACAGCCTCTCTCGCTATTGAATCGGGCGATAAGTTTTCCGTTCACTGTAGCGACGGTATCAAGGTGAGAAACAAAAAAGGCACCCTCAGAATTGAGGACACCGTAAAAGAGCTCCTGAACATTTCAAACAGCCACAGTATCGTCGTCACAGTACCAAAGGATATGAGCTTCAGCAAGGCGAATATCTCCTCGGGCAGCGGCAGTATATATATTGAAAAGTTAGTCTGCGATAAATTAGACCTTGACTTAGGCGTAGGTAAGACAGAATTTTCTTACATAAAAGCCAATACCTCGGCAGACATTGACGGCGGAGTCGGTGACTTCACAGTCAGAAAGGGACTTCTCAACAACCTTGAATATTCTGTAGGTGTAGGCAAATCAGATATTACAGCCAAGATTACGGGTATCAGCGAAATCGAAGCGGGTGTTGGTGAGGTGAAGGTAAATCTCACAGGCGGAGAAAAGCTCTATACCATCAAGGGTGAAACAGGTATCGGTGTAATGAGAGTCGGAAAGGACAGACTTTCAGACGGCGGTGTTATCGGAGAAGGTAAAAATATAATCTCCGTTGAGGGCGGTATCGGCGCAGTAAGAATCGACTTTACAGAATAAGACTAAGGAGGTACACCTATGAAAAGTATTAAACCCGGCAGAGGCCCATCAATGATGAGCGGTGTATCAAGTATATTGGCTGCCGTTTTTGGCGTAATATGGACTGTTTCGGCGCTTTCTATGGGTGCAGGCGGTCTCTTTGCCGCTTTCGGATTAGTCTTTATCGCTATGGCGGTTGCTTCGGCAGTCTACAACTTCAAAAATGCCACAGGTAAGAACAGATACTCCTCTTTCGATATAACCGAAGAGGGTGAGGAAACCGACCCATGGAATGAGCGTTTCGGCGAAAAGAAAGCGTATACTCATTACAGCGAAGCTCAGCAGACAGCAGACAGCAAATACTGCCCCTATTGCGGAGCTCAGGTGCAGAACGATTTCGAATTCTGCAATCAGTGCGGTAAGAGGTTACCGTAAGAAAGATAAAAAGTATAGCAGGGAAAGTCGAGAGACAATCCCTGCTTTTTGTTATTTGAGCTTTTCAATAACCTCGTCATATATCGCCCTTGTTTCCACAAGAGTCTTTCCTGCAATAACGAGCTTTTCACCGCCTATTGTCAGCACCACACAGCCCGTATCATCATAATATGTGTAGCGGATATAGTTACCGAACTCCTCATTTTTAAACTGTCCCAGAAGGAGCTTCATTGAGCCGAAGCCGCTGACCCTCAGACCGTTTGCAGTTACCTCACGGAATTCTATATCATCTATACTGTCAAAGCTTACAGTGATATCATCATAAAAATCAGCTTCAATTTCAAGGGCTGTATCACTCACATTAAAATCTATATCGCCCGAAAACATCAATACGGGAAGCACCACAGCAAGAACAGCAAGACATATTACAGTTATAATCTTATATGATTTCGGCATTGATGCCGTGACACTGCTTTCTGTACTGTAGGTACCCTCTTTAACCTGCTTTTTATAGTAGAGATAAGAATATAACAAAGGCAAGATAACTATGGGTAATATAATACCTATAAGAAGATACGGTGCATACTTTTCGGGTATGAACGCACAAGGTATAATCAGAAGGCCGCAGACAAACCAAACCTTACCGCTGAAACGGTGGGTAGCTCTCCAGTTTTCAGCGTTTTCAAGTGTCCATTTTATTTTTATGCCGAGAGTTGAATTCTGCTTACAGGCAGGCATATAGTTACCTATAAAAATAAACATAAATGCAAGGAACAGCACGAGAATCACCATCGGATTAAACTGCGCTTCCAGAGATACGGCGTACATAAGAGTGTTTACAAAAATACTTGCCACAGGCAGAATCCAGAAAACGATTCCCTGAGCTTTTTTGGTCTGCGCCTTATTTCTCGGGTCTTTTCCGGTTATCCACAGACCAAAAAGGTGAACTGCAAGTAATACGGCAGGCAGGAGAAAAACAAGGAGTGCTTTCTTTCCTATCGCATCAGGATTACCGTCAATACCTAAATGTGACACCAGTTCATTTGGGAGCTTTTCCCAGAATATAACGCCGAAAATCGCAGGCAGAAGAATAATGAGTGAAGAAATAATAGTTTTAAGTTTGTTGTTTTTAATCATTGTCCCTGTCTCCCTTCAGCTCTGTTATCCAGAGCATAATTTCCTCTAATACAGAGGCATTGAGTTCGTAATAGATATATTTGCCCTCACGCTCGTCTCTTATAAGGTCGGCTTCTTTGAGTACGCTCAGATGTCTTGACACTGCCGCACCGCTGACAGGGAAGTTGTCTACTATCTCCCCTGCTGAGAGTCTGCCTTTTTTCAGCATATCCAGTATCTCTCGTCTTGTGGGGTCTGAGAGGGCTTTGAGGGTATTCTGTATGCTCAACGTTATCACCTCGGCTTGGTTTTATTTAACATTTAACTTAAATGTTAAATGTATTATAGCATCGGATAGAAGGATTGTCAAGAGGGGTAAACGAAAAAATTAGCAATTAGTAATTACAAAAAATCCCGCAAGTTAAAAACTTGCAGGATTTTTTTACTCAACCGTTACTCTGCACTTGGCGCTTACACCGCTTGCGGTGCTCGTTACTGTAATCTCAACAGTGCCTGCCTCTACAGCAGTTATAACACCGTCTTTTACAGTAGCAATCTTGTCATCGCCGCTTGTCCAGATGACAGACTTGTCATAAGCGTTTTCCGGGAGAATCTTCGCTGTGAGTGTCTTTTTCTCGCCCTTCTTGAGAGTCACTTCCGTTTCACTGAGCTCGATACTGCCGACAGCCTCTTTTACCTTGACTGTACACTCAGCATAAACCTTGCCGTCACTTGCGCTTGAAACCCTTATAATAGCTGTGCCGCCCTTGTCCTGACCTGTAACTACACCGTCAATAACCTTGGCTATGCTTTCGTCTGAGGAAGTCCAGACCACAGCCTTTTCGTCAGCATCAAGAGGTAAAATCTGATGAGTGAGAGTTATGCTCTCTTTCTTATCTATTATAGCTTCGCCTCTGTCAAGGCTTATTTTCTCAATGCCCTGAACAACCTTTACAATGCAGATTCCGTAGAATTCGCCCTCTTCGGTCTTGGCTGTGATAATTGCAATACCTGAGCGAAGAGCACTTACCTTGCCGTCCTTTACGGTGGCTACAACGCTGTCGCTTGAAGTCCATGTAACATTCTTGTTTGTGGCATCGACAGGTGATACCTCAGCGGTAAGCTTTACTGTCTTGCCCACATATAGCGTTTCGGCGGTACTGCTTATCTTTATGCCATCAGTATGCTTATTAACTGTTACTTTGCAAGTCGCTGTCACACCGCTGTCCTTGGTTTTGGCAGTGATTACGGCTGTACCCTGAGCCTTGGCTGTGATAACTCCGTCTTTGACACTTGCTACTTCTGTCTTGTCGCTTGACCAGATGATTGCATCGTTGGTGTTGTCCTCGGGTAAAACCTTACTTTCGAGAGTGAGAGTCTCACCGAGATAGAGAACCACCTCTTTTTTGCCCAGAGTGATTGAAGCACTGTCTACCTTGACGTGAACTGTACACTCGCCATATACGCCGTCAGTTGTGCTTGTGGCTCTGATTACGGCTGTACCGCCCTTAAGAGTAGTCATCTTACCGTTTTTATCTACTGTGGCAACAGTTTCATCTGACGATGACCAGGTAACGTCCTTTTCACTTGCATTTTCGGGAAGCACCGTAGCCTTAAAGGTAAAGGTCTGACCCTTCTGCATAGTGAGAAGTGTGCTGTTAAGCTTAACCTGTTCAGCAAGCACGAATACTCTTACTGTGCACTCTGCCGCCGTCTTTCCGTCTGAGGCTGTTGCAATTATCTTACACTCGCCTACCTTGTGGCTTGTCACCTTACCGTTATTATCAACGGTTGCAACGCTCTCGTCTGAGGATTTCCAGGTAACTGCCTTATTGTAGGTATTCTCGGGAAAAACCGTAGCACTTAAGCTGATGCTTGTATTTACATTGAGAGTCGCACTTTCCTTGCTGAGACTTACACTTTCGGGTGACTGTCTTACGATAACCTTGCACTGAGCTGTCTTGCCAGAATCCGCAGAAGTAGCAGTGATAACTGCTTCACCGCCCTTGACACCTGTTACACCGCCCTTAGTGTTGACTCTTGCAATGCTTTCGTCTGAGGTTGACCAGGTGATTTCAAGGTTATCTGCATCAGCGGGAGCAGGGGTAGCTGTGAGCTGGAAGGAAGCACCGCTAAATATTGTCATTTCCTTTGCGCTGAGACTCACTGAGGCAACTGCACGCTTAACCTTAAGGGGTACCTCTAAAACAACTTCAGGAGCCTGAACACTCTGAACGATGATTTTTGTATCGCCCTTGCTGATACCCTTTACATTGCCTGCCCCGTCAACTACCGCTATCTTTTCGTCGGCACTCTTGTATGTTACGGCAGGGTTCTCAGCGTCCTCAGGAAGAACTGTCACATTTATCTTTGTGCTCTCATTTTCATATACTGAGTATTCTTTCTTCTCAGCAGTGATTTCTTCAACGCCTAAGAGAACAGTTACCTTTACGGTCTTTACAATATCATTATTGCCGTCGGCTGTTACGGTGATAATTGCTTCACCCTTACCTACAGCTGTCACAATACCCTTCTTGTCAACTTTAGCAACCTTGGAGTCAGAGGAGGAGAACGTTGCTGTCTTGATTGTTGCATCTTCGGGAAGAACCGTCACGCCGATAGTCTGACCCTTGTCCTTATAAAGAGTCATTTCGCTGACGCTGAGGGTCATATCCTTTACCGGCTCAACAACTGTTACCTTACAGGTTGCTGTTTTCTTGTTTTCGTTTGACTTGACTGTAATCACAGCTTCGCCGCAGGCAACTGCCTTGATAAGACCCTGCTCGGTTACAGTTGCAACCTTTTCGTTTGACGATGAGAATGTGAAGGTCTTGTCTGTTGCGTTTGCGGGCTTGATTGTTGCTGTGAGCTGAGAATTTGTACCCCTTGCAACAGTGATATCCGTCTTATTAAGTGAAATGCCGGTTACGTGCTGTTTTACTGTCACTGTGCACTTGGCTGTGAAACCGCCCTCTTTAGTCTTGACGGTGATTACCGCATTACCTGCCTTGACACCTGTTACAACACCCTTGGAGCTTACCTTGGCAACAGAAGTGTTGGATGATGACCAAGTCACAGTCTGAGCATTTGCATTTGTGGGCTGCACCGTAGCCTTGAGAGTTACTTTTTCGCCTGCATAAACAGTTGAGGCTTCACTGAGCTTGACACCGGTTACTACCTGATACACTGTTACCTTGCAGGTGGCCTTCAGACCGTTTTCACTCTTGGCTGTGATTGTTGCAGTACCCTTGCCTACTGGAGTTACAACACCCTTTGAGGATACTGTTGCAACCTTCTTGTTGCTTGTTGTCCAGGTTACTGTCTTGTCCGTAGCATTCGAAGGCTTGATTGCAGCCTTGAGAGTCAGAGTTGTGTCTGACTTGACTTCGGCTGCGGATTTATTGAGAGTTATGCTTGTAACAGCTCTCTTGACTGTTATCTTACATGTATCGGTAAATCCGCCGTCGCTTGTCTTTACAGTTATTGTTGCTGTGCCGGGCTTTACGGGAGTCACAACACCTGAGGAAGACACCTTAGCGATAGCGCTGTCACTGCTTGAGAATGTAACGGCTGAGTTTGTTGCACCGGAGGGTGATACGGTAGCCTTAAGAGTGAGGGTCTTGCCGAGATAAAGAGTAGCTGATGATTTATTCAGTTCAACATCTGTTACCTTCTTGACTACTTCAACCTTACAGGTCTTTTTGAAGCCGCCGTCTGCTGTTGTTACGGTAATTGTTGCAGTGCCCAGCTTCTTTGCTGTGACGGTACCTGATGAAGATACCTTGGCAATGCTTGAAGAGCTGGATTTCCAGGACACAGTCTGATTTGAAGCGTCGGAGGGCTTGATTGTGGCTTTAAGAGTCACCTTATCGCCAACTTCAATGCGAAGTGATGACTTAGAAATGCTTAAACCTGTTACGGGTTTTACAACACTTACGTTACAGGTAGCTTTCTTGCTGCCCTGAGTTGTGGTTGCTGTAATAACGGCGTAACCTACACCCTTAGCGGTGATTTTGCCGTTTTCGTCTACTGTTGCAACGTCGTAGTTACTGGAAGTCCACTTTACTGTTTTATATGTTGCACCTGAGGGTTTGACTGTGGGAGTAACTGTTGCAGAGCCGCCCTCTTTAAGAGTCAGTGAGGTCTTATTGAGAGAAACCGATGTTACCGGTGTATATATTCTTACGGTTACTGTCTTACTTGCAGCACCGTCGGCTGATGTGGCTGTGATTTTCACCTTACCTGCCTTGACACCCTTGACAACACCCTTTGAGGAAACTGTAGCAATGGATTTATCCGATGTACTCCATGTGACGCTGCTATTGGTTACGTCGGAGGGCTTGAGAGTTGCCACGATAGTCTTACTGCTGCCGACGGCAATCTTCATGGTTGTTGTTGTAAGGTCCGTGCCGGCTGTGGATTTAAGAGTCACGGAGGTTGCCGGCTGTTTAACCGTTACTTTGCAGGTTGCCGAAGCTGCACCGTCTTTTGAAGTAGCTGTGATTGTAACCGAACCTGCTGATACGGCTGTAACCTTACCTGAAGAATTAACCTTGGCAACCTTTTCGTTTGAGGAAGTCCATGTAACTGTTTTATCTGTTGCCGATGAAGGAGTAACCGCAGCAGAGATAGTCTTTGTCTTACCTGCATCAAGCGAAATGCTCGAGAAGCTGAGGGTCACGCCTGTTGCAAGCTGAACAACCTCAACAATGCAGCTGTCGCTGTAACCGCCGTCGGCTGTTGTTACGGTAATCTTCGCAGTGCCCACAGTACGGCCTGTTACCTGACCTGTTATTGCATCGACTCTGGCAACGTTTTCGTTTGAAGTTGTCCAGGTCAGCTCCTGATTCTGAGCATCTGCCGGCTCTATGATGGCTGTAAGTATTCTCTTTTCGCCCTTGGGAATAGCAACTGTTTCAGCTGAGATTACTACACCTGTAACCGCTGTGAAAACGCTTATGTTGCAGGAAGCACTGTAGCCGCCGTCAACTGTGGTAACAAGGATAGTCGCATTACCTGCACCCTTAGCTCTTACAACACCCGAAGATGTT
>JAZSMR010000008.1:0-8276 GCA_045535965.1 Acutalibacteraceae bacterium
AAACGGATGCCCATTTTGTGCAGGCAAAAAAGTTTTAAGTGGCTACAACGATTTACAAACTGTTAATCCCGCTTTAGCAAAAGAATGGAATTATGAAAAAAACAATGGATTAACCCCTGCGGATGTAATGCCTAACAGCGATAAAAAAGTATGGTGGAAATGCGAACAAGGGCACGAATGGCAAGTGACAATAGGCACGCGAAATCGTGGGAGTGGTTGCCCATATTGTTCAGGTAAAAAAGGGCTAAAAGGTTATAATGATTTACAAACAATTAATCCTACTTTGGCGAAAGAATGGAACCGCGAAAAGAACGACAATTTAAGCCCAGAAAATTTTACTGCGAATAGTGGGCAAAAAGTATGGTGGAAGTGTAGCAAGGGTCATGAATGGCAAGCAACAATACATAATAGAAACAAAGGACGCAGGTGCCCTATTTGCAATTCTGAACGAAATACTTCTTTCCCAGAATATGCGATCGTGTATTATCTTACCAAATACGGCTTAGAGGTAATACATTCGTACAGAGAAAACGGTTACGAATTAGATATTTATATTCCGTCAAGAAAAATCGCCATTGAATATGATGGCTGTATTTGGCACAAAAACAGAAGGAAAAATGATTTAGAGAAAAATCAAAAGTGTGAAAACGATGGAATTAAATTATATAGAATAAGGGAAGAATTGCCATTGTTAAATGACAGTTCTATAGATTGCGTTGTCAAAAAAAACCAGGGAGATTTATCAAAAAAACTTAAAGAGATTTTAAGTGAAATAATTGGAACCCGTGTTGGTATTGACTTAGAAAGAGATGCTATTGCCATAGAAAATTTGCGGTACTACACAGAAAAAGAAAATTCTCTATTATTCTCTAATCCAGAAGTAGCACACGAATGGAATTATGAAAAGAACGGTAACTTAAAACCACAAAATTTAGCAGCAAACAGCAACAAAAAAGTATGGTGGAAATGTAGTGAAGGCCACGAATGGCAAGCATCGATATCTGATAGAAATAGAGGGCGAGGATGCCCTGTTTGCACAGGCAAAAAAGTATTAGAAGGATTTAATGACCTCTTATCACAGAATCCAGAACTTGCTAAAGAATGGGATTATGAATTAAACGATTGTACGCCAAGTGAAATTCACTATAACAATCAATCCAAAAAAGTTCATTGGAAATGTTCTAAGTGTGGTCACAAATGGTTATCTAAGGTAAGCAATAGAACTCAATGTCCTGAATGCAAAAGAAAGAAATCTCAAATCAATGTATATGATGTAACAACAAATTCATTTCTCTATTCATTTTCAAATGCTCAAGAATTATGTAATTTCTTCGGTTTGGATATAAACAAACAAAGAAGCAGCATTTCTTCGATTTGTTCAAGAAAGCAGAAAACTTTAATGGGAAAATATATTTTAAGGCACGCAAATGATGATGAGTTTCATAAAAATTAACATAGAATTTATAAAGATACATGAAGATTGAAGGAGGCGATTATCTATGAATTGGAATGCACTTTCTGCAATTGGAACTACATTAGCAACAATTGTTGGTATTATTGGTATTTGGTTAAATTTGTGGGACAAAACAAGAAAAATACATACCCATTTTGAAATGGTACCCGATTTCAAAATTTACCTATCTAACAACTCGCTTAGAACAATTGCACTAACTAAAATGATTTTTTGTGTAAACACACATCTCTTTCATGTTGAATACTTTAACGGTTTGAAGGAATTGAATTTGCCGCCGGCAACAACGCAAAGCATTGATATCATTAAGCAGAATGTTTATAGAGCTTATTGCAAAACAAATATATGTGCGATTTGCAATACTAATGATAAAATAAAAGTCATTCTTTATGATAATTACGGTAGAAAATACACAATAAAAACTAATTTGAGCATTGGTGCTTTCCAGGAATAGTGTCTGATTTGTTCCACTGTTTTATAGTAGGAACAATAATTTTGTATTCGCAGACAAAAACATACCTTTTAATTATTCCTCACACCTTTTAACGAAAGGTCGAGAGTATGTCTTTTTCGTATTAAAATAGGTCACTACTTTCAATATAAGAACTGCGACTTAATCGTTTGCAGTTCTTTTATTATGATACAATACTTTCATCAGGACTTGAAGTAGGAGCGGTACAGAGCAACAGTCCGGTGGACTGTTGTGACCGCGAATGACCGAGCACCGCAGTGCGAGAGTCAAGTCCTGTTATCCGCACCAATATAAGAACTGCGACTTAATCGTTTGCAGTTCTTTTGTTATTACAAGAAAAACGCCATCTTGGAAATCACTTCCTAAGATGGCGTTGTATATTTTTTATCATATTAAATCTTTAAGCAATCCGGGAAGATTACCTATATCGGAAAGAGCCTTGACCAAGGCTGTTAAAAACCACATAAGCTTTTGGATAAAATCATTTTTCTTAGGTGAAACTACCTGAAGTTCCTGAGTATTTTCTATAAAGTCTTGTGTCTTAATAAATGTAAAATCACATTCTGCTGAGTTATGGTCGGATATTACCTTTCCGCTGTCATCACAAACTTCAGTATATCTGAAATCGCTTACAACAACATCGACACCGCCGCCTGACTTATACATAAACCTTTCAACGGAGTCCCAGTTACCCCAGGCAGGAAGACCTGATATATGCCACTTATAAAGGTTGAAGTAGTCACCGTTGTTGTGATATTCCATCCAGGCATCCTTGAGACCGCACTCGAGATAAAGGGTCTTATAAAGCGAACCGTCATCTTCGTGAGTATGTATATGGTAGTTGAAGTCACCTGTTACAATTACAGGTCTGTCGTTCTCAGCACAGCGAGCCTTGATAAATTCGGCAAGCTGTTTGTACTGGTTGGTTCTTGCCTTAACTGAGCCCCGACCGCCGTAAGCGTCAGCGTGTAAATTATAGAAATCCACATAAATACCGTTGCCGATATCAATTACAGTGTAAACGAAGCCCTTGGGAGTAAGCTCGTCTGAGCCGTCTGTAAGAATGCCGCTTGCCTCGTTCCAGGCAACTCGTGTTTCGTTATAAATGGGCATATTCTTTGTAAATATATTAAGACCGTCGCCGCCGGGGACACTGCCGGTATGATTGGTCATATAACCAAAACCGCTCATACCGCTAACAAGATTTTTGTGATATCCGAAGTCCTCCTGAACAGCAACAATATCAAAATTGTTATTTGAAAGATACTTTGCAGCATACCTCTGATTACCTGCTACATCAGTACCTGTAAGGGCTGCAAAGGGAAGACCTGCAACATTGAAGTTGACAGCCTTGAGAGTCTGCTTTTCGGCATTATCGTAATCGTAAAGTTTTATGTTGAAGTATTCGGTAACGGCTTCGCCACCTCGGATGTATCTGAGTCTCCAGTAAAGCTTGTCAATATCCTTGTAGCCGCCGGCATTTTTATCCTTAAGGTAATCTCTGTATATTACGCCGTATTCGTCACGTTCAGCAGTAACTTCGTCACGTCTGAAGGTAAGGGGTTTGCTGTAGTCGATATTGCCGTTACCGTCTTTTTCCCAATAATTGGGATTTTCAATATCATTGACAGTAAAGCCGCGCCAATCAGTTTCACCATCCAGTGACAGCATACATTCTATTTTTGTAGTACCGGCCGGAAAAACAAAGGTATAGGAAAGGTCGTTGAGTTCACGTGAGATAGCATAATCACCCGCAAGGCTTTTTTCCTTTATTCCGTAAGACTGATGGCTGGGGTATTCCATCTGATAGAGAGCTGATTTATAAAGGAAGGGTGACATCTGCACCTGAACACCTTTTTCAGTTGTGAAGCCTTCAGCACCGGCATAAAGAGGCATACACAAACAGCTCATAACAAGTATAGCTGTAAGAATGAGACAAAGTGTTTTTTTCATGGTAATTTCTCCTTCGAATTAGTATGTCTGATTTTATATTAGCACATTTTTTAATGAGATTGTTAATAAATTGTGACTAAGTTTTTCCAAAAAAATGCACCCGTACAATCATCAGCCGAAACTATACACAAAATAATTAAACCAAAACATAAATATTTATCCGTAACTATTGTATTTTCACTTGAAAAGGCTTATAATTGCAGTATTAAATGAAAAGTGAGATGTCAGTTATGGAATTTATTAAAACTGCAGAACGTATGAAAAATGTACATTCCGATATCAGAGGCCCTCTTTTTGTTGAGGCAATGGATATGAGAGCAAGAGGTATCGATGTATTAAGACTAAACACAGGTAACCCTGCGACCTTCGGTTTCAAGATGCCCGAAAGCCTTGAAAATGCACTCAGAGGTCACGAGCAGAAGGGTGTGGCATACTGCGACTTCAAGGGTATGCCCGAAGCAAGACAGGCAATCTGTGATTACGAAAAAAGCAAGGGTATCGAAGGCATTACACCCGATGATGTATTCATCGGCAACGGTGTAAGCGAGGTTGTAAACTTTGCTCTTATGCCCTTACTCAACGACGGCGACGAGGTACTCGTACCCTCACCCAGCTATTCACTCTGGGGTAACTCCGTTTATCTTGCAAGCGGCAAGCCCGTATTCTATGTATGTGACGAGAAATCCGAGTGGAACCCCGATATAGCAGATATCCGTTCCAAGGTTACATCAAAGACCAAGGCTATCGTACTCATTAACCCCAACAATCCTACAGGTGCTCTCTACCCAAGAGAAGTTCTCCTTGATATTATTCAGATAGCAAGAGAGAACAACCTGCTTATCTTCTCAGACGAAATCTATGACAGACTCGTTATGGACGGTCTCCAGCATATCTCAACAGCTTCTCTTGCTCCCGATATGCCCGTCATCACATTAAACGGTCTTTCAAAGTCACACTGCGTATGCGGTTTCCGTTGCGGTTGGATGGTAATCAGCGGTCCCAGTGAGCTTACGGCAGAGTACCGCAAGGGTATCATTCAGATGACTTCACTTCGTCTTTGTGCAAACACTCTCCCCCAGCTTGTTATTCCGGCGGCTATGGCAGACCACGAAACTCCCTCATCAATGGTTGCACCCGGCGGCAGAATCTATGAGCAAAGAGAAGCTACCTGCTCCGTCCTTGAGCAGATTGACGGCATTTCATTTGTAAAGAATAAGGCTGCTTTCTATCTCTTCCCGAAGCTTGACATAAAGAAGTTCAATATCACAGACGATAAGAAATTCGCCTGGGATCTTCTCCACGCTACAAACATTCTTCTTATCCCCGGCAGCGGCTTCGACTGGAAAGAGCCCGACCACTTCCGTATCGTTATGCTTCCCGAGGTACAGGAACTCAGAGCCGCTATGATGCGTATGGGCGAATTCCTTGACGGATACAAGCAGAAATAATGCATAACGCAGAGTGCAGAATGCATAGCGGCGTCGGACGAAAATAAAGAATCTACTATCGTCCCGCCAAAAGAACGTTATCTATTATCTGTTCGAAATTAAATATTATCTGTTATCTTAAAAAGGGCCTGCAGGTACTTACCTTGCAGGTCTTTTTGCATACTATTGACTAAAGAAACTCACCCACCTGTTCATTAAACAAGTGGGTGATAAAAATATCTCTTTGCTGTGGGGCTCTGTCCCACACCCCGCAAACTTTTGTAAAAGTTTGACAAAGCTTTACTTATTATTCTTCTTTTTATTTCTTTATTATTCCTCTATTACACCACTTTTTGCCATATCAAACTCTTCTTCGATTTCCTTTGAAGGCTTCTTTGTAAGAAGTGAAACAACAACAATAAATACGCAGGAAACAAGGAATGCAGGCATAAGCTCGTAAATTGAGAAGATACCGCCGAAAGCAGGCTTAAGGGCAAGCTTCCAGATGAACACCATAGCCGCACCTGATACCATACCGGCAATAGCACCGGGATAAGTTGTTCTCTTCCAGAAAAGTGAGAAGAGCATAATGGGACCGAATGTAGCACCGAAGCCCGACCATGCAAATGATACGATATCGAAGATAACACTGTCTTCGTCCCAGGCGATAACTATACCGATAGCGGAGATAATGAGAAGGGCAATTCTTGACATAAACATTACTGCCTTGTCATCTGCATCCTTACCTGTAATCTTTGAGAAAAGCTTTGTAGCCTTGGGTGACTTCTCATAAATATTCTTAGCAAATGCCGATGAAGCAATAAGAAGATATGAGTCAGAGGAGCTGATTGTTGCAGCAAGGATACCTGCCATAACAACACCTGCAAGAAGAGCAGGAAGAAGGAACTGTGAAAGATTGATAAATACATTCTCAGCGCCGCCGCTTGTAAGAAGATTAGCTTCAGCAGGGAAAATAGCTCTGCCGATAACACCGATACATACCGCTGCAAAGAGTGAAATTACAACCCATACTGTAGCAATACGGCGTGACTTCTTGAGCTCGCTTGTCTTTCTGATAGCCATAAATCTAAGGAGCACCTGGGGAATACCGAAGTAACCCAGACCCCATGAAGCAGTTGAAAGAATAGTAAGCAGTCCGTAGCTGCTTGCTTCGCCGAACTGAGGTACGCCATTAATTACCTGCTGTACACCGTTAGCGTCTGTTACAGGTGTAGCGAGACTTGTAAGTGAAAGATAACCGGGAATAGCCTGAGCGTTTGCAATAACTGCATCGATACCGCCGGCATTGATGGTACCCATAACAAGTACTGTAACAAGAGCCACAACCATAACAACAGCCTGCATAAAGTCAGATACACTCTCAGCGAGGAAACCGCCGAGGAATGTATAGAACACTACGAAAACTGCACCCACAATAAGCATTGAATGATAGCTGTAGCCGAAAAGAGTACTGAAAAGCTTACCGCAGGTTACGAAACAGCTTGAAGCGTAAACAGTAAAGAAGATAAGAATAAAGATAGCTGAAAGTGTCATAATAATATTCTTCTTCTCTTTGTAACGGTTTGAGAAAAACTCGGGGATTGTGATAGCGTTGCCTGCAACGGCAGAGTACTTTCTGAGTCTCTTTGCAACGATAAGCCAGTTGACATAAGTACCTATAGCAAGACCGATAGCCGTCCACGCTGCGTCAGCGATACCGCACCAATAAGCAACACCGGGCAGACCCATAAGAAGCCAGCCACTCATATCCGAAGCCTCAGCACTCATAGCTGCAACCCAGGGACCAAGTGTACGGCCGCCGATGAAATAATCCTCAGAGCTCTTGTTTGAACGCTTGGCATAAAAGACACCGATACCAATAACGATAACCATGTATCCTGCCATAGCAAGAAAAATTTGTAATGTAGATGAATCCATTTTTACATCCTCCTAAAAAATATACCACATTATTATACACTAATATTTTAGCTTTGTAAAGTAGTAAATTGCTAAAATTTATCTTAAAACCAAATATAATTTAAGTTTATTTTAATATTCTTAATTAAACTATAGACATTATGTCAAAGCTATGATATCGTTTCATTGATATCACAGACAGAGGTAAACTTTATGAACACAGCAAACAAACTTACGGTATTCCGTATTATGCTCATACCATTTTTTGTCTTATTTATGCTTACGGATTTTACAAGCTACAACAGACTGATAGCTCTTATAATCTTTATAGTGGCATCCATTACCGACCAGCTCGACGGTCACATAGCAAGAAAGCACAATATGGTTACATCTTTCGGCAAGTTTATGGACCCTATTGCTGATAAACTTCTTGTATCTTCGGCACTAATATGTCTCACTTCACTTCATGAGCTTCCTGCCTGGGTGGTAATAGTGATTATCCTCAGAGAGTTTGCCATCAGCGGACTCAGGCTCGTGGCAGCAGAAAACGGCAGCGTTATAGCGGCAGCAGGTTGGGGTAAAGCCAAAACAGCAGCTCAGATGACAATGATAATTATATATCTCCTGGCAATACCTCAGCTTCACATTCTCTCAGTGATTTCTATGTACACTGCCGTGGCTCTGACACTCATCTCACTGATTGATTTTCTTCTTAAAAACAAGGATACGTTTATTATGGATAAGTAAATTCAGAATACAGAACGGCGACAAGCATTGGCGGAGCAGGTTAATTCCTGCCCGCCCTTTTTTAGTTAGGAGTTGTTTCTTCAGCGTTGGTCTGACGCCATTCCGCACTCTGCATTCTGCACTAAAAAAAGACCCACTTTAAAAGTGAGTCTTTCTTCATTACAAAAGGTTAAATTATTTAAGTGTAGCCTTAGCGCCTGCTTCTTCGAACTTCTTAACAGCAGCTTCGCCGTCGTCCTTTGACATAGCTTCCTTGATAACTTTGGGAGCGCCGTCAACAGCTTCCTTA
>JAZSMR010000062.1:0-17233 GCA_045535965.1 Acutalibacteraceae bacterium
CAGCGGAAAATCTAAAGAAATTATTTCACAGCCGTGCTTCTTTATGAAGTCGGCTATTTTTTTATAGTCGCGATGCTTTGTAACATCGCCGAAGAACAAAACTTCCGTCTTTGATATTTTCCCCGATGCACCACCGATAAAACCGTAATTGTGCCCGGGTAGTGAAACATCACCTTTTGATACAAGAAGGCAATCCACATCATTTATTACAGCAATATTATAAATTGACTCATCATCAGTTATCAGAGCATTTTCGTTAATAACAAGACACGAGCATTTACAGTATCCTTGGTTTACGCTGAGCTTAGTGAGGTCTTCAGCAAGAAGCAGAAGCTTATCATCCGCAAAGGAAAACCTACCCATTATCTTATTACCGAAAAGGGTGAAATTAAGCTTTACGTCTTCCGGGTACTCCCCTGCTATATTATTGTCTGTAGTGTAAACTTCAAAGCCGTTTTCTTTAAGTATCTCACAAAGCTTGTCCTGACTTTTATTTATAATAATACGCCTTGCGCCTAAGTGTATTACAGCCATATCAGCGTGATATTTGATGGCAGGGTCGATATAATTGTTCGGCTCAATTTTTATTTGCCTGATGCCTCTTGAATCAAGAAAATCTTTAAGCTCACGGCAGAGCTCACCGCAGATAACAGCCTTGACTTTTCCCTCGGGAAGATTCGGTTTTTCTACGAATCTTATCATAATATTATCGCCTCAAAGGCTTCTCTGATGGTTTTTACACCGACAATTTCAATGTCTTTCTTAATTGAAGCCGAGAGATTTTTCAGGTTACTCTTTGGTATGATACATCTTGAAAAACCAAGTCGAGCCGCTTCCTTGATTCGCTGTTCACAGTGGGAAACACCTCTGATTTCACCGGCAAGACCGATTTCACCAAAAGCTAATACATCGTCACGAAGCGCATAGTCTTTCAGTGATGATACAAGAGCCATAACAATAGTAAGATCAAGGGCAGGCTCTTCGAGTTTCATACCGCCGACAATATTTATATAGGCATCCATACCTCCGAAGAAATATCCTCCCCTTTTTTCAAGGACAGCTATAAGCATTGCGAGTCTGTTGAAGTCGAAGCCGTTGCTGATACGTCTGGGGTTACCGAAGCCCGTCGAGGTGACAAGCCCCTGAATCTCGGCAAGGAGTGGTCTTGAACCCTCCATAACGCAGGCTACACATGAGCCGGGAGTATTCTTAGGTCTGCCGGATATAAGCATTTCCGATGGATTTTCAACCTCTCTGAGTCCCGTATCAAACATTTCAAATACGCCGATCTCGTTAGTAGAGCCGAAACGGTTTTTGACTGCACGTAAGATTCTGAATGAAAGATTTCTCTCGCCCTCGAAATAGAGTACAGCGTCAACTATATGTTCGAGTACCTTCGGACCTGCGATGTTGCCGTCTTTGTTTACGTGGCCAACCATAATTATAGGAATAGACAGACTCTTTGCAGTACGCATAAGAAGATTTGAGCATTCTCTTACCTGGGTAACACAGCCGGGCGAAGAGTTGAGCTCTGTGAAGTTCATTGTCTGTATTGAGTCAATTATAACAAGGTCGGGAGTAGTTGCCTGAATATGCTCACAGACGGCCTGGGCATCGGTTTCGCAAAGAATAAAAAGGTTTTCGGTTTTAACCTTTAGTCTGTCGGCACGAAGCTTAATCTGTGAATAGGATTCCTCACCCGATACATAGAGAATCTTCAGCTTTTTTCCGAGGCACTGACAAATCTGAAGCAGTATAGTCGACTTACCTATACCCGGGTCACCGCTTAAAAGCACAAGTGAACCCTTGACAATACCGCCGCCGAGGACTCTGTCAAGCTCACCCATTCCCGTTTTGTATCTCAGCTCATTGTCGGGAAGTATTTCCTTTAAGGGCATAGCTTTTACGCTTTTTGCAGCCTTTGCAGGTGCAAGTCTGTTTTTAGAGGTAGTTTCAGCTACCCTTACCTCTTCTTCAAGAGTCGACCATTCACCGCACTCGGGACACTTGCCAAGCCATTTAGCCGTTTCATAGGCGCAGTTACTGCAAACATATACCGTCTTGGATTTTGCCATTAAAATTCCTCTTTTCTTTAGGTTGACATATATTCTTCGAATCCTGCCGCAACGGCAAGAGAGATTTTTTTCTGATATTCACTGTCACTGAGCAGAAGTGCTTCACCTGCATTGGAAAGAAAACCGCATTCCACCATTACTGCAGGAGATTTTGCGTGATACAAAAGATAGATATCCGTACCCGACGGTTTTATCCGCCTGTCATTTTCAGGCTGAGCCAGTTCTCTTAAATTTGTCTGTATACTTTCAGCAAGGATTTTGCTTTTTTCGTTATTCTTTGAATAAAACACCTGGGCGCCGTAGTATTTGCTCTGAGTAAAATAATTCTGATGAATACTCAGAAAGACAGCCTCAGGATAGTTTTCTATAATGCTCATTCTGTGGTGAATGTCGCTGACCTTTTTCTGCCTTTGCTTTACGGCACTGCTGTCGTAGTGAAGTGTATCATCGATCCTCGTGTAAACGACAGTATATCCCATAAGCGACAGAATATTGCCGATTTTCATAGAGATATCTAAGTTTATATCTTTCTCGAGTACCCCTGCCGAGGACTGTGTACCTCCGTCTTCGCCCCCGTGACCTGCATCAACAATTACGGTTTTACTGTAGTCAATTTTGGCGCCTGACGTTGTTACATCTGCCATATTGACACTGAGCACCACGGAAAACACGAGAATTATTGCGAGAGTAATACTCAGAAAACGATTGAGATTAAAGGATAGAAACAGACCTTTCTTCATAAAAATCACCCATTGGATTTTATGAAAAAGCCGAACTAAATATAACTTCTGTCATATTTAATTCGGCAGGATACGCTTATCAGAAGCCTTCAAAGGTCATATTATTCTTTTTCATTACATCTTCATTTGAAAGAACTGCACCGGCCGAGGGAAGATTTTTAGCCTTATAGCGTGATGCCTTTACAAATTCATCTTCGTTATAGTCACGAAGAACGGAGATTTTCTGATTTTTCTTAACGGTTACGCAGGCAACACCCTGAGTATCCTTCATTGCCTTAGGTGAAACCTGTGCAGTGTCGAGAAGAAGGTATCTTCCGCCGGTTGTTTCAATTACAACCTGCTTGTCCTCTCTGAGATACATAATGCCGTTAAGTGGTGACTTATCACAGTAAGCCTTGATAAGCTTTTTACGGTTTGTCTTTGTGGCGTAGGAATTAAGATTTACCTTTGCAGCCTTGCCGTTATCAAATAAGAAGAACATATAGCCGTTATAGTCATTGGTAACAACCATATAAATTGCGTTTTCGCCCTCTTCCATTTCCAGCTTTGAGGGAATATATTCACCCAGGACACTTGCCTTGGAGTCTGCAAAGTCGTTGACCTTAGCCTTATATACCTGGCACTTATCAGTAAAGAGGAGAAGGTCATTGTTGTTTGTGGTTTCAAAGCTCTGCATTATCTCGTCGCCGTCCTTGAGCTTATGGTCACCGCCCATACGAAGTGAAAGAGGAGTGATTTTCTTGAAGTAGCCCTCTTTTGTAAAGAAGAGATTTACAGCGTAATCGGGGATTTCCTCCACATCGTCTTCAGCTTCAGCACCCGTTACATCAACAATTTCACTCTGTCTTTCTTTACCGTATTTTTTAATTACGTCCTGAAGCTCACCGATTATAATCTTTCTCACTCTCGTCTTCGAGGAAAGAATATCCTGCATATCCTTGATTGTAGCTTCAAGGTTTTCGATATCCTTGAGGCGCTTGAGAATATACTCTCTGTTAAGGTGGCGAAGCTTGATTTCAGCAACATATTCAGCCTGAATTTCGTCGATTCCGAAGCCAATCATAAGGTTGGGAATAACATCGCTTTCCTCGTCGGTTTCACGGATAATTTTAATAGCCTTGTCTATATCGAGGAGGATCTTTTCAAGACCCTTGAGAAGATGAAGTCTGTCCTGAGCCTTTTTAAGCTCAAAGGAAACACGTCTGAACACGCACTTGCCTCTGAAACGTATCCACTCAATAAGAAGGTCACGTACACCGAGCACCTTAGGATAGCCGTCAATAAGTACGTTGAAGTTACAGGAGAAGGAATCCTCGAGAGGAGTCATCTTGTAAAGCTTCTGCATCAGCTTATCGGCATCGGTAGCGCGCTTTAAATCAATGGTAATCTTAAGACCCGACTTATCTGTTTCGTCACGGATATCGGTGATTTCCTTGACAGAGCCTGCTTTGACCTTTTCGATAATCTTATCAATTATAGCTTCAGCAGTCGTCGTAGGCGGAATCTGCTTTATATCAATGCAGTTAAATTCCTTGTCATACTCATACTTGGCTCTTACTTTAATGTTGCCACGTCCTGTACGGTAAACCTCTGCCATTGCCTCTCTGTCATAAAGTATCTGACCGCCGCCGATGAAATCGGGAGCAGGCATAGTTGTAAGGCAGTCGTGCTCTTTGTTTTTAATAAGCTCGATAGTTGTTTCGCAGAGCTCCTTAAGATTAAATGAGCAGATACTGCTTGCCATACCTACGGCGATACCGAGGTTGACATTAGCTAAAATTGACGGGAAGGTAACAGGTAAAAGAGTAGGCTCTTTCATTGTGCTGTCATAGTTATCCGCAAAATCTGTTGTATTCTTGTCAATATCTCTGAAAAGCTCGTTGCATATACCCTCAAGCTTAGCTTCGGTATAACGTGCAGCAGCGTAGTGCATATCTCTTGAATAAGCCTTACCGAAGTTACCCTTTGAATCAACAAAGGGGTTGAGAAGTGCCTCATTGCCTCTTGAGAGACGTACCATAGTTTCATATATAGCCGCGTCGCCGTGGGGATTGAGACGCATAGTCTGTCCGACAATATTAGCCGATTTTGTTCTGCCGCCGGTGAGAAGTCCCATCTTATACATGGTGTAAAGAAGCTTTCTGTGAGAGGGCTTGAAGCCGTCAATTTCGGGAATTGCTCTCGAGAGGATAACGCTCATAGCATAGGGCATAAAGTTTATTTCAAGAGTATCGGTTATCTGCTGTTCAATAATCTCGCCCGCATTGGCAATATGGGTATTTTCAAGGAGGTTTTTCTCCTCGGCTTTTTTGCTTTTATCAGTACTTTTCTTTCTTGCCATAAGGTTACCTCCTCTCAGCTGACATCGGTCATATCAATGTATAAGTGACCGTATTTTTCAATGAAATCTTTTCTTCCTGCAAGGTTATTACCCTCGAAAAGGTCGAACTTTTCTGCCATAAGCGAAGCCTCGGCAGGGTCGATTTTGATAAGTCTTCTTGTTGCAGGATTCATAGTTGTCAGGTTCATCATTTCAGCCTCGTTTTCACCGAGACCCTTTGAACGCTGAATTGTATATTTCTTATTGCCGATAGCCTCAAGTGCATCAGCCTTTTCTTTTTCTGTGTAAGCGAACCATGTCTCATTGCCGCAGGTGATTTCATAAAGAGGCGATTCTGCGATAAACACCTTGCCTTCTCTTATGAGAGTCGGCACAAGGCGGTAAATCATCGTGAGAATAAGAGTACGTATCTGATAACCGTCGACATCGGCGTCGGTACAGATAATGATCTTGCTCCAACGGAGATTGTCCATACTGAAGGTTGACATATTCTTCATGCTCTTGGCATGAACCTCGACACCGCAACCCAGTACCTTTAAAAGGTCGGTAATAATTTCACTTTTGAATATCTTTTCATATTCGGACTTAAGGCAGTTGAGAATCTTACCTCTTACGGGTATAACAGCCTGGAATTCCGAGTCACGAGCCTGCTTACACGCACCGAGAGCTGAGTCACCTTCCACTATGAAAAGCTCTCTGCGGTCGATATCCTTGCTTCTGCAGTCAACGAACTTCTGGACTCTGTTTGCCATATCGTTTGATGAAGCGAGAGTCTTTTTGATGTTGACTCTTGCAGCCTCAGCCTTGACACGGGAGCGCATATTGATAAGCACCTGGTCGGCAATCTTGTCGGCTTCCATCTTGTTTTCGATGAAGTAAATTTCAAGCTGATGACGGATAAACTCTGTCATTGCTTCCTGAATGAACTTGTTGGTAATAGCCTTCTTGGTCTGATTGAGATATGAGGTCTCCGTTGAGAATGAAGATGAAACAAGAATCATACAGTCGGCAACGTCCTGGAATTTAATCTTACTGTCTGTTTTTGTGTACTTACCGGTCTGCTTGAGATAAGCGTCAATCTGAGCAACTGTAGCACTCTTTACGGCATTGTCGGGTGAACCGCCGAACTCCAGGAAGCTTGAGTTATGGTAGTATTCGACAAGCTGTTTCTTATTAGAGAAAGCAACAGCAACGTTAAGTCTGACTTTGTATTCAGGTAAATCCTCTCTGTCCTTACCGCTTCTCTCTGTCTGCCAATACTGAACGGAGGAGATCGCATCGTCACCTGCAAGCTCCTTTACGTAGTCGCTGATACCGTTTTCGTAGTAGTAAACAAAGGTTTCAAAGCCGCTCTTTATCTGATTTTTAAGCTCAAAGCGTACTTTAGGATTGACAATAGCCTGACGCATAAGCGTCTGCTGATAATATTCAAGAGACACATCAATGTCTGTGAAAACCTCAAGGTCGGGCTTCCACTTTATACGGGTACCCGTATCTTTTTTTGAGTAAGGCTCACTCTGAAGTCCGCCGATGTTTACACCCTTTTCGAAGTGGAGTGTATGTCTTTCACCGCCTGTTTTGATTTCAGCGTCCATATATTCACTTGCAAACTGAGTAGCACAAAGACCAAGGCCGTTAAGACCCAGAGAATACTCATAGCTGCCGCCTGAGTTGGTGTTATATTTACCGCCTGCATACATTTCGCAGAAGATAAGCTCCCAGTTATAGCGGTCATATTTTTCGTTGAAGCCTACGGGAATACCTCGGCCGAAATCCTGAACCTCGACACTGCCGTCGCTGTAACGAGTTACTACAATTTTATCGCCGTGACCCTCTCTTGCTTCGTCTATTGAGTTTGAAAGAATTTCAAATATAGAGTGCTCACAGCCTGAAATACCGTTTGAGCCGAAAATTACGGCAGGTCTTTTTCTGACTCGGTCAGCGCCTTCCAGCATTTGAATATCATCGTTGGAATATCCAGATTTCTTCGCCATTTTAAATGCAATTCCTTTCAAAATGAAATATATAGTTAGAATTAAGTTACACAAAATATAGTAGAAACACCCACAGTTTTCCACAATACATATAATTTACACTATTTTGTGGAAAAAATCAAGTCTTAAAGCTTTATATGGGTGACAAATATTGGACTTAATTTGTATTTTTAACTTGAAATGAGGCAAAATATATGATATTATTTAACAAAGATTCAAGGAGGTTACTGAAAATGTCATATATTGAACTTACAAGCGAAAACTTTAACGAAGAGGTTATTCAGGAAAAGGATATGCCCGTACTCGTTGACTTCTGGGCACCCTGGTGCGGACCCTGTCAGATGCTCGCTCCCACAATTGAAGAGCTCGCTGACGAGCTTGACGGTAAGGTTAAAATCTGCAAACTCAACTGCGACGAGGCTGCCGACTATGCAATGCTTTACGGCGTAATGAGCATTCCCTGTATGGTACTCTTTGTCGGCGGTGAAGAGAAAAACAGACTTGTTGGTCTTAACTCAAAAGAAGACATCATCGCTTTTATTAACGAAAACAAGTAAATTTAATATCAATTTACAGCAAAACAGCCCGGTTTTATACCGAGCTGTTATTTTTTGTACGCGATATAAAAAATGCTGAAACGAAATAGCACCCCGCCGAGAAAGCGAGGTGCAGTAGTATTATCTTTTCTCAAGACTCTGATTGAACATCCATTCTGTCCAGTTTTCCTTTTCCAAAAACTTGCCTGCCATATTATGACCGTATTTATCCCAACGGGTGTATCTGAAATTTCCGGAACAATTTTCAAGTTCCTTTGCAATAATATCATCTTGTTTAATATCTACAATTTTGTCATCAGATGAATGACCTATCCACAAAGGTAGATTTTTAAGTCTTGAATAGTCAACCTCTTCAAAGAAACATTCTTCGAACTGTCCCATTAGAGGCATAGCGCAAGCATAATAATCAGTAAATTTATATGCAGAATACCAAGTGCAGAAACCACCGAAAGACGGTCCCAAAATATAAATTCTGTTCTTATCAGCTCTTACTTCATCCGCAATAATTTCAGAGAGCTGTTTTACGCTATGTAAATAATCAATGGAGTTTGCTTTTCCTGCAGGTCGGTTAATCGGTGTCTGCGGTAACAGTACGGTGCAATCATAGTCTTTCAGCTTTTTATGAATACCCAGCATCTTATATTCAAAGTACTGCTTGGAATTGTCAGTGCCGGTACAACCGCCACCATGAAAAAACATAACAATCGGTTGACCTTCATTCTTACTCTTTTTAATTCTGTAAGAAAAAGCTATGTTATTTTCCTTGTTTATAAAAACACGCTTTTTATATCTGGATAAGCAACTCTTTGAAATAGATGCGGTATGTTCATTTTTTGAAAGAAGCTTATCGGAAAAAGCAACAGCCTTAACACAGTTGCGATATAATTTTTTCTTAAATTTCTTAATCTTCTTCATAGTAAAATCATTTGTGATATTCTGCTTCTCGATTCCGTCTGAAGATATATAATAAATGTGGTTATCCTCACCTATGCAATCTATAACATCTAAATTTATAATCTTACTTGATTTTTCATCAAAAGCTGACTTGAAATCCTCGAAAAACTCTAAAGCTGTTTCATCGGAAAACTCTGCAATAACATACTCTTTCGCTTCTTGGGCAACATATTTTGACATCACGGATATGTCAATCATCGAATCCTTCAGAAAAATTGTACGAAACTTCATTTATATATTCACCAACTTTTAATTGATCAATTTTACCCCAGCTCAGGCACATCTGTAAACTCAACCACAGCATCACCCTTGAGTCCGTCTGACTCGAAGACTATAATCTCATTCTCGCCTTTTTTAAGAAGTGATGCAGGAATATAAAGTGTTTTCTGCGGGCCTATTTCCCAATAACGTCCGATGTTATAGCCGTTGATTGTCACAAAGCCCTTAGTGAAGTTATCAAGCTTAAGGAATGTGTCATAGGCTTCGTCAATCTCAAACGTGCCCTTGCAGAATAAACTTTTCTCACTCGGCAGAGTACCGCTAAAAGTGATTTTATCAAGATTATCCATAGGCAAGGTGTAAACGTCCCAGCCGAAGTGGATTTTGTTATCGATGAGACATCTGCCTGCGATGCCCTTCTTGCGCATCATCTTACTGCCGAAGTTGGCTCTGCCCATATTTTCGCAAAGGACAGTGAGAATGTCGCCCTCCTTGGCGGTGATGTTAATTTCAAGGGAATCATTGATGTACACGATGCCGATAAGATTGTCATTTATGTAAATCTGTGCTCTGTCTCCGAGGCTCTCGAAGCTGAGCTTTTTATCGTCATAGTCACGGTTGAGTCTGCTTCTGTATGCAATGAAGCCGTAGCCCTGATTATACTTTTCCATGCAAAGAGGCACATCTGAGCGGACGGGACTCGAAAGCACATCGAGGTTTTCGAAGATGCCCGAATATTCAGTAAGCTGTACCTTGCCATAGGCTTTTTTAATTCTGTTGACAGGAACCTCGGGAAGCTCTTCTTTGGTATGCTTCTGAATTATTTCTCTTACAGCCATATACTTTTTAGTAACGTCACCGCATTCTGTGAGCATAGCGTCATAGTCATAGCTTGTAACGTCGGGAGCGAACTTTTCATAGTGATTTGCGCCACTCATAAAGCCGAAGTTTGTGCCGCCTATGAACATATACATATTGAGACTGCCCTTAGTGAGCATATCGTCAACTACCTTGGCGTAGTCCTCAGCACTTGTTGTATGGTGCTTATCGTCACCCCATGCGTCAAACCAGCCGTTCCACATTTCCATACACATTTTAGGTTGGTCGGGGAAAAGCTCATCGTGAGCACGGAAGTTCTCTTCAACGCGGCTGCCGAAGTTGAGAGTAGCCATACAGCCGTCAATGGCACCGTCGAGGAGATTTTCCTTACTTGTGCCGTCGGAGGTAAAGAGAGGTACATCAATACCCATATCTCTGTAGCTCTTGTAAAGGTGTTTAAGATACTCCTTATCGTCACCGTAATAGCCGTATTCGTTTTCGCACTGAAGCATAATGATGTTGCCGCCGTTAGTGCAAAGCAGAGGTCTTATCTGCTCAAACATCTTGCTGAGGTATCTGTCAAAATATTCGATATATGCCTTATTGCTGCAACGTATTTCCATATCGTCATCAGTCTGAATCCACCAGGGAAGACCGCCGAATTCCCACTCAGCGCAGATATAAGGGCCCGGGCGTACGATTGCCATAAGGCCTTCCTCAGCAGCGATAGATATAAATTTAGCTATATCGAGGTTGCCGGTGAAATCAAATTCACCTTTTTTCTTTTCGTGTAAGTTCCACGCACAGTAGGTCTCAACACAGTTAAGTCCCATAGCACGCATCATTTTGAAGATATCTCTCCAGGTGTCAGGCATATTTCTGAAGTAATGAACTGCACCCGAAATAAGCTTAACGGGTTCACCGTCTCTTACAAACTGATTACCGATAATTTCAAAAGTCATACTTTCTACCGCCTTTTAGTTGTTAGTGTCATTATAGCATTACTTTCTTTCTAATTCAATAGAATTTATCAGTTATTTCGATTAGACATATTTCACACAATTACACCAAAACTTAAAAGATAATTAATATTATTTGGAAATTTTATGCTATAATGAAAAAAGATTAACCCAAGATATCAGAGATAATAAGGGAGATAATATTATGGATTTTAAAGAATTTATGGCGGGTGCTCTTGAGCTTCCCGAAGACGGTGACAGAGTAGAATATTTCAGACTTAAGCAGAGAGTATCAGGCAATGTGCTCACAAATGCTCAGAGAGAAACCGTAGGCGCGGGATATTTCTATGAAGCTGATATAACAAAATTCTGGGAAGAATTCAAAAAGCTTCAGAGCGAGGTTGACTACAAGCTTTCATTCAATACAGTTATGATGAGAGTTCTCGTTGAGGGTCTTAAGGCAGCTCCCAGACTCAATGCACACATGAAGTATAACCACACTTCTTCAAGCGGCAGACTTATCGTTAAAAAGCATATTGACCCTGCTATGCCGTATATTTTCGAAACAGGCGAAACCTTCCCCATCAAGGTTTTACACGCTGAAGAAAAGACTCTCAAGGAGTTACAGTTTGCAATAAACGATGTAATTGAAAGAGCTGAAAAATCAGATATCAACAGAGTGCTCTTCGACCTTATCTCACAGAGAATGGTCGGCTTTATCCTTAACGGTAAAATCATTTCAACAGTCTCGCAGATAGCTTCGGGCTTCGTAGGTAAAGGCAAGGTAACAAAGCTTCAGGATATGCTCAAGAAGTCAAATCAGGACGGTACCGAGCTTCTCCTGAAAGAGCTCAACGAAGGTACGGTTTGCTTCACAAACTGGGGCAGCGTACACAGAGAGCTGGAGGGTAACATCGGCTATACTCCCCTTCTTTATCCTCAGGTATTCCTTTTCGGCTTCGGCGCCGCAAGAGACAGAAACTTTGCATTCAAAAACGATAAGGGCGAAGTTGATATCGAAACAAAGAAGATGCTTCCCATCAACCTTGTATTTGACCACAGACTCGGTGCTTTCAATGACACAATGCCTTTCGTAAGAAAGCTCGAAGAAATCTTCGCTAACCCCGAAGTTATTAGAGAATGGTAAATGTTTAATCCTCACCTAACGGTGGGGAGTTTTATTTTTCCAATTATATTCCCCGTACCTTTGCCAATAATTATCTCAGTAACACTTTCGGGGGTAATTATTTTGCATTACAACAAGGTTGAAATATGCGGTATAGACACATCAAAGCTCAAGGTACTCAGCGAAAAAGAAAAGACGGAGCTCCTTATAAAAACAAAAGACGGCGATACAAACGCAAGAGAAACACTCATAAACGGCAATCTCAGGCTTGTACTCAGCGTAATTCAGCGTTTTTCATCAAGAGGTGAAAACTTAGACGATCTTTTTCAGGTGGGCTGTATAGGCCTTATTAAGGCGATTGACAACTTCGACGTAACTCTCGGACTTCGCTTCAGCACCTATGCCGTACCAATGATAATCGGCGAAATCAGACGGTATCTCCGTGACTACAACCCTATAAGAGTCAGTAGGTCTTTAAGAGATACGGCGTACCACGCTATGAAAATAAAAGAGCGTATCATCAACGAGACTCAGCGTGAACCGACTATAGAAGAGATTTCCAAGGAAATGGGGGTCAAAAGAGAGACTGTTGTTATTGCCCTTGAAGCTATTGTTGAGCCCGTTTCCCTTTATGAACCTGTATATTTCGATGCAGGTGACACCATATATGTAATGGATCAGATAGGCGATAAAAATACGGACATCGACTGGATTGATGAGATACTGCTGAAAAAAGCCATAAACAATTTGGGCGAAAGAGAAAAGAATATACTCTCTCTCAGATTTATGAACGGTCTTACTCAGACGGAGGTTGCCAAAGAAATAGGAATATCCCAGGCTCAGGTATCAAGACTCGAAAAAGGCGCACTTGAAAAAATCAAGAGCCACAGAAAGGTGATAATATAAACCTTGATTAACATTTCAGAATGCATACCACGCGGTGTGCATCTTTTTTTATTATACGTTGTCAACAAAATTACAAATACATCTTGCTCTATTAGCTTTATTGTGATAAAATTAATCTGTGTATTTATTACATATTCACTAAGAATATTAAAATATAAGGAGAAATCAAGATGGCAACTAAAACAGATCCCAAGTACGAAGCACTGTTTACCCCTTGGAAAATCGGTAATGTTGAAATCAAAAACAGAATTGTAATGTGCCCCATGGGCGGTACATCGCTTTTCGGTTGGTTTGAGCTTACAGGCTGCGGTTTCGACAAAGAAGCTGCAAAGCTTTTCCTTGAGCGTGCAAACAACAACGTCGGTCTCATTATCCCCGGTATCGCTCCTCTTCGTGATACCTTCTGGGGCAAATGGCTCTGGCAGAATCCCAAGATGTTCGAAGAGCTCAAGGTCTATATGGACGAAATCCATAAGACGGGTGCTAAGCTTTTCATTCAGCTTACAGCAGGTATGGGCCGTTCATGGGCTATCACCGAGCTTGTAGGTCCTCTTCACAAAAACAAATTTACACGTAAGCTTGTAAAGCCTATCCTTGATACAAGTCACGAGCTTGCTTCCCCCAGTGCACAGCCGGCACGTTGGGCACCGGACATTATCTGTCCTGAAATGACAAAGGAGCAGATTCACGAAATCATCGAAGCCTTTGCTAAAACTGCAAAGCTCTGTAAGGATGCAGGCGTAGACGGCGTTGAGGTTCACGCCGTACACGAGGGCTATCTTCTTGACCAGTTCGCAATTTCATTCTTCAACAAGCGTACTGACGAATACGGCGGCAGCTTCGAAAACCGTTACCGTTTTGCCGCTGAGGTAGTAAAGGCTATCAAGGAGTCCTGCGGTCAGGATTATCCTGTATCCCTGCGTTACTCAGTTGAGTCAAAGATGAAAGGCTTCTGCGAAGGCGCAATGCCCGGCGAGGATTATACTGAGGTCGGCCGTAATATGGAAGAAAGCGAAAGAGCTGCAAAGTACCTTCAGGACGCAGGCTATGATATGCTCAACGCCGATAACGGTACTTATGACTCCTGGTACTGGGCACATCCGCCTATGTATATGCCTCAGAACTGCAACCTTGACGATGTTGCTCACATTAAAAAATTCGTTGATATACCCGTTGTATGCGCAGGCCGTATGGAACCCGATGTGGGTGCCGCAGCTATCGCAGAGGGCAAAATTGACGGCGTAGGCGTAGCCCGCCAGTTCCTTGCAGACGGTGAATGGGTTACAAAGCTTATCGAAGACCGTCTCGAGGATATCAGACCCTGTATCTGCTGTCACAGCGGCTGCTTCAATTTCTCATCATCTAAGGGTCACTACAACACTCAGGACCTTTTAGATACAATGAATCTTACACACTGTGCTATCAACCCCCTTACAATGCAGAGCAAAAAATATAAGATTACTCCTGCAAAGAAAAAGAAGAACATCGCTGTTATCGGCGGCGGTATCGGCGGTATGGAAGCTGCAATTCTTCTTGCAAAGAGAGGCCATAAGGTTACTCTTTATGAAAAGGGCGACAAGCTTGGCGGTGTATTTATCGCAGCAGCAGCTCCCTCCTTTAAAGAGAAAGACAGAGTGCTTATAGCATGGTATATCCGTGAAGTAGCAAAGGTTCCCATCGTAGTTAAGATGATCACAGAAGTTAAGGATATAGCTTCTCTCGGCGCTGATGAGGTTATTATTGCTACAGGTGCTACAGCTAAGAAGATACCCGTTAAGGGCGCAGAAACAGCTATTGAAGCAGTAGACTATCTCCTTGGCAACAAGGAAGTCGGCGAAAAGGTTGTTATTATCGGCGGCGGTCTCACAGGCTGCGAAATCGCTTATGACCTCTTCCTTCAGGGCAAGAAGCCTTCTATCGTTGAAATGCAGGACGACCTTATCACAACTCCCGGTATCGCTCTTGCAAACACATCATTCCTTCGTGATTGCTTCAAGACAAATAAAGTACCCGTATACCTTGAGACAGGAATCAAGGAAGTCACAGACGGCGGCGTAATCGTAAAGGGCAAAGACGGTAAGGAATTCAAGCTTGAAGCTGACTCGGTAATTATGTCGGTTGGTTATAATCCGGCTCCCGTAGCTGAAAAATCAAAGCACGTACATATCATCGGCGACGCTAAAGCAGTAGGTAATCTCAGAACTGTTATCTGGGGTGCCTGGGACGTAGCAATGAAGCTTTAAAAGATCAAGGAGGAATAACAATGCAACTCACTAACGAACAGCAAGCCATATTAAACGGCGAGCAGGGCGAAGTCCTTGCAAAGGTAATGGAAACTCTCATCAAGTACGGTGAGGTTTTCGGTGCAGAAAAAATGGTGCCCGTAACAGGTAAGCACAACCATCTTGTTACATCATTCGGGCTTAAGGCTCTGGGTCCCGTATATGACCTTATGGATAAGCTTATTTCAACGGGTAATGTATCAAAGCAGACCTTCTCAGTTGACCCGAGACCCCTTGATAAGAATGTACCTGCAAACTTCCTGCAGAACTTTATCTTCAATAACTTTATGTATTCACGTCAGGATTTCTATGAGAAGCAGCTCAGCAAGCTCGGGCTTATGGAAAAAGACGCTTTCACCTGCACCTGCTATATGGATGAAGTTGGTAACAGACCAAAGAAGGGCGATGTACTCTCCTGGGCTGAATCATCAGCTGTTGTTTTCGCTAACTCAGTACTCGGAGCACGTTGCAACCGCAACTCAGGTATTATGGATATTATGGGCTCAGTTGTAGGCTATGTACCCTACTTCGGTCTTCTTACAGACGAGGGCAGAAAAGCTTCCTGGATTATCGAAATAAAGACAACTAAGAAGCCCGAAGCTCAGCTTTTAGGCTCAGCTATCGGTATGAAGGTTATGGAAGACGTACCCTATATCGTAGGTCTTGATAAGTGGCTCGGTGCAGAGCTTGACGATGCAACCTGCACATATCTCAAGGACTTCGGTGCTGCAACAGCTTCAAACGGTGCAGTCGGTCTTTACCATATTGAAAACCTTACTCCCGAGGCAGTTGAACAGGGCAAGGCTCTCGTAAACTCAGACGCAAAGACTTATGTTATCGACGATGCAGAGCTCGAAAGAGTATATAAGAACTACCCCATCATCTGGAAGGATCAGAACGCTAAACCGAAGCTTTGCTTTATGGGCTGTCCTCACATGTCACTTGAACAGCTGAAGTCCTGGACTGACAAAGTAGAAGAAGGTCTCAAGGCTTCAGGCAACAAAAAGGTTGTTATCCCAACAGTATTCACTGCTGCTCCCGCTGTACTCAAAGAGTTTGAAAAGACTCCCTACGCAGCAAGACTTAAGGCAACCGGCGTTATCACATCATATATATGTCCGCTTATGTATATGAACAATCCCCTTTCAGGCAAGATGCCCGTTATTACTTCAAGTAATAAGCTCCGCACATATACAACAGCAAGATATTACACCGATGACGAAATCTTAGTTCAGATTACAAAGGGAGGCAAATAATCATGAGAGAATTTAAAGGACGTGTTATTGCAAAAGGCACAGCAACAGCAGAAGCTGTTGTTTCACACGAAGGCCTCAACACCTTAGCATCTTTCCAGAAGGCTCTTCAGTTCGGCGACAAGACCGCAACCTGCGGCGACCAGAACAACAAGGACCTTTACGGCAAGCAGATGGCAGGTAAGGCTCTCTGTCTTCCCCAGACTATCGGTTCAACAACAGGTGGTCTCGTACTTTACTGCGCTTGTTCAATGGGCCGTCAGCCGGCTACGATGCTTTTCTCAAAGCCTATTGACTCACTTGCAGCTGCAGGTGCAGTTCTTGCTGACGTATGGCTTGACAACATCTCAATGCCGGTTATCGACACTCTCGGCGACGAATTCCTCGACTATGTAAAGGACGGAATGAAGATCACCGTTAAAGAGGACGGCACAGTTATTGTGGACTGATAAATTGAGTGCAAAACGGCAATAAACTAAGGCGGTGTAGCTGAAAGGCTACCCGCTTTTTTAGGTTAGGAGTTATTAATGAAGCTTCGCTTCAATTCATGCCACAGGCAATTCATGACCTAAGGTCAATTCATGGCGAAGCCAAT
The DNA here is from genome assembly GCA_045535965.1 of Acutalibacteraceae bacterium. GTDB lineage: Bacteria > Bacillota > Clostridia > Oscillospirales > Acutalibacteraceae > UBA6857. The sequence continues at coordinate 16,821 of JAZSMR010000062.1, forward strand.
TCATTCAAGCCTCTCCTGAGAGGAGGGGCTTCGACTCATCCGTCACTTCGGGCCACCTTCCCTTCCCGCGAAGGCTTATTTCCTCGTCAGTAACTCCTGACTCATAACTGAAAATGGCGGAACAGGAGCAGTTTACTTTACAATATTTAAACGGATAAAATCGGAGCGAAGCGACCCTTAATTTTGCATTTTGCATTTTGCACTTTGCATTTTTAATGAATTGACCTGCGGTCATGAATTGGCTTCGCCATGAAAAACTACATCCACCTCAGCCTCAAAGGTCAAGGTGGATGTTTTGCTCTTATGATTAAGGATAGAAAAGTGTAACTATGTAACCAGTAACTAAGATTTACAGAGATTACACATCTATATATTAACCTATTTAAAAATAACAAATTTATGTTTTTTTAGTT
>JAZSMR010000052.1:0-6449 GCA_045535965.1 Acutalibacteraceae bacterium
AAACGCCGTTACAACATCGCCCTTCTTGATTCCGAGAGAATCGATAAATGCTGCCATTTTTTCAACATCGCTGAAAAGTCTGCTGATTTTTGTTTCGCTTTCTACAGGCCCTACAGGAGTCACAAAAGCAGTGTAGTCCTCACCTATCGCCTTCGATATTCTTCCGTAAGAAGCTTTGAGATAGTCATAGCAGGACTCATCCGTAGGTCTATGTAAATAATTATTTGCCGGTATTCTGTAGTCGTACATGGTATTCTCCTTTTAATGATACGGCTTTCGCCTTTGATAAATTACAATATCAATTATATATGCAACAAAAGTCAATGTCAATGTATAACTTTTCTCTTTGTGTTAGAATTGTGACAGATAGTCATAATTAGTAACCGATGTTTGGACAGTTTACAATTTATTTACAATTAGGGTTAATCTGTGCACGGGTGGCTCCGTTGCCGTAAACGGCGCGAGGGTGCTTATAAAGCACCCTCAGAAATCGCCCCAAGGCGATTTCACGGAGCCACCGCCTCTCCTCGTACCGCCAACTAAAAAAACACAGGCGGAGGTTCAACCTCCGCCTGCAACAACTAAAATTATCTTGTTTTAATCTGAGTCCACACAATATGACCGATACCCTTGACACCTTTATAAATATATTCTCCGAGATTACCCATCAGGCCTGTCATAACGGGATTCTTCAGTTCCTTTTCACTTATGTTGTCTTTTTTGCTTTCTTTGATAAGAACATTGTCACCGTCGAAAATCTCTGCTAAAGAATCCTCTCCGCATACACCGACCGCACCGTCTGCAAAAGCACAGATTTCTTTCATAAGACTTTCCTCGGGCACACTTCCGTCGAAACCGTAAAGTCCGAGAATTGCAGTTTCGCTGTTGCCGTTATATGATGGTGCAATGGATTTGCCCTGAGCCGCAACAAGAGTATAGGCGTCCAGAACCTGATCCTTCGCTCTGCCTCGGTGGTGACGCTGTTTTCCGTAATATGTGCCGAAGGGATTCATCCTTACAGTTTTATCCTTTTCGAGTCTCATAGGACAGTGGGCCATTGAACCGAGCACCTGTCTTGCATTGGCAATAATAAAACCTGTTTCACCGTCTGTAAGACCGACCATACCCGATGTCAGCTGATGGTTAAAGGAAGCAACATATTCATTCTTGCTGTCACACTCGGGGAAGCTCTGAGTGCGGAAAGATGAAACATCGTCCATAAAATTACGTTTGATAACACTGATATCACCGGGAAATTCAGGTGTAATCTGGAAAGGCACAGTCTCCTGCCACTTCATATCCGTATATCTGCCAAGTGATGAATTTTCAGTTGATATTGATACGAGTTCAGGTGTATAGGGATAGTTGACCGTCGTTCTTACAAAGACAGCATCGGAACCAAGTGCTGTGAAGAAGTCATAAACAAAGCTGCCGTACTGTGTTTCACCGGGAAGATGAATATCGCCTCTTATACGCACTCCCTCGCCCGTACCTGCAACAGAAAGAGCCTCCGCACAGACGCTTTCGAATTCATATTTTTTACCGCCGTAAGTGATGAAGCTCTGCAGAAACTCATCACTGCCGATTCTCTTGCCGTCATAAACTATCCAGGCGAGCTTACCTTTTGAAGTAAAGAACATATCAAGTTTGCCTGAAGAGAGAATATTTTTAAAGGCAGGTGTTTCCTTTGCACCGTCAAAGCTTATATTGACTTTATACTTATCTCTGATTTTCTTAAACTTCATCATAAGATAAATTACTGAGTTATCTTCACTCATACTCACAGCTGTGAAGTCTGCAAGATCTCTTGCTTTTACGTTAATACAGCTCGCATCGCCGATTTTCTCTTTAAGTTTCAGTTGCAGACAAAGCAAATCGCTTTTACCCGTGTTATATACTGTGAGGTTATCACCTTTCGGCATAGCCGACTTTTCTTTTTCGATTACCTTTTCAGCTAAGGCAAGAGCTGTCTTTTCACGCTGAATGTTAAGCACCGGAGTAGCAAGACCGAAGTGAGTAGTGGAAAGCAGAATAACTCTGTCAAAGAAAGAGGGTGATTCGCTGTCTTTCTTCGCTGTTACCTTTGCCATTGCTCTTGCCCGCTCTAAGCTTGTCCATATTTTGCGGTTAAAGGGCTTTTCACTCCAGGAAGCGTAGCCCGTAAAGTTGCCGTCGGCGGTATCGTGAGTAAACTCCACCTTACCGACTGCCTCATGATTTTTAAGATAGCCGCCAACCGTATCAAACACAATATAGGGCAGATCTGCAATTTCCTCTACAAGACCCTTGATGCCGTCGGTATTTGCAATCTTTCCTGTCAGAGGACCCAGGTCCATAGTCTCCCAGAAAATCGCATCGGCGTCCATATTGATAAACAGAAGCAAATCTCTGTTTATTTCTCCGCTTTCCTGCTTTTTACGTAAATCCTTCACCCATGCACGAAGAGTACCTGCATCGCATACGTCGGAATTGCTGTAGGTGGGGATAATTGTCATGCTATCGCCCTTGTATGTATAAGTCAGAGGATTGAAAGCAAGCTCATCTGACAGCTCAGGTACAATAGTACGGAAAGCGTCGAAGGGTACACAGCTATAATAGAGACAAAGTGCCTTCACGCCGAGTTTATTATAGAGACTCACCTGGGAGGGAGTGAACATAACCTCCTGGGGTCTTACTATTTTCTCATATTCGCCGAAGATATCCTTAAGTCCTGAGCCTCTTTCGTTGGTAACGGCAAGCTCGATGCTTGCTTCGAATTCGTCCTCGGTCATTGCAGACAGGGCACCGTTGTTATATCCCATTATGATATTTTCGTCGCCGTATTTTTCTACTCTCTCTTTCATCTTTTCGATGATTTCGGGAGCGTACTCGGGAAGTATTTTTTCAAGGGAGAAGAAGTTTTCACTGTCCCAGGTACCCTTTACGGGAATGCCTTTTTTATTGAGGTCGGTCATTACATCGAGAATCTTATTGATAATTCTGATATCCGAGCCGAAGCCTAAATTGTCGTTGGTATCGCCTCGGTAGGAATGATAGCAGTTGACGTGGAAGCCGTAGGCAACGTGGATTTTGTTTTCTTTCATAATGTATCACCTTTTGTTAGTTGATAGGTTTATAGTAGCATATTTGAGTGCAGTTGTAAAGGGTGGGGCACTTATAAGTTAGGAGTCAATGAAGCGTAGCTTCAATTCATGCCGAAGGCATTTCATTAAAATGCAGAATGCAGAGTGCAGAATGCAGAGTTAAGGGTCGCTTCGCTCCGATTGTATCCGTTGTAAGATTTTATAAGAAGTAACTATTTTCCCGCCTTTTTCACTCCTCACTTCTAACTCCTCACTCCGTCAGGTGCATATCTGTTATCTGCCTATCAATTCTTTCTGCAAAACCGAACAAATGTTCTTGACAAATTGAAAAATATCCTATAGAATTAAAGTGTAAGGCGAAATAGTGCTGTTACAGAAAAGGGCTGTGACGGTGCTTTTCTTTTTTTTACAGAAAATATCAAATGATTAACACAGGAGGAATTGAATGATTAACAATGAAAACAATTACAGTAATGTCAGGATAATCAGCACGGCATCAGATAAAGGACAGAGCTTTAAGCCGACAACGGGAACCTTTGCAAAAATACTCTATACCGACCCCGAGTTTGCTCATATCAGATTTAATGAGCTGAGCAATCAGGTAGAGGATTTCAGTGATAAGGGTATATATGTCAGATGGTCTGACACCGATGATGCAAGGGCAAGAACTTACATCGAAACAAAGTATGGCATATATAATGCAAAGAAGTTTGACGATGCTTTCAGAATTTACTCTGCATCAAAGCCTTACAACCCTGTCAAAAATCTTATTGCTTTCCATAAGTGGGACGGCGAAAAGAGAATATGCAACTTCCTGACAGAGTGGATGAAAGCCGACAGCACTGCTTATACCAAAGAGGTGTCGAGGCTGATTTTTGCAGGGGGTATACACAGACTCTATAACCCAGGGTGCAAATTTGACGATATGCCTGTACTGGTAGGTACAAGGCAGGGTGAGGGCAAGAGCACCATAGTCAGGTGGCTGGCTATGGATGATGAGTTCTTCTCCGAGGTGACGGAGTTTGAGGGGCAAAAGGGCATCGAAGCCCTTGAGGGAGCCTGGATATGTGAGGTATCGGAGCTTCTTGCAATGACTAAAACAAAAGATGTTGAAGCAGTTAAAAGCTTCATCACAAGGCAGAATGACCGATACCGTATGCCCTTTGACAAGAGGGTGACAGACCATAAGAGAAGATGCATTTTTATCGGTACCACCAACAAGGAGCAGTTTCTGTCGGATAAGACAGGTAACAGAAGATTTTATCCTGTGAGAGTATATCAGACAGGCTATGAGCTTTATAAGCACGAGAAAGAGGTCAAAGAATACATACGCCAATGCTGGTCAGAGGCACATTTTCTTTATGAAAGCGGTGAGCTTATACCCTATGCCGACCCGACTCTTACCGAGGCCATAAGAGAGAAACAGTCTTTTGCCACTCAGGACGATTACAGAGAGGGAATGATAAGAGACTACCTTGAGACAAAAGAGGAGGTCTGCATACCTATGTTATGGTACGAGGCACTGAAGATGAGGAGCGACATCAAGCCCACATATAAAGACAGTGCAGAAATAGGAGTGCTGATGCAAGGAATGGAAGGTTGGATAAAACAAAGAAATGTAAAAAGATTTAAGGACTATGGTTCACAGAGGTATTGGAAAAAAGAATGGATTGAACTTTAAAATTTGTAACATTGCCTGTTTACATTGTAACATCACCTGTTGACGCTGTGAGCCCAGTGTTTATAAGGGTTTCGGGGTTTTGTAACATTGTAACATTGTTTTAAGAGTTTATTATTTTATTTTAATATTAATATTTATAGAAAAACCTGTTACGGTTGTTTACATGTTACATTTTGATTAGTAAGTCTGAAGAATAAAAGCCCTGCTTAATAAAAAATAAGCAAGGCAAAAAAAGAAGCTCATCGGATACAGCGTAGGAAACTTAATCCGATAAACTTCTAAGCACTGAAGAAGAGGAAGAGAAAAAATAAAATCCTGCCTTTCTTCCTCTTCATTATACAGAGAACCGTATTTGTTCAGTATATAGCAAAGACCCACAAATAAAAAATATCGGTGCCCACTCTACCAAAGCAACGCCGATATAAACCAAAAAAACTTGGATCGGAGCGATTCTCTGATTAAATTATATGTAATTGTAAATAAAAAGTCAATATGTATGTATAAATTCATAATTTTTCAAATCGGCGGGATAAACAAAAAAAGAGACGCGAGTCTGACCCGCGTCCCCGATAATGTTAACTTTGCTTTTTTGTTGCAGGGCTCTGTCCCGCACCCCGCAAGCTTTTGTACCCCTCTGTCACTGCGTGACATCTCCCCTTTCAGGGGCGACGAGAGCTTGACCAAAACTTTACTTGCTCTTATTCTTACTTGCTGCTCTCTGAATAGCCTTGACAATTTCAACTATAGGTATAATGAGCACTGCAAGACCAAGTGAAATGAGATATGCCTTGAGGTCAAGATGTGCAAAGCCGAAGAGATTTGAAAGGAAGTCCACCTCAACAACTGCGGTCGTAAGAAGGAATGAACCTATCATAGCACCGTAAAGTGCTACATTGTGACTGCCCTTGAATACCATACCGATTGATGAAGCTCTCTGTGAGCGCATATTGAATGAATGGAAAATTTCACACATAGCCATTGTGAAGAATGCCATTGTCATACCCTCTGAGCTGTCGTGAATGTTTGTCCAGGCAAAAGCTGCACCTGTCTGGAGACACTCGAGCCATTCACCGATATAGAATGCTGCAACAGTGAGAATACTTACAAGGATACCCTGATATGCACAGTCAAAGCCGAGACCGCCTGCAAAGATGCCGTCTGTCTTGCTTCTGGGCTTTCTTCTCATAATATTTGCTTCAGGCTTTTCAAGACCGAGAGCAAGAGCGGGAATACTGTCAGTTACAAGGTTAATGAAAAGAAGGTGGGGTGCTTCAAGAATTGTGAAGCCCATAATTGTAGCAAAGAAAATTGAAATAACCTCAGACAGGTTAGAACCAAGCAGGAACTGAATTGCCTTACGGATATTGTCATAAATTCTTCTGCCCTCACCTACTGCTGAAACGATAGTTGCAAAGTTATCATCAGTAAGAACCATATCGGCAACATTCTTTGTAACATCAGTGCCGGTAATACCCATTCCGACACCGATGTCGGCACTTTTAATTGAGGGGGCGTCATTAACACCGTCACCTGTCATAGCTGTTACATAGCCCTTATTCTTCCAAGCGTTAACAATTCTTGTTTTGTGTTCGGGCTGAACACGGGCATAAACGAATACATTTTCAACGATCTTTTCAAATTCCTCATCGGAATACTTATCGATTTCAGCACCCATCATAGCCTGA
>JAZSMR010000060.1:0-2230 GCA_045535965.1 Acutalibacteraceae bacterium
TAAACCTTGTTGTCGATAATATAGGTGCAGTTGCCCTCTTCAAGAAAATATATCTCATAAAGAGAATGATAATGAGGCCAGGAAGCACCGGTTTCGGCAACTCTTTTACTCATACCGTGATGAAAATAGAAATCTTCAGCCGGATCGAATTTGATATGATTCATATTCTGCACCCTCTTTCTTTTTCGATAATATCATCCGATATCAAAAAAGTCAAGAAATTAGCCGAAATCAGTCAAAATAATCAAGGAAAGCACAACAAATTAGATGTATTATTATAATGATAAATTATCAGAAAGGTATGATTTGTATGAAAAAAGGTATTAAGATTATTTTTGCAGTTTTACTTGTAGGGATAATCGGCTTCGGAGGATTTATTCTTTATCAGAGTTCAAAGGGTATTTCCTATGATATTTCATCGGTAGAAAAGATTGAAAACGATGTTGAAATTATTAAAGAGGATGAGGACAGCGTTACAATCAGAAAGAACAGCGACGGTGATTTCAAGGTTCTTATGTTTACCGACACGCACCTTAAAGGCGACAAGGAGCTTGATAATATTACAGTTTCCTATATGGTAGAAAACATTAAGGAGCAAAACCCCGACCTTGTTATTTTAGGCGGAGATAATGTTACATACGGTTTTAATAAAAAGAGAAATACCCAGCTTGCAGAGCTTTTTGAAAGCTTAGGCGTATACTGGGCAACAGTTCTCGGTAATCACGAGGGAGACGGCTTTATGTCATACGACAGAGACAATGTCATAAAGCTTTTCTCCGGCTATGAGCACTGCCTTGTAAAAGAGGGTAAAGAGGATGTTGACGGTGACGGAAACTGCACAATTAACATTCTCAATTCAGACGGCACACTCAGAGAGGTTTTCTTCCTTATGGATTCAGGTGATTATATGACCGAGGAAAGCAAGTCAGAGTATGGTGTTACTGAAGAAGGAGATGTATATGACGGTGTAAAAACATCTCAGGTGCAGTGGTACAAAGATAAACACGATGAGCTTACAGCCGAATACGGTAAATTTAAGTCTATAGCAGTTATTCATATTCCTCCCTATGAGGCAGAGCAGGAATATACCGAAGAAGATTTCCTATACGGCGAAAAGAGAGAAGGTGTCTGCGAGTCGGGCTTTGATGCAGGATTTTTTGATGCCATGAAGGAAAAAGGCAGTGCACAGGCAGTTTACTTCGGACACGACCATGTAAATGATTTTGGTGTCATGTATGACGATATTCTCCTTTCGTATATACAGCCCTCAGGCTACGGTGCATACAATATGCAGACTAAATTTGATGCCCCTGAAAACGAGTGGCTTCAGGGTTGTACTCTGCTTAACATCAAAGAAGACGGCACTTATACTGCCGAAAGAATATTCAATCATCAGTAATGAGGTGCTTTTATGAAATATATTGACAACAAAGCAGAAGATGTAAAAATAGCCTATATAGGCGGAGGCTCAAGAGGCTGGGCGTGGGGGCTTATGAGTGACCTTGCAACAGCAGGAGATATGAGTGGCAGAGTTGAGCTTTACGATATCGACTTTGAAGCCGCAAAGGCTAATGAGATTATCGGCAACAAATATAATTCTCTCCCCGAGGCAACATCAAAGTGGCAGTACAAAGCCGTTGAAACTATCGGCGAAGCTTTGACAGATGCAGATTTTGTCATAATCTCCATTCTGCCCGGCACATTTGACGAGATGGAAAGCGATGTTCACGCTCCCGAAGAATACGGTATTTATCAGTCTGTCGGCGATACAACAGGTCCCGGCGGCGCCATACGTGCTATGCGTACTCTGCCGATGTTTGAGACAATAGCCGAAAACATAAAGAAGTATTCTCCCGATGCGTGGGTTATCAACTACACTAATCCAATGACTCTTTGTGTTAAAACTCTTTACAGAGTATTTCCTGAAATCAAAGCTTTCGGTTGCTGCCATGAGGTTTTCGGCACTCAGGATTTACTCGCTAAAATGGCGGGCGTGCTTTTCGGTGAGGATGTAAAGAGAAAAGATATTAAGGTTAACCCAATCGGTGTCAATCACTTCACATGGCTGACAAAGGTAACCTACAGAAACATTGACCTTTTCCCTTATTACAGACAGTTCTGTGAAAAATATAAGGACGGCTGCACCGAGTATGTTGACCCCGTCTGGCTTAAGGGCTTTCACGGTAATGCACACAAGGTTAAAATTGACCTTTTCAGACGCTTTGGTTAC
>JAZSMR010000027.1:0-46505 GCA_045535965.1 Acutalibacteraceae bacterium
GGAGAACACTATGACAAGCAAAGAACGACGTGAAAAAGGTATGCTTTTTATCGCTGACGACAATGATTGGACAGAAATGAAAAGAGCAAGACAGCTGACTCAAAAGCTCAATAATATTGACCGCTGTGACTTTGAAGGTATCAACTCTATTGTAAGAGAGCTTTTCGGCAAGGCTGATGAAAGCACATTTCTGAATCCACCCTTTTACTGCGATTACGGCTCAAATATCTTTGTCGGCAAAAACTGCTTTATAAATTACAACTGCACTATTCTCGATAACGGCAAGGTTACTCTCGGAGATAACTGTCTGCTGGCTCCCAACGTTTCAATTTATACAGCAGGACATACCCTCTATCCCAACTCCCGTGCTATGGGCTATGAATACGGCATTGACGTAAACATCGGGGATAACGTCTGGATTGGCGGAAATACTGTCATTTGTCCCGGTGTAAATATCGGAAACAATGTTGTTATCGGTGCCGGCAGTGTTGTGACAAAGGATATTCCCGATTGGTCTTTTGCCGCAGGAAACCCCTGCAGGGTTATAAGAGCCATAACCGAAAAAGATAAAAACTACTTTTTCAAAAAGCGTGAAATCGACGAAGAGACAATGAAGAATATATACGGATGAAAACACCCCTGACTTTTTACGGTCAGGGGTTAAGTTTTGCTATTTACTTTTTACTCCGTCTGCTGAACTGCTACCTCTGCATTAGCTGCGGGAGCAGTATTGCCGTTTGCTGCTCTTGCTGCAGCCTCTTCAGCAATAAGCTCTGCCTCAGCTGCGGCTGCTCTCTCTTCGAGAGTCTTGATAACCATAGCGTGCTTTTCGTCTGTGTAATCCCAGAAGAAAATATAGGGAAGACAGCAGAGAATATGACCTGCAAGGTCGAAGGCAACTGATACGATAATACACTTGGTTCTGATGTCGTCGTTGAAGAGAACGTCCCAGTCAGAGGTGAAGCCGTAACGGTAGAAGAGTACGGGGATAATAAGGCTGATAAGAGCTGAAACGGGGCCTGTAAACCAGCCGATAACACCGCCGAAGGAGTCAAGACGCTCACCTGAAAGGTACATCTGATAGTCGCTGACACGTACTGCCATATCCTCTTCTGCAAGCTTGATAGCCGAGCAAAGCATATCGCTGATTGCAAGAGCTATGAACATTATAAGACCACATACAAAGTAGTCATCCTTGAAGAAATAGCAGGCAAGAATCATAGCAACGGACTGAGCCGAGAATACCAGTCTCTTGAACACTACGAGAGTCTTATACTGGAATCTCTTTCTGATCCAGGGTGCCATAAATGCACCGGGGTTACCTACGAAAGCGATGAACTGCTCTGTAAGTGACATTACGATACCGAGCTCACGCCAGGTATAAATAAGAAGAATTGTCTTAACTGCGAAGCCGCCATTACCCAGAGCGTCAATCATACCCGAGATAGCGTTTATCCAGCGGTACTTATTCTTGATAACACCTGCAATACCGTCCCAGAAGGGAATGTACTTTTTCTTTTCGATGGGAGGCTGAGGAATTCTTTCCTTGATGTTGCGAAGACCCGAATACATAAGTATGGTGCTGAAGATTACAAGACCGGGAATTGCGTATTTATATGTATTGATGCTTGTAATACCGCCTGTCCATGCTGTTACAACGGGAAGAAGTCCGGCGATAACAGACTTGAAGATGTGACCGAACTTTTCGGGATAGCAGCGTATAAGCATTCTTTCGTGACCGTCGGGTGAAATATGGTGGGCAATATTTGTTGCACCGCCTGTAAAGCCGAAACCGCCGTAGATACAGAAAAGAAGATGAAGAATCCAGATTCTTTCTGCCTGATCTGTTGCGTACCAGTCATAAAGAGGCAGCCAGCAGATAAGAAGAATGCAGATTACTGCCGGGATAAAGCTGGGATAGAAATAGAACTTGAAACGGCCGTACTTGGGAAGGAATACCTTTCTCATTACGATGTTTCTTATGCCGAAGTAACCCTTTGTAAGGAAGTGAGCACCGAAGATTTTAAGTACACTTCGAAGTGTCATACCCGGAAGAGTTTCGATATATTCGAGAAGCTCAATGGGGAAAGGTATAATCTTTGCAAAGTCAAAAACAATAAGCGCAAGACCGAATGCCGTAGAAAGTCCGTAAACGGTGAACATAGTCCGTTCTGTCTTCTTTGGCATAAAGCCGAGATTGTCGCAGACCAGCATATCGAAGATAGCCCAGAAATAACCGGGAATTGAGAAGAAAGCACCGATAGCCGTGAACGCAAGAAGAGGTATATTGTAGTAGTTCATAATAAGGTAACAGCCTGCACCGAACCAGATATAGCCTAATACGTTACCTAATGCATAGTCACCGCCGATACCGAGGAAAACCGAAAGATATTCCTTATAGGGTACGTGGCTTCCCTCCTTGGGAATGTTCCAATGGTCGTGGAACTCGCGGTAAATGCTTGAGGCAGTTTCTTTAATGTTGATTTTCTTTGCCATTATGCTACCTCCTCATTTACTGCTATGCTTTTATTATAGTCATCAGCTTCCTGTCTTGTCTTGCCGAATTCGGCATCGATTGACTTTATCTTGTTGTCGTGCTTAGGAAGCCATCTGCCGCCGAGAGTGATATCATCTTCGCTTTCAGCTCCGAGATACACCTTGAGGTCACCGTTATCAAGGCACTTATAAAAAGCGTGGTGACCGATTTCTTCAACAGTATCGGGAATATAGAGAGCACCAACCATTGAGAAGCAGTAGCTGAAAGCGTCACTGCCTATTTTCTTGAGACCGTCGGGAAGATTGATAAGCTTAAGCGACTGACAGCGGAAGAAAGCCATTTCGCCAAGTTCCTTTATAGTTGAGGGAAGAGCTATCTCCTGTATACCCCAGGTCTTATAGAAGCAGCCCGTAGCGATTTTTTCAACGCCCTCAGGAACCTCGAAGGTCTCAACGTGCTTACCGTCATCGTAATAGCCGACGGGTACAACGCCTGTATCCTGAAGATGTGAAATATGGTATGTAGGATAGAGATACATTGTTTTCATATCCTTTGAATAAAGAACACCGTCTATATCCGTAAAGTAGGGATTAGCCTCGTCAACATAGATAGCACGAAGAGCGAAGCAACCGAAGAATGCCTGCTCATCAATATACTGAACATCGGGTCCGATATAGCAGTACTGCATATTCTCATCACTGACGAAAGTGAATCTGTCAATAGCTACAACATTTCTTGTGGTGTCCTCAATCCACGCCTCGTCCTCAGCGGACTCACGGTCGGGATTTTTAATCATAGGGTGATATACTCTTACATCAGCCGTAGTCTTGTTTCCGTTAAAGCCCGAAAAAACAAGACCTGAAAGCTCCGTTCCGCCGATGTTCTCCTGCTCTTCATATTCATAAGTGGGTCTTGAAACAGCATTGAATGATAGCCAAACAGACGCGCCTACAAACAAAACAAGCAGCAACGAAAAGAGCACTCTCATTGGTTTACTCATAATGTAATCTCCTTTTTACAAATATATTTGATTTATTATACATCAAAAGGGATTTTTAATCAACGAGTTTTCGCCTTTTTCGGAACAAAAAGGCTTCATTTGTTGTTTTGCACAAATTTACGACAAGTTTTTTGTCATTAAAAACAACAGAAAAAATATACACTTGAGAGATTTGTCTTACATCCTTTTTGCTTACAGTTTTTTCTTGATATTGAAAAGTAATTATGATACAATGATGAAAATATTTACTTAAGGAGAAAGTCTATGACAAAGATTATCAGCTTCTTCATTACCCTTATACTTCTCTTTGAGGCTATGCCTCTTTTCAGTAAAAATGTCCTCACAGTTGATGCTGCCGAAATTATCGGCGAGAGTACAACTAAGGCAACGGGCTTCCTTTACGGTCTTGCTGAAAACGAAGTGCCCTCATCGGCTGTAACAAACGCTCTTAAGATTTCATCGGTTTCACAGAAGGTACCTGACGGTCTTCAGCATCCCACAGGCGATGCAGAGCATGTTCAGGCTCAGCTTCAGAACTGCGACTATGTTGTAGTTTATCTTCAGGACTCCTTTGATACATGGTACTACTGCCACGATGAAATAATGGAAATGCGCAAAAACGGCACATACAACTGGAGAGAATTCCTCACTGAGAGATATCTCCCCATCGTTGAGGAAAAGGTAAGATATATAGAAAGTCAGGACTACAGCGACAACATCGTTTACTGTATCTATAACGAATGCGATAACGCTATCTGGTTCGGCAATTATATTGACGGCGTCTGCCACTATGACGAAATTGGCAGACAGAACTTCTATGAGGCTTGGAATATCACTTATGACCTTGTCAAGTCAATTGCTCCCGATGCTAAAATAGGCGGACCCGGCTTCTGCGACTATGAGACAAGCAAGATTGAAGGCTTTATGAAGTACACTGCCGAAAATGACTGTGTACCCCAGATTATGATATGGCATGAGCTTGCCTATTGGTCAGTACCCGACTGGCATCTTCACTATGAGGACTATCTCCGTATCGAAAGAGAATACGGTATAGACGGTCTCGATATCATCGTAACAGAATACGGTGAGCCCGAGGAGTGCGGCAACCCTGCCGATATGCTTCACTATATAATTGCAATGGAAAAAACAGGTATATGGGGCAATATGGCTTACTGGAGACTCAGCAACAATCTCAATGACACCGTAGCTGATGACAACTCCCCCAACTCTAACTGGTGGCTTTACAGAAGATATGCCGAAATGAAGGGTCAGCAGCTTCTCGGAGTCAGCAGTAAAACACAGAACAACTATAACCCCAAGGAAAGACTTGACGGACTTGCAACTCTCACAAATGACGGTAAGGAAATCAATATGATTGTTACGGGCAGTGACGATAAGGCTTTTGTCAAGCTGACAAATCTCGACAAAACAAGTCTTATGGGCGATGTTGATATAAAGGTCGAATGCATATACTACGAGGGCCTTACAGGTATCGTTGACGAACCCTATCTCCTTAATCAGTATACGGCTAAGGCAAATAAAAGCCTCAACATCGCTCTTCCTGCAACAGACACAGATGCAGTTTACTTTGTAACCGTATCAGACCACGAAGACGGAACAGAAGTCATCAGAAACACCAATATTCCCGTAAGATACGAATTCGAAAAGGGCAAGCTTATGGGTGACGCTTATACTTATGACAGCTGGTACGCTACAACAGGCGAAACAGCAGGTATGGTCGGCGGTATGGAAAAGGACGGTGACGGTGTCAAGCTCACATTTTTTGCAAATAAGTCAGGACTCCACGACCTTAAGATTATCTTCGGCAAGCACAACGACGCCTGGGGCGACCCTCAGGGCAGAGACTATGCAAAGGTTAAGGTTATCATTGACGGCAAGGAAGAAATTGTAAGCCTTGAAAACACCATCAAGAGCGAATACACTACAAAGCTCACCCTCACAAAAGACCTTTCAATGGGCAAACACACTATTGAGCTTTACAACAACGAGGGCACCTATGTCCTTGACAGTATGCTTGTCTCACGTCACGAAGCTGTCTCTGAAATTCCCGTACTCCCCGATGCAGATAACAGATATTATGCAGTTGCTCCCTATGACGGATACTACGAAATTTTAACAGACTATTCAGGTGCAATCAGCATTGACGGTGCAATCGGCAGTGTACAGAGCGGAGATATAGTTTATCTCAGACGAGGACTTAATGAAATTATTTATGGCGGCAACTTCCGTCTCTTCAAAGTCAGTGCCAAAGCTTTCACAAAAACTATCAATGCCGAAGATATAACCCTCAGCGGTAAAGCTGAGCTTCTCACTGACAAATACGGCGTGACTTATGTTGACGGCATCTCAAATCTTGGCGGTGAGGGTACATTCAGCGTAAGCGTACCCGAAGACGGCGACTACAGAGTGACTCTGCTTTACGCCAATAACTCAGAGGGCGGTGTGCATTCCTACAATGTTGACCTTATTGAGAGATATCTGACAGTTACAGTCGGCGGTGTAAGCAAGGACGTTTTCACAAGAAACACCTACAGTAAGTTTACCTACAGAACTATGACCTTCAATCTCACTCTTAAAGAGGGCGACAATGAAATTAAGCTTACCAACAGCGGTAGCACGATTTTCCATAATATGGAGGCTTTCGCTCCTCAGATAGCGAAGATAACGGTTAATGCTCTGACGAAATAGTGCAGAGTGCAAAGTGCAGAACGCAGAGTGGCGACGAACCAAGGCGGTGTAGCTGAAAGGCTACCCGCCTTTTTAGTCAGGAGTTACCAATGAAGCTTCGCTTCAATTCATGCCGTAAGGCAATTCATGACCGCAGGTCAATTCATGGCGAAGCCAATTCATTCAAGCCTCTCCTCTTAGGTTATTCCCCTGTTAGGGGAAATGTCTGCAACGCAGACAAAGGGGTGCCCGTTTCCGGAGGAAAAGGGGGACCACGCAGTGGTGGATGAGTTATAATGAAGCGAAGCTTCATTTCATGGCGTGAGCCATTTCATCTGATTACGAATCAGTTGCGACATTGCGACAAAGCGACAAACTTTTATATAATTAATAAAATTAATAAACTAAAGAAATCTCTTAAATATTATGTCGCAATGTCGCAATACTTATTGACTTTTACCTCTTTTTTCTATATTATATAACCAACAAATTCTATCCCTCAGGAGGACAGCTATGCATCAGAAATTACTCGCTTTTTACAAAAAAGCCCTTGCGATTATAATGTCCGTTATAGCCTCGCTTTCACTCTTCGGCGGCGACAAGGAATTAATCACCTCACGCCCCGATGAAAATACGGTTACTGCCTATGACAGTGCAGAAACCTTAGCTGACTACACTCTTTCAATCGACGCTTCAGAGGAGATTCACGATATCAGCGACCTGCTCTACGGTATCTTCTTCGAGGATATCAACTTTGCCGCTGACGGCGGTCTCTATGCTGAAAAGGTAGTCAACCGCTCCTTCGAATACGGCGTTTATGCCGCTGACGATGAGCTTCACGGCTACAGCAGTGTCGGCTCTGCTCAGCTCGACATCATAAAGAATGACGGCTGTCTCAACGAGAATAACCCGAGTTACCTCGTTATCACCAACCCGTCAAAAGACCTTGCAGGCGTAGCCAATAAGGGCTTCCTTGAGGGTATGGCTATAGAAAAGGACGCCGAATACGACTTCTCAGTTTATGCTAAGGCTATTGACGGCTACAGCGGTAAAATAACCGTAAGACTCGTAGCTGACGGCAGGATTGCAGGCGAAGCTGTAATCCCCTCTATCACCGAAAACTGGGCAAAATATGAGGTATCCCTCACATCTGACACTTCAGCTCACAGCAACGTTTTCCTTCAGATACTCACAGACGAGGGCAAGGCGGCTCTCGATATGGTTTCACTTTTCCCCGAAACCTACAAGGGTCACGGTATGCGCATTGACCTTGCCGAGAAGCTTGAAGCGCTCTCCCCTGCATTTCTCCGTTTCCCCGGTGGCTGTGTAATTGAAGGTTGGGACTACGCTACGGCATATAACTGGAAAGACTCTATCGCTGTAGGCTCAGACGGTCTTCCTTTGGAGTTTGAGGGCAAATACGGTGATATCGCTGCCCGTAAATACGGCACTAACCTCTGGACTAACATCGGCATAACAGAAGACCCTCAGCCCTCCTTTATGAGCTACGGTCTCGGCTTCTTCGAATATTTCCGGCTTGCCGAAGATATCGGTGCTGTCGGCGTACCCGTAATCAACTGCGGTATCAACTGCCAGATGAGAGGCAAAGGCCCCGTCGATATCGATTCAGACGAATTCAGACAGTATCTTCAGGATATGCACGACCTTGTGGAATTCTGTCGCGGCGACGAAAGCACTACTTGGGGTAAGGTAAGAGCTTCCCTCGGTCACGAAGAGCCCTTTGAGCTCAAATACATCTGCATCGGTAACGAGCAGGAAGGCGAAGCTTATTTCGAAAGATATGAAATCTTCCTTGAGAGCTTTAATGAAGCAAAGGCTAAGAACCCCGAGCTTTATGAGGGTCTTGAGCTTATTTATTCCTCAGGTGCAGACGACGCTACCAGCGGTGTAAACTACCTTGCTTCCTACGAATATGCCAAGTATTACATAGAAGAAAACGGCATAACTGTCGATGAGTTTGCAGGTGCAACTGACCACCACTACTACAATGAGCCCGACTGGTTCTTTAAAAATACCGACCACTATGACGAAAACAACTATTCCAGAGACGCCGAGTCAATGACAGACACCCACTACGGCGGTGCTATCAAGGTGTTCGTAGGCGAATACGCTGCCCGTTCAAACAGACTCGAGGCGGCTCTTGCCGAGGCAGCATATATGACAGGTCTCGAGAGAAACGGCGACATCGTTGTTATGGCTGCTTATGCTCCCCTTTTCGGCAACCTTACGGCTACTCACTGGGCTCCCGACCTTATCTGGTTCAATAACCATCTTTCAACAGGCTCAATCAACTACTATATGCAGAAGCTTTTCTCAAACAACCCCGGTGACACTCTCATAAAGTCAGAGCTTAAGGGAGCTGAAATCGAAACCACCGACCTCAAGGGTAAGGTTGGTCTTGGTACCTGGTGGACTAAGGCAGAGTTTGACAATGTTAAGGTAGTGAGCAACGAAAACGGCAAGGTGCTTCGTCAGGATAAATTCTCACTTCCCACTAACTTCTGGTGGAACTGGCAGCAGATTACTGACGGCGACTGGAAAATAAAGAACGGTAAGCTTCAGCAGAATAACGACTACCACCCATATCATAATCTTGGCGCTATTTCGGTTTTCGGTGACGAGGAATGGTCAAACTACACCTTTACCGTTGACGCTACAAAGACCGGTGGCGGCGAAGGCTTTATGATTCCCTTCCTTTATGAGGACGAAAACAATATGTTCTTCTGGAACATCGGCGGTTGGAACAACACCAAGACAGCTCTTCAGAGAGTGCAGAACGGCGGAAAGACAGACGCTCTTCCCGGTACTGTTTCACCCTTTGCCGTTGAGACAGGCAGAACTTATGAAATCAAGCTCGTTGTTGACGGTACAAATATCAAGGGCTATATTGACGGCGAACTTCAGCTGAACTATGATGCTGAAACAGGCACTGAAGCAGAGTGCTACCATGTAGTTTCCACCGACGAGGAAACAGGCGACATTATCATCAAGCTCGTTAACAGAACAGACTCTGACAGAGTTGTTGCCATTGACCTTAAGGGTGCTGAAGTTAAGAGCGAAGCTTATGTAGCTCAGGTTGCAGGCGACTCACTCTATAACGACAATATCCTCGGTGCTGAGGAAGACTGCATAATGAAAGACTTCAGCCTTGACGGCTTCAGTGAGAAGTTCAACTACACCGTACCTCAGTACAGTGCGACTATTATCAGACTTCATACTAAATAAAAACTACGGGACTGTCACTCAGGCAGTCCCATTTTTAAAAAAGGTGAAATTATGAAAACTAACTTTATGAAAACTCTCACTCTTTTCTTCGCTTCGGTCATTGCTTTTATGGGTACGGCTATACCTTTGATGTTTCATCAGCCTGAGCTTTCAAACACGGATGCGACTGAAGAAGCAAAAGAGCTTTATGAATATATAGTCTCTCTCGAGGGTGAAGCTGTGCTTTCGGGTCAGCAGGAATCCACCTGGATGGGAAGTGACGACTATGAGATGGATTATATTTACAAAAGCTCGGGTAAATACCCTGCCATAAGAGGCTTTGACTATATGAACGATGACTTTGACGGTGTAAACCAAAGAGCTGCAGAATGGCATAATAAGGGCGGAATAGTAACTATCTGCTGGCACTGCGGATACGACTTCAGCGGTGCCTGGAACGAATGTATGAACACCGAGGTTCCCGATTGGGATAAGATGCTCACTGAGGGTACAGATGAATATGCAAAAATGATAGAGGGTATGGATAAGGGAGCAAAGGCACTGGTGGAGCTCAAAGACCTCGGAATTCCCGTTTTGTGGCGACCCTTCCATGAGTTTGACGGTAACTGGTTCTGGTGGAGCAAGGGCTCAAGTGAAAACTTTAAGAAGCTCTGGCAGATAATGTATGAGCGCTACACCGGGCATTGGGGTCTTGACAATCTTATATGGGTACTCGGCTTCTCTGACCAGGGCGAAAAGAGCCGAAGCTGGTATCCCGGTGACGGATACTGTGATATTATCGGTGCTGACACCTATATGGAAAATATGTACGAAAAGCTCTTCATAAAGATGTCCTGGATGACGGCAGCACCCAAGCCCCTATGCTTTCACGAGTGCGGTGAAAATCCCACCCTGCAGGAGCTTGAAGCACTCCCTTGGAGCTGGTTTATGACCTGGCATTCGGAATATCTCACCGAAAGGAACACTACTGAAGAGCTTAATGAGCTTTATAACAGTGAGATTGTAATAACACTTGATGAGGTTGATTTTTAAATGTAAATACCAAGGTATACGTATCAGCTTGCGTATACCTTTTTTAGTTAGGAATTACCAATGAATCGTAGCTTCAATTCATGCCACAAGGCAATTCATGACCTTAGGTCAATTCATTCAAGCCTTCCCTCTCAGGGAAGGGGGACCACGCAGTGGTGGATGAGTTATAATGAAGCGAAGCTTCATCCTCGCACCTTCAGGTACATATCTTACCTGAAGAAAAGCCTGCAGGTCAAGTCCCTTGTGCATAATAAAATGTAACATGTAAACAACTGCAACAGGTTTTTCTATAAATATTAAAATAAAATAATAAACTCTTAAAACAATGTTACAATGTTACAATGTTACAAAACCCCGAAACCCTTATAAACACTGGGCTCACAGCGTCAACAGGTAATGTTACAATGTAAACAGGCAATGTTACAAATCCTCACTCCTAACTAAAAATGGCGGGTAGGAGCTAACCTACACCGCCATAGTCTGTCGCGTTTCAGAGCATTATTTTATGTTTTGGTTTTACGTGATTCTGTCTGCTGAAGACCGCTGAACTTCTGACCCCATGCGTCTGCCCAGCCCTCACAGTAAAGCTTCGAGTAAGGCACATTGTTCTTCTTTCTGTATCCTGCAAAGCAGTTGCACCAGATAACTGAGGGAAGAGCAATAACAATGTAGTAAAGAGGACCTAAGAGAAGAGCCTGCCATGTGTGACCGTATTCGTGGATACGGCAGTTGTAAGTCCATTCCTTGTTCTTGTGGTTGTCTTTCACAAAGATAAACAGACCCATTGAAAGTCCGCCTGCATTCCAGGGCATATAGACTATCTTGGAATATCCGAAGTGCTGCCAACGGTAACCTTTAACCTTAGTGCAGATTGTAAATGCAATCCAGCCTACAAGGTTTACGGGCAGTGCCCAGGTCCACTGTACAAGATAGAAAAGAAAATCCTTAAGGCTCTGCTGCCAGCATTTTTCCTTCTTGGGGGGTTCTTTTACTGAAATATCAATCTTTGACATTATACATTCTCCTTTTCTGCTTTTTTGCCTTCTTTTGAGTTTCTGATTCTCTTCATTTCTTCTTCAATATCAACAAGAATCTGATACTCTCCGTTTTCATCCGGCTCAACTGTATGTGCCTGAGCTCTGTTATTATCTCTGCCGAGCCATGTGTTTTCGTACTTCTGACCGGAAATCTTTTCTATAATCTCAACCTGTTCATCGGTGAGTGCTACAGAGCCGTACTTGTGCTTTGTTGCAATAGCGGCACGGATAATTGTATGCTCCTTCTTTGACATCTGGAATTTATGAAGAAGGAAGAGAGAAATAAGAGCAAAAGCAATAGGCGCAAAGGTGATACAGATTCTTACACCGAGAATTGCTGAATCGCTCTGCTGGAAACCGGGATCAGCAGCTAACTTATCCTTGAGCTCATCACCTACGATAAGACCGAAGCCACCGAGAATAAACATAACAACTGAGCTCATAACACCTGAAACTGTCTTCTTGATAAAGGTGTTGAAGGTACCGATAACGCCTTCACGTCTGCGACCTGTGATAAGCTCGTCAACGTCTGATACGTCGGGAAGGATATTGATAGCAACATAACCGAGACCTGACTTACCAAAGGGATAAAGAACAGCTGTTGCAAGAAGGATAACCTTCCATATAAGAGCACCTTCCGTTTCGGGTGTGGGATTCATAAGAAGACATACTGCGAAGCCTGCAAGCATAAGAGGTGTTACAATAGCACCGCACTTTTTCTTGCCGAATTTCATTGTAAGAGCATAGTTAAGTGGGAATGATGAAGCTTCGAATATACCTGCGATGGTTGTGAAAAGTGTATACATTGAGGGAAGCTTGGCAACATACTCAATGTAATAGATGAGAGTTGTTGTATAGAAATAAGTTGCAATGTTATAGCAAAGGCTCATAAAGAAATATTCTCTGAAAGCTTTGTTTTTCATAACAAACTTATATTCATTCATAAGATACTTGAAATCGAACTTCTCAAGCTTGAGATCAAGTGAGGGCTTTTCTCTTACACTCTTGAAGGTTGTGAAAAGGCTAAGACCGTAAACAACTGCAAGAATAATACCTGCTATAAGCATAGGCTTCTGAGCTCCTGTCTGAGGTGTGCTGAAGCCGAATGAACCGAGAATTGCCGATACAAGGAAGAACGAGGGGAACATACCGAATGAATTGAAGATATAACCTACTGAGTTATACTGTATTCTCAGATCATAGTCCGGTGCCAACTCCGGAAGCATTGCAACGTGAGGTATGTCTATAACTGTGTATGCTGTCTTGTAAAGCATATAAGCGGCAGTGAAATAGATGAATGTCTTCACGGGCTCTTCTCTGCCGTCAAAGCCATAGCCGTTCCACATCATTACAAATGAAAGACATAAAAGCGGCATACCCCAGAGTATGTAACGTCTGTGCTTACCGTATTTTGAACGGGTTCTGTCTGTGATAACACCCATAATAGGGTCTGTGATTGCGTCCCATACAACTGCAACGGTTGTAACGAGACCTGCCCATCCGAGGGGGAGATTTACAACGTCGGTGAGGAATTTCATATAATAAAGGTTTACAACATATCCTGCACCTGAGGTTGTGATGTTTGCGCTGCTATAGTTAATCATGGGTAATACATCTTTTTTGAAAGTACCCTTGACGCCTAAGACTTTTAGAATTCTTTGTTCCATTTTAACGCTCCTTTCATATATGGATATACTTTAACATTTTATCGCTGTAAAGTCAAGTGCATAGAACAATTAGCAATGAGTAATTAGCAATTAGCAATAAGGGTCGCTTCGCTCCATAATATATCCGCTATAGTTGGGATTAAGGAGTAAGATATTACCCCGCCGGACTGAATTATGCAACGAAAAAGAGGCAACTTTCTTCAAGTTGCCTATTATAATCTACTCTGTTGATATTTTGAGAAATCATTCTCTGCGGTAGGGAGCTGACTTACAGTATAACATAAATCCGCGACCGCATTGCTAATTGCTAATTGCTAATTGCTAATTGAAATTATCTTTTGCTGTTAACAAAGTCTTCGACCTTGCTTCTTATAATCTTCTTTGTTGTTGTTCTGGGGAAAGGCTCCTCGGATACATAAACGCTTGTAATCTGCTTGTAAACAGGCATATCCTTATTGAACACAGCTATATCGTCGTGGAGCTGCTGCTCGGTTGCGCCGCTTTCCTCATCAATATATATGGCAGCGCAAAGCTTATCGTCGATACCGAGAACCACTACCTCACTGACATAGGGTATAGCCTTTTCGATATCCTCTTCGATACCCTCGGGAGCAACGTTTTTACCGTTACCGAGGATAATGAGATTTTTCTTTCTGCCTGTGATGAATACGAAGCCGTCTTCATCTATGTAACCCATATCGCCTGTCCTGAACCAGCCGTCAACGAAGTTTTCGGCAGTGTTTTCAGGGTCATTATAGTATCCTGTCGAAACCGAAACGCCTTTTGCCCAGAGTTCACCGTCTACTACCTTCATCTCGCAGCCTTTGACTATTCTGCCACATGAATTTGGTCTTTGATAATAGTCGAAGTTGAATGCAAGAAGAGGTGAACATTCTGAAAGGCCGTAGCCCTGAACAACCTTTACACCGAGGTCAGCACAGGATTCGATAAGGTGCTGTGTAACAGGAGCACCGCCTGCAATGATAATTCTGAGTCTGCCGCCGAAAGCTGACTTGACTTCAGCCAAAACCTTATCGGTAACGTCAATACCGAACTTCTTAAGGAATTTGCAAAGCTTGATACCGAAATTGAGCTTTTTCTCTTTGCCTTCTTTTTTAGCGGTACCCCATACCTTATCAATAAGCATCTGAGGAATAAGAGGTACAGCGAAAAGAGCAGTAGGCTTATACTCGATAAGCTCCTTGGCAATGTGTCTGATGCCGCTGCTGATACAAACTGTTGCCCCTGAATAAACCGTAAGGAACAAATTACCGAGACACTCATAAGCATGATTCATAGGAAGTACCGATAAAGATACATCATCACGGTAAACCTCAGCATGTGAGAGACCTGCTACAATGTTTCTTGCAATATTTCTCTGGGTAAGCATTACGCCCTTACCCTTGCCTGTTGTGCCTGATGTGAAGATGATAGTTGAAAGCTTATCCGGGTCAACCTCGGGGAAGGGAAGATCCTCACCCTCAGCTTCTACGGGATTGTTTATGCAGAACATACCCATAGTACCGTTTGTTTTTTCAGCAACCTGCTCGGCATAGTCTCTGTAGGTTCTGTCATAAAGAAAGAAGTCTACATCTGCCTTTTCCATCTGCTCATAGACATCGTCAAAGTGAAGCTCTTTATCAAGGGGTACTATAACAAGACCTGCATACATAGCAGCGTAGTAGCTGACAATATACCAATAGCTTGATGCACCGATAAGTGCGATATGACCTTTTTTGAGATTCTTTTTCATAAGCATCTGAGCGAGCTTCTTGCTGTCTTCAACAAGGTCGATGTATGTTTTTTCTACTCTCTGCTTTCTTTCTTTATAAATATAGGCTACAGAATCACCGTAAAGTCTTTTTGCTCTTTCAGCAATTTCGACAATTGAATTTACTTCTTCACGTGGGTAATACTTAAACTCTTTCTTTGCCACAAAAGCACCTCCTGTATTTTCCGAATAACGATATTAAAATATGTCGAATTTTTTTATGCACAAAATTACACTTATACCATAATATCAAAAATGTAATTTTATTTGTTAATATATTCAAACTATGGTGTTAATAAACTTTGAAGTCGATACATTAAACTAAAAAGTGTTGCATTTCTGAGACTTGTACAAAAAACTTCAATATGATATAATCTATTTATCAAATCCGGGAGTATATTTATGAATAAAAACAACATTTCGAGAAAACAGCTTAAATACTTTGCCAGAATGGCGGCAGAGAGCTATGTAAATGACCCTGTCCATTCCTATGTGACAAAAAATGAAACCTTAAGAAAAAAATTCGTCTATCATTTTATGATTGAGCGTCTTGCCACATCTGCAAGGGAAGATATTATTTATATCGACGAGGAAAACAGAGGCATCTGTGTATGGCGTGAAGCTCACAATGAATATGACGTTATCGACTTCCTTATGTACCCAAACTGGGTGTTTCTCTGGCTTTATCTGCCGAAAACTATCAAAACTCTTATGGCCTATTCACATCTTGACGTTAAGGTTTTCCCTGAAAACACCTACATAATCTCCCCAGTTTTTGTCTCTCCGGAGCATCAGGGCAAGGGGATAGCAACAAAGCTCATAAAGCAGGGAATAAAGGATCTTACCGCCAAGGGATATAAGCTTGGACTTGAGGCTCAGAATCCCGAGAATGTTAAATTTTATGAAAAACTCGGTTTCAGAGTCATTAAGCATGACCACTGGAAACGGGAAAATATAGACAACTATTATATGATGTATGAGGAGAATAAACAATGAAAAATCTGACTTTTGCAGACATAATGAGTGCTGACTTCAGACTCTTTGAAAACAACCCCGTTATCAAACACCCCATAAACAGCAACGTTGCCGCCGACCCCAGTGTAATCACACCTGACCGTTCACACGACGGTAAGTGGCATCTTTTCTGCCACACTATGATTGGTGTCTATCATTACGAGAGCAATGACGGTATCAGCTTTAAAAATATGGGCAGAATCGTAAACCGTGCCATGAGACCCGATATCAATATCATTGACGGCAGATACTACCTCTTTTACGAGAGAACCAAGCCTTTAATCGGCAATGCACTTGCCCTCGTTGGCGGTAAGTGGAAAAGCGAAATCTACTGCACCGAATCAAACGACCTGAAAACCTGGACCGCTCCCCACCCTGTCATCACTCAGACAAGAGACTTTGAGGTTGACGAAAAGGGTCAGGCTATTTCCAATCCCTTCCTGATTAAGATTGACGATACCTACAGACTCTACTACTCCTGCGGTCAGACATTTATCAAGGACTGCGGTTTCTGCGAGCCGACACATATCTCATACGCTGAAAGCAAGGACATTTCAAAGGGTTACACTTCACGTACCTCACCCATCATCAGCCCCGATAAAAACAGCAAATACCTTAACCTTTGCTCGGGCTGTATCAAGGTCTATAAGCTCAAGGATTGCTATATAGGTCTGCAAAACGGTATATTTGAGGAGGGCGGCAAAAGTCACTCAGCTATTATGCTCCTCAGGTCCGACGACGGAGAAAGCTTCGAGTTTGTAAAACCCTTCCTTGTACCGCAGATGTGTGGCAATAATAACTGGATGGCTCAGTTTGTTTACGCCTGCTGTCTTACATATTATGAAGGCAAGCTGAGACTTTATTTCAATGCACGAAATGTTGCTAACCCTATTACGGGCAGAGAAAGCATCGGCATTTATGAGGCAGATTTAACCTGATCGGAGGAATAACTATGAGAAAAAACCTTGGAGCGAAAGCTATACTTTACCCTATGCCGGTGCTCATTATCGGCACCTACGATGAAAACGGAGTACCCAACGCTATGAACGCTGCCTGGGGCGGCATAAGTGAGGAAACTGAAATATCAATCTGTGTAAGCGACGAGCATAAAACCGCTGAAAATGTTGTAAAGGCAGGCGCTTTTACAGTAAGCATTGCAGACAAGAAAAATGTTGTTGCCGCCGATTATGTAGGTATAGTTTCAGGCAACAAAGAGGCAGATAAAATTGCAAAATGCGGCTGGACAGCTGAAAAATCAGAGCTTGTCAATGCACCCCTTTTCGCTGAGCTCCCTCTGACTTTAGAATGTAAGCTCATAAGCTACGACAGGGATACCTGCCGTCTCGTCGGTGAAATAGTAAACATCAGCGCCGACGAAAGCATATTTGGTGTTGACGGAAAAATCAGCCTCGAGAAGTTTTTCCCCATAACCTATGACCCGGTCGGTCATACCTACCGCACTCTTGGCGAAGTAGTAGGAAAGGCCTTTTCAGACGGCAAAAATTTAAAATAAGAATTCACTGTTATCGGCAAATTAGCGCTGTCTATTTTGCCGATTTAATTATTTATTCCTCAGTGAAAATAGTATAGAATATAAGCTGTAAACACCCGAAGTTTACATATTAATTTCAAGGAGGAAAGAAATGTTCGAAATCTTAGTTACAGTTTTATCCGTGTGGCTGTTTATATGGGCGTTGAAACTTGCTTTCAAAATAACATGGGGTGCTACTAAAATCATTGCATCTGTGCTGCTGACTATCGCAGTACCCATACTGATACTGTGCCTCATTTTTGCAGGCGGTGCTGTGATTCTTCTCCCTGCACTGTTGATTGCAGGTGCATTTGCCCTACTTAAGAAGTGTGCGTAAACAGTGAGAAGGGGGGGCTCCGCGACAGCACCTCCCGAGGAGGTGCTGTCCGAGGGCGCCCAAAGAGCGTCCTCGAGCCGAACGAAGTTCGGCGGCGGGGCCCCCGCCCCCCTATAGATGAAACTTACTAAAAAAGTCAGGCTGTTCCATACAGGAACAGCCCTTGCTATATGTTGTTATTTCACTGTAACTGTAACAGCCTCAGAATAACTGCCGTAGCCTTTCAGAGAACCAACTTTTCTGATAGCTCTGATTTTATAGGTATAAGTACCGGCTTTGAGATTTTTTACGGTGTATTTATAATTGGTGCCATCTAAATTTTCCGTTGCAACTTTGATTTTCTCTGAGCCTCTTATCTCATATATCACGTAATGTGTAGCTCCGGACACTTTATTCCATGTAAGGGTTACCTTTTTACTGCCGGCCTTTGCTTTGAGTACCGGTGCCTTGGGCCCCGAAACTGCTGTAAAAGTGTCGGACATTTCACCGTAAAAATTACCGGATGAAGTCTTTCCGATAGCACGGATTTTCACTTTATACGTCTTTCCCGATGAGGTTTGCATTACATAAGAATTACTGCTTGCAGTTCCTATTTTTTCGTATTTTCCTGTTTCACTGCTATATCTGTAAACAGCATATACACTTGCGCCGCTTGCCTTCGACCATTTCAGTGTCACCAACGATGATGTGGATGAGGTCTGTGAAATGTTTTTCACCTTTTCAGGTACAACAGTAATCTTCTGACTGTAGCTGACTTCGTTTTTATCGGCAGCGGTGCAGGTGATTGTTACAGTTCCCACTTTTTTTGCTGTTATCTTACCCTTTGAGTTTACCGATGCAACAGTGCTGTCGCTGCTTTTCCAGATAACTGCACAGTCTGTTGCCCAGGCAGGTTCAACAGTCGCTTCAAGGGTGGTACTGCTGCCCTTTGCCATTTTTTCAGGTGCGACAAAATAAACTGATTCGGCAAAAACTCTGTCACTTGATTTGATAATACTGAAAGAATATGTCTTACTTTCTATTTCCCAGGAGGGTGTAATGGAGCTTGTCGCAACCACCTTTGCAGTATAATCACCCACCCTATTGATTGTAATGCTCTTTTCTGTAGTTTTTCTACCGACAGTATGCTTTTTCACCGTTTTACCGTTGCTGTTATAAACATAGACAATATACTTTGTCGCACCGCTTACCTCATTCCATTGTAGGTTAACGGTTTCACCCGAGGTATAGGCTTCGTTGGCATTTTTAAGGTTAGGTCTTTCAATAACACCCTCGACATATTCCGAATAGTTAAGAGCACACCAGCCCATAATATCGCCGTAGACAACCTTACCCCAGATATATGTACCGTCATAGTACTTATCGTAAATATTAAACTCAGCACCTGCCGGAATTTTTCCGACTATATTGGCTGATGTATTGTAATCGGATCTGAGATTGAGAACATTGTCGCTCATCTGCCAGATTTCGTGGTTCGCTTCAAGGTCGATTTCTGTTTCGTATCCGTCAAGGTTTTCGTAAAAATTCAGGTCGCTGTTTTTTCTTTCATTGCCCTTTAAACGAAGCACGTAGGAAAAACCGATTATGTCGGAAAGATTCATAACTCCCCAACGTATCTGACATCTGCCGATATAGTTACAGTCGGTAAATGATATCTTATTACCGTTTATACCTGTAACGCAAAGCGAATGACCGTTCCAGCGATAACGTATAATATCACCTACACGAAGCTCCGAAGCCTTAAGAGTAGTATGCTTTACGTAGTTGTTTCGCGGCAGAACACCTGTAATTTCATAGGATATCTTATGGGCGTATCCCATACACTGAATGCAGTTATCAAAGCTGTTGCAGTTGCATCTGTTTGCCGCCCAGTGACAGTTTGAGTGACTTGCACAAGGTGTCGATGTTACACCGTCAGGGTTATTGCTCTTGCCCACGTGATTCCAGTATTTACCGTGAGGGAAGCGGTTTACAAGAGAAACCAGGGTAGTCATTGTATCACTTGCACCAAAGGCGTCACTGAAAGGAATCGCCGAAACAATAAATGTCAGTATTAACATTAAACACAATAGTTTTTTTATCATTTGTTACTCCTTATGTTTTTATATTCCAAAAGACAATTATTACAACTTTGTAATTTTCACCGACATATAATAGCATATTTCTTTCCTTTTTGCAAGTCTTTTGATTTTCAACCTACAGTAAGGCGTACAAATAAAGCCGACAAAACCAGACTCATAAAATCTGCCGTCAGACCAGACAGCAATGTATGACGTGTGTTCTTTATATTAACTGCCGCGTAATAGACCGTAACCGCATAAAGAGTTGTATCCGTAGAGCCCATAACAACACTTGCCACCTGACCCACAAAGGAATCCGCTCCGTAAGTTTTCAGTACACTTTCAAAAAGAGACAATGAGCCGCCTCCTGAAATAGGACTGAGCAATGCCATAGGCGTTATCTCTTTCGGCACTCCGAAAAGAGTGGTTACAGGCGAAAGAAAATCCGAGAGGATATCCATAGCACCGCTTTCTTTTAGCATTGTTACGGCTACAACCAGTCCCGTAATACTCGGCAGCAAGGAGTAAACCGTATGTAAGCCCTTTTTTGCACCTGCCATAAAGCAGTCAAACACTTTCACCTTCTTGAACAATCCGAAGCCGACTATACCTACTACCATCACGGGCAGTACAAAGCTTCCCCAGTTACTTGCCATAGCGTTTTCTCCTTAGTCTGTTACCGATTTTGGCCACTGTAATAGCTGTAGCAAGAGCAAAGAATGACGTCAGAAAGGCTGCCGGCATTATCTCCATAGGATTTTCACTGCCGTACTGTCCTCGCATAGTTGCAACGGTAGTCGGAATAATATGCATTGCCGCCGTATTCATAACAACAAAAACAACCATCTCGTCACTTGCAATATCCGTATCACTGTTAACCGTCTGAAGCCGTCTCATTGCTTCAAGGCCCAGAGGGGTTGCCGCATTGCCCAGGCCTAACACATTGGCTGTAATATTCATAGATATAGCTTCAAGGACGTATTTTTCTTTCCTGAGGCGTGGGAATATAACAGACACGACAGGATACATAAGCTTTGAAAACAGCCTTGTAAGACCTGCTTTATCACCGATTTCCATTATCCCACCCCATAAACACAGCATAGATACAAGACGTAAAAGCAGCTGCACGGCACTTTCTGCACCGTCAATCACCGCCGAGGAAAGCTCGCTCATTCTACCGGTTGCTATTGCCGATATGAAAGAAAATATCAGAAGTACAGGGAAAACGTAGTTCATCATATAAATCACCTTAGGTAATTATATGTAACTTGAAGTCAGATGATTACTTAGCCTTTGCCGAAGGCAAAGGAAGGGGCGGCGGGAGCGGCAACCGGAGGTTGCCGTCACAGGTGCCGCAGGCACCTGTGAATCGCCCGTCGGGCGATTTTCCCGCCGCCTCAAAGCAAAAATTCACCCCTCGACGGGGTGAATTTTTGCCTGCGTCTATAAATTTACATCAATTCTTTTAATATCCCACTGACCCGTCACCGGGTTTCTTTTTTCGCTGTAGTCACAGTAAACAGCCACATTTTCACTGTAAAGAACAGCAACCGAACACACTGCACCTTTTCGGCAAAGCTCACTTTTGTTAAGTACACGCTTAATTTTCTTAAGTCTTTCGTCAGCCACCTTGAGGCACTCAGGGATAACATCGGAATTATTGGTGGAAAGTCTGTCTAAAAGCATCAGATCACGCAGCCTCATTTTATCGACCCCTCGCATCACAGAAAAATGCTCATAGACAAGACAGGTATATTTATCAAGGGGTATACTCCCCTTTTCGCCCTTGCTTATAAGGAACTCGCCAAAGCCGTAAAACAGCTCGTAGGGAGGCATTTTCTCCCTGAGGTAAGCAAGTGTTCGGTCGAACCGTCCGCTGTTATAAAGCCTGCCAACCTCATTTTCGCAGATGTGAAGCTTCTCAAGTTCTTCTTCTGTTATCCATGGAGTTGAAACAACCTGATACGGTGGTACACTGCCGTATTCGCAAGGAAAATTCTCTTTATCCTCGCTCATAGGTGAGCCGTGAAGCATCTTGAGAAATCCAAGCTGGAGCATATTGGCGCCGATGTTATAGGATCTGTTAAAACCGCTTACAAAGCTGTCGTATCCTTCAAGGGGTAAGCCCGCAATAAGGTCGATATGCACATGACAGTTGCCGTAGGAAAGAAGTCTTTTTACATTGCTTTCAACTAAGTCCACATTGGTTTTTCGGTTTATTTTTCTGAGAGTTTCCTCGTTAAAGGACTGTATACCCACCTCCAACTGCACTGCACCGACAGGGAGCTCAGCTATAACATTAAAGAGCTCCTCTGTAAGAATATCGGCAGCAATCTCAAAGTGAAAGCAAACATCATCGGCTATACTTTTACCGTATTCCTCTTTTATGAAAGAGAGTATCTCCAATGCTCTTTTGGAGTTACAGTTGAATGTTCTGTCAACAAATTTTATAGTTTTTGCACCCACTGAGGAAAGGAGAAGCATTTCCCGTTTCACTCTTTCAATGGGCAGAAATCTCACCTTGCCGCATCTGCCTGAAAGACAGAATGCACAGCTGAAGGGACAGCCTCTGCTGCTTTCAATATAGGCTATTCTGCCTGCAAGAGTCTCGAAATACTCCTCACAGTAAGGTGATACAGTGCTTTCAAAATCTATAAGCTCACCGTCTGAAACTATAATTTCACCGTTTCTTCTGTATGAAACTCCTTTTATATCAGGCTCTTTATCCTGAGACACAGCTGAAACAAGCTTCGGGAATATAACTTCTCCCTCACCGCTGAGAACAAAATCTACAAAGGGATACTTTTCAAGAATGCCCCTCTGACGGTAAGACACTTCAGGGCCTCCGAGAGCTATTGTAATTCCCTTTTCTTTGAGCTTTTCGGCCAAAGTCAGAGCTCTTTCTATATTCCATATATAGCAGGAAAAAGCTACAATCTGAGGCTCTTCGGATTGTATCCTGTCATATATATTTTCAGTTTTTTCGTTTATTGTACCCTCAATTACTTTACATTCACAGTTCTCTATATCGGCACCTTTAAATGCCGTATAAAGGTACCAGGGTGCTAAAGATGAGTGAATGTATTTCGAATTAAGGGCACATATAACTGCTTTAAACTTCATTAGTTATCTCCGCGAGCTGTTTTATCTTTGGCTCTGCAATAGCCTTGAGGTTGGGATTAAGACTGTCAAAAAGCTCGGTAGCTAAGGGGTAGTCTTCAAAGGTTTTCTTATCCATAAAGCGCTTTTTCAACTGGAGCATTATACCGTCTTCCTCCTGCTCAAGTGCCTGCTGTTTTTCTCTGAGAGCCATTACCTCTTTTTCGTATTCGGCTTTGACAATTGATATAAACTCGTTTTCGTCATATATCTTTGCTTTTTCTATCTTAAGAAGATGTGCCATCTGCTCTATCTGAAGCACAGTATCGGCGGAGTACCTTTTGACCATAGCTCTGAATGTATCGGGCTCGAAATAGTATACATTGCCAAGAAGATAAGAAAAAGCCTTTCTCGTGTCAAGATAGCCGAGCTTTATTCTTCTGTCGATAACTGTATCGTCAAAATCAAAGGTTGCACCGAGGTCGTCAATATCATAGGGTCTTATGTGCACTATTTCGCTGTTGAGATAATTGAGATTATGGGCAACTCCCTTGATATTGGAAATGTCAACGATAATAAGTCTGTTGTATCCTCTCTTTTTAAGTGTCATAACCGGGGTATTGTCATAAGCACCGCCGTCAAGGAACTTTTCGCCCTCGGGACCTATATTCTGAGCAAGAGGGATATTAGCCGAAGCTAAGAGATAGTCAACAAGCTGACCCTCAGGCATTTCGTGGATAAAGATTTCTCTCGGCACCACACCCTGAGTCATCTGCACGGCAATAACACCTAAGGCTATACCGCTGTCTCTGACCTTTTTTTCATCTATAAACTGTGATACAAACTCCTCGGCAGGCGAAGCATCGATACCGCCTGTTTTTATAAATTCCTTAAATAGTACACCCCAGTTTTTTCTGGAAAAAAGGTTTTCCGCATCGGGCAGATTTCCTGCAAACTTTACGCCCTTGTCAACGGATATATTATGCCAGAATTCCGTAGCTTTTTCATAATCCCCGGCTGCAATAAGAGCACCGTTTATGCCGCCGATTGAAGCACCTGCAATAGCTTCGAAGGTTATGCCCATTTCTCTGAGAGCCTGCCAGGCGCCTATCTGATAAGCACCTTTTCCGCCACCGCCTGCTAACACAAGACCGTATTTCTTCATAGTACCAACTCCTTTTAATGCACCGTTAGGTGCAATTCATGGCGCAGCCAATTCATGAAGCACCGCTTCAATTCATGACCGCAAGGTCAATTCATCCTCGCACCTTCAGGTGCATATCGGGTTTGCACTCGCCAAACATATCGGGCCGTCAGGCATATCGAGTGCGAAGAACATATCGACTCAGCAGTTACTGAAAGATTACAGTAACCTTAGTGATATATAATTTTTCTTGGATATAACGGTCAACTTTTCCTCGCTTATGCCGCTAAGGCACTTCCTTTGTCCCGAGCGACAAAGGAAGCAAAACGCTCTGTTTTGTTGACACTGCTAAATCATTTCTCCGATAATATTGTTTGCAAGCAGGAAACCTTCCGGTGTAAGAGCAATTCTTTCATCGGTAATTTTGAGAAGTCCCGCTTTCTCATATTTCTTCATTCTGCTAATTTTTTCTTCCGGTATTTTTTCTCCGTATTTTTCCTCATACTCCTTAAAGCAAAGGCCCTCACTGAGTCTGAGATGCAGCATAATATACTCGTCCTTATCTCCGCCATAGCCGTCAAAAACAGGCTCAGTACCCTCTGAGAAAGCTTCGAAATCTCTTTCATAATAAAATCTCTTGCCGTCAATAAATGAGTGTGCCGAGGGGCCTACACCGAGATAGCTCTGTCCTTTCCAGTAGCGTGTATTGTGTCTGCTTTCCTTGCCTTTTTTTGCAAAATTTGATATTTCATAGTGACTGTACCCTGCTAAAGTCAGGCGCCTTGATGTGTGAAGATACATCTCTGCAACTTCATCCTCATCGGGGAGTATGAGGCTCTCCCCCATTTTATCAAAGGGTGTACCCTCTTCAACCTTAAGCATATAGGCACTTATATGAGGGATATCTAAAGATAAAAGAAAATCTATACTTTCATCGAGACTTTCCATACTCTGGCAAGGTACCCCCAACATAATATCAAGGGAAATGTTGTCTATGCCTGCCTGCTTTGCCATAGTCACTGCATTTTTCACCTGATACGGGTCCGAAAGTCTGCCGAGAGCCTTTCTCTCTTTATCTACAGCTGACTGCATACCCATAGATATGCGGTTCACACCCGAAGCGTGAAGCACCTCAAACAACTCTGCCGAAACACTTGACGGATTACACTCCACTGTAATTTCTGCCGTATCCGTAAGACTGTAGTTGCATTTTATGAAAGAGAGAACCTCTCCTATTCTTTTTTCACCGAAAACACTTGGTGTACCGCCGCCGAAATATACTGTATCTATTTCGTCACTTGTTTTTTCTTTCCACTTTTTAAGGCACAAAAGGACAGCCTTTAAATAGCTGTCCTTTTTGGTTTCACTTGCTTCAAAGGAATAGAAATCACAATAAGGACATTTCTTTATGCAAAACGGTATGTGTATATATATTCCTGTCATATTTTTAGTTGTCGTCGTCAAGCTTAAGCACTGCCATAAATGCCTCCTGGGGCACTTCAACGGTACCGAACTGACGCATACGCTTTTTACCTTCCTTCTGTTTTTCAAGAAGCTTTTTCTTTCGTGTGATGTCACCGCCATAGCACTTGGCAAGTACGTCTTTACGCATAGCCTTAACTGTTTCACGGGCGATAACCTTAGAGCCGATTGCCACCTGAATGGGAATCTCGAACATCTGTCTGGGAATATGCATCTTGAGCTTTTCTGCAATCTTGCGGGCTCTAGACTGAGCTTTTTCCGAATGGATAATGAAGCTCAGAGCATCAATGATGTCTCCGTTGAGAAGCACGTCAACCTTCTGAAGAGAAGAACGTCTGTATTCGAAAATCTCATAGTCAAAGGAAGCATAACCTCTTGTACGTGACTTAAGAGCGTCAAAGAAATCATAAATAATTTCGTTGAGGGGAAGCTCGTAGTGAATATCAACTCTGTCTGTCGTGATATACTTCATATCCTTGAAGGTGCCTCGTCTGTCCTGACAAAGGTCCATAATTGCACCTACATAATCTGCAGGGGCATAGATATGAGCATTGGTGATAGGCTCTTCGCAAAAGTCGATATGAGCCGGGTCGGGATAGTGAGTAGGGTTGTCTATTTCTATAACCTCACCGTCACTCATGTGTATCTTATACACAACCGATGGTACAGTTGTAACAAGGTCGAGATTATATTCTCTCTCAAGTCTTTCCTGAATAATTTCAAGATGTAAAAGACCAAGGAAGCCGCAGCGGAAGCCGAAGCCAAGTGCACCTGAAGTTTCAGGTTCATAGGAAAGAGAAGCATCGTTAAGCTGTAATTTTTCAAGGGACTCACGAAGAGCCTCATAGTCTGCACCGTCGGCAGGGTACACACCGCAGTAAACCATAGGATTAACCTTTCTGTAGCCGGGAAGAGGCTCAGAAGCAGGTCTTTGAAGCTTTGTTACGGTATCGCCTACCTTGGCGTCACGGACTGTCTTGATTGAAGCGGTGATATAGCCAACCTCACCTGCTGAAAGCTCCTTGCAGGGCTCGAGACCCGTTGCTCTCATATAGCCAACCTCGACAACGTTGAACTCAGCACCTGTAGCCATCATTTTCATTGTTTCACCGGCTTTGAGGGTACCCTGCATAACACGGACAAAAACAATAACGCCTTTGTAGTTATCGTAAACCGAGTCAAAAATCAGCGCCTTGAGGGGTGCATCGTCTTCAGCGTCTGAGGGAGCAGGAATGTCTGCGACTATTCTCTCGAGTACCTCGGCAACATTTTCGCCTGTCTTTGCTGATACTCTTGGAGCAACACTGCAATCAAGACCGATAATCTCCTCAACCTCACCTGCTACTCTGTCAGGCTCTGCGGCAGGAAGGTCGATTTTATTTATAACGGGCACAAGCTCAAGGTCGTGGTCAAGGGCAAGATATGTGTTAGCAAGGGTCTGAGCCTCTATGCCCTGAGAAGCGTCAATGATAAGGATAGCGCCTTCGCAGGCTGCAAGGGAGCGTGACACCTCATAGTTAAAGTCAACGTGACCCGGGGTATCGATGAGGTTGAGCTCGTAGGTTTCGCCGTCCTTGGCTTTATAGTCAAGCTTTACGGCGTGTGCCTTTATGGTAATACCTCTTTCTCTTTCAAGGTCCATATCGTCAAGAATCTGAGCCGACATATCACGTTTAGCAACGGAGTCGGTGATTTCGAGGAGTCTGTCGGCAAGGGTTGACTTACCGTGGTCGATATGAGCGATGATAGAAAAGTTTCTTATATTTTCTTTTTTAACAGCCATAGTTCACCTCTATATAATCGGAGTGAAAAATTTATCAATATATTATAACATAAAAGCGGGCACTGAGCAATAGAAAATTGAAAGTTATTTTCGCATTTTAAAAAAGGCAAAATAAAATCAGAAGCTACTCCCTCTGTCGGCTATGCCGACATCTCCCTCAGAGAGGGAGACAAGCTGATGAAAACTTTAAGCTTGCGGTAGAGGTGTTAGGCGGCTCCACAAAATCGCGGAGCGATTTTACGATGGCACCCCGCGGGGTGCCATCGCGCCGAACGCAGTCCGGCAGCGGAGCCGCCGGGCTTGCCGTTACATCCAATCAAAACCACCGGTGGGAACCGGTGGTTTGCACTGCCACTAGAAGTGGCTATTACTGGCTTAACCCCTGAAAGGGGCACAGAAAGCATAGCAACGCATTACTATCTCAGGCAGCCGCTCACGTGCGGCTGTTTATTTTTGCCTACTTATTCTTAGCACCCGTGAACGGGTCTATGTACTCTTTCATTGTTATTTGGTCTTTTGCATAATCTTCCTCAAGTTGATTTCTTATGTAGTCTGCTATTACCTTTTTATTCTTTCCCACTGTATCTACATAATATCCTCTGCACCAAAATGACCTTGTCCCATACTTATATTTTAAATTCGCATGACGATCAAATATCATTAAACTGCTTTTTCCCTTGAGATATCCCATAAATTCTGCTACACTTATGTGTGGTGGAATACTTACCAACATATGTATATGATCCGGGCATGCTTCTGCTTCGATTATTTCTACATTTTTTTGTTCGCATAACTTTCTGAGTATTTCACCAATATCTCTTTTTATTGTTCCATATATTACTTTTCTTCTGTACTTTGGAGCAAATACTATATGATACTGACACCTATACTTCGAATGTGCACTACTTCTTATTTCATTCTTTTTATCAATTTTCATCTATTGAGCCTCCTTCTATTTTAGTAATGCGGTTGCCACACCACTACTATTATATTGGGAGGCTTGATATATTGGCAAGTTTTTCGGGCTTGCTTTGAGCTCGCCCATCTTGGCTTTGCTGAAGCCTTCTTTCACCCCTGGTATAACCAGGGGTTTATTTCCACACCTAAAGGCTCCAACTAAATAGGGGCGACCATTGGTCGCCCCTCTGAGTTACATCTTATTTATTTTGAGCCCGTTTAGCGATCAGATAGCCCAAAGCAATGTATACCAAGCTTAAAAGTGTAGGAATTCCAAAAAATATCAATGACAATTGCGGAAAAAAGAGAGTTGCATCATCATAGTTAACCCAGGTTATAACTGCCCCGACAACAACATATATCAACGGAATAAGCTTTAAATATATTTTCTTGAGCTTTATACAGATGAAAAGCTCCGAGTAGTAAGAAAGCATTATATATAAAAATACGATAACAGAAAACACTTCCATATCAGGATCATTAAAAATCATTATTGCAACCGCTGTTGCTGCCGCGGTTAAAGCGGTAATAATTAAAGAGGCTTTTTTCATTCAAATCAACTCCTTGCAACAGTCTCATAAATCAGTAAAAAGCAGTTTTACGTAGGTTTTATTATTGCTTCAGGCTGAATCCTTTTTCGAAGTCGCCTGTGAGCTTGTATTTATATACCGTAGCAAAAAATGCACTGACTTCGATGGTATCCTCTAACTTATAGGCATTATCCTCCCAGTCATAAACAGTCACATCAACTGTAACTGTGCCGAGTCTTGATTTACCATAAGCATTACTTGAAAGGTGGTCGAGCCAGACGTCCATATCTACCTTTGTAACAGTAGGTCTTCCGCCTATATTTAAGCTCCAATCATCCGCATATCCAACTGCTCCCATAGTTTCTGTTTCACGGCAATAAAGCTCGATTCTCTTTATAACTGCATCACTGGCATTGAAAAGGTAGATTCTTACCTGATCGTTTATTTCAGCTTCGAAGTTTTCTGTGTTTTCAGCATCTACATAGGGAATTTCACTGAGACCTGTTTTATCCATTAGTCTCTGAAGATTGTTTATATCCTCTGAGCACTTCTTGATATCCTCACCGAAAAATTCCGAAGCCTGTTCTTTGGTTATAGTAAGGCTCTTTTCTTCGTCCTCACCACTTGAATTAAAAAGATCATAGCTGAACGTTACATAAGACAGATTACTGATAATGCCAAGAATCACATAGGAATACTGCTTCATAAGCTGTCGACTTGCTTTTTCGGTTATAGGCATAATGGGGTCTGTAATGATTATTTTCCAGCCGAAAGGCTCTGCTTTGGTATAAAGAGCGTTGGTAAACGATCCGAAATATTCATATACACCGAGAGCACTTGCAATCTTCTGATTCTGTGACATATCTCCTATATAAGGTGTTCTGTATTTATAAACTGCTGAGGTTATGGGTGAGATATATTCTCCGTCCTCCCAAAGGAATTTGCCCTGACAAACTATTCGCTCGACATTTGCAGTTAAGTCAAGATTAACTATATCGTTTTGGTCAAACATTGACTTTTGTCTGAATTCAAAGGAAATATCGAGTGTTCCGTTATCGCTTATATCGTAAAGTATGTCGGTGATTTTCGCATTGCTTTGACGGACAGCGGCAGCTTTAATATTGATTTTATCTCCGTCTACGGTAACGTTATAGTCAACCATTGAATCATCAGCCGTATGTCGTATCATAAACGGAAAAGCACAGGCTACAACAGAGATAATAAGAACAACGCTTATAAAGCTGGTTATAATAACCTTTATATTTCTTTTTCTCGCTTTCTTAAGAAAGTCTATCTCCTTCTTCTCCGCTTCAATTTTTCCCTCACTGCAGGGCTCTTTCATATTATCGAGCTTTTCCTTGCATTTGTTACAATCCGCCAGATGCTCGCGCACCGCCTTGTTTGTAACTTCGCTCGTAAGCCCGTCTATGTATGAGGGCATTAAATCTTCAACCAATTCACAAGTAAGATTATTTTTCATAAGTCTCAAGCTCCTTTCTCAGCTTTTCTTTACCTCTGTAGAATGTTACTCTTGCCCAGTTTTCTGTCTTACCTAAGATGTCTCCTATTTCTTTAAAAGATAAGTTGCCGAAAATTCTCAGATACAGAATCTCTCGGTAAGGCTCAGGGCACAAATGCAGCCGTCTTAAAAGTTCAACCCTGTTCTCATAAGCTATGACATCTTCTTCTGCTGACTTTACTGTAGCGTCATAAGTCTCAAGCTCAGCGGTTTTAGGGTGCTTTCGCTGATAAGACAAAAACTGATTTTTGGCTATAGCGCAAAGCCAGGTGGATATATGGCAGGAGCCGTCGAAGCGGTTTATGCTTCTGATTGCCTGATAAAAGGTCTCCTGTGTCAGCTCTTCGGCTATGTCATCGTTCCTGCAAAGACTGAGAAGATATTTATAAACCGTAAGGGCATAGCTCTGATATATGTCATCCATGGACTGCATTTTCCTCATCTCCTTTCCTTTGTTCTGTATGTTAATGCAAAATTTGCAGATTTCGTTACAGTTTTTGCTGAAATTTCTGTTTTTATTATATATCAGGGTCACTGCAAAAGCAATATGGGAGTTTGCGGCAAAGTTGGGAGGCGGCTCCACGAAAGCACCTGAAGGTGCTTTCCGTGAGTCACCCTCAGGATGACTCACGCGCCGAACGCAGTTCGGCTGTGGAGCCGCCGCACCTACTGCTATATCAGACTAAAACCAAACAGGAGCGACTGTCAAGTCGCCCCTGCAATTCATAATTTTTCAATTTATAATTGGATTACATCCAGATTACCCAAAGCATCAGATAGCCTGTAATTACCGCTGCAAGAGTAAAGGGTACACCGTATTTCATAAAGGTTGTAGCCTTAACCTCATAGCCCTCTTTTCTGAGAATACCGATACCTGCAATATTTGCACTTGCACCGATAGGAGTAAGGTTGCCGCCGAGAGTTGCACCGCAAAGAAGACCGTAGTAAAGCAGTGTAGGCTCTATGCCGAGTTCGCCTGCGATAACAGGTACGATACTGAGCATTGTTGCCGTATAGGGAATATTATCGATGAAAGCGGAAAGAATAACGCTCATCCACACGATGATAGTGTATACAACAAATACTGAGCCTGAGCCGAGAGAAGCAATAGCGTCACCGATAACATCAATAACACCTGCGCTCTTTACGCCGCCGATTACAACGAAAAGACCTGTGAGGAGTACGATTGTGTAGTAGTCGATTTCCTTGAATGCGTTTTTGACAATTTCCTTGTTTTTCTTGATGAAGAGCTCACGGATAATACCTACAAGGAAGAAAGCGATACAGATAATACCGTTTGTGATGTCAGGCTTATAGAACTGACCCTCTGCTGCAGCGTCTTTATAGGGAATGAATGAAACAGCAATAAGTGCAAGTACTGTGCCCACGAGAAGGTATGTTGGGAACTTATCCTCAACCTTTGTTCTGCCTGTAAATTCGATCTTATCCTTATCCTTGCGGAACATATAAACAATAATAAGGGCACTGACGATGGCGCCTGCTTCAACTACCCAGAACATACCAACGTGACCGTCGTGTACGAAGAAATCTGAGAAGTCAAGACCTGCTGCCTTTGCAAGAAGAATTGATGTTGTATCACCTACGAGAGTAGCTGCGCCCTGAAGGTTTGATGATACTGCGATACAGATAATTGCAGGTACGGGTGAAACATTGACCTTCTTACAGAATGCGAGAGCTACGGGAGCTATCATAAGAACTGTTGCAACGTTGTCAACGAAGGCTGACACGATACCTGCGAAAAGTGAAAGGGCAACGATAACCCACTTCATATTGGGCATTTTTGAAATAAGCACGTCAGACATAAGCTGAGGCATCTTTGACTCGATGAAAAGATAAACAGTACCCATAGTACCGGCTATCATCATAATAACATTCCAGTCAATTTCCGAAAGAGCATCTGTGAAGCTGTAGCTGAATGCACCTGAGGAAAGATTGAAGAAGCCTTCACCGAAAAGGGTGGGACTGAATGCAGCAACAGCACCTAAAGCTACAAATACAAGTGCTGAAGCAACTGTAACGTATGGTCTGATTTTCTGAAACGCCAGCATAAGTATGTAGGTAATGGCGAAGATAATCAGAGCAGTGATTGTGATTGGACTCATTGTGACATCTCCTTAATATGTATTTCGGGTCTGTGCAAAAATAAAGAACCCGTATAAATAACGGATTCTGTCAGAAATTCAGATAAAACTCGGACTTAGCGAGAAAAACCAAATTTACAATCCACAACAAATAGAACATATTGTTCTATGACAGACTCCACCACTTATTTTGGATTGTTACTTGATTATACTACCCTGTTTGTCAAATGTCAACAGTTTCCGCCTAAATAGATATTGATTTTTATATCATTTTTATGATACATTATAAAAAAAAACAGGAGTCAAAGATGAATTCGTTTGAGCTTATATATGAACAGGTCAAGAAAATTCCTATGGG
Organism: Acutalibacteraceae bacterium; assembly: GCA_045535965.1. GTDB lineage: Bacteria > Bacillota > Clostridia > Oscillospirales > Acutalibacteraceae > UBA6857. The sequence goes on from JAZSMR010000027.1 coordinate 32,855, forward strand.
CAAGGTTGCCTCATACGGTCAGATTGCTCTTATGGCTGGCAATCCCCGTTGGTCGAGAGTTGTGGGGTACGCACTGCACGTGAATCCTTTGCCGGGAGTTATCCCCTGCCACCGTGTTGTCACAAAAGACGGCAAGGTCGCCGACTCCTTTGCTTTCGGCGGTAAAAATATCCAGAGAGACTTGCTTATTGGCGAGGGTGTTGTCTTTATAGATGATACTACGGTAGATATGGAAAAATGCCGTTATATGCCATAAAAAAACACAAGTTGACTTATTGCACAAAACCCTACATAAACATTTGTTAACTTTGTATATGTTTGTGCTTGTGTTTTGCCTTAACAAGTGATAAAATACTTGAGGTTTGTCTTAATATTAGCAATAACATAGTATATTTTTTCAGGAGGTAAATATCATGAGTTTATTCGGCGGAATTATTTCAATCAGCAATATTTCCACCCTGTTATTCGTTGTTTTCGCTGTATTGGCAGTTGGCTATGCTCTCGGCAGAATCACCTTCAAAGGCATTTCTCTGGGCGACGCAGGCGTTTTTATCATCGCACTTATGGCAGGTGCACTTTGCTTCCATGTAAACAGCGAAGGCTCACTCGTTTTCAGCGGTTCTTCGACTCCCTACGATTTTTCAAGCGGACTCACTCTTGTTGAAAGCCTCGGTCTTGTGCTTTTCGTAACGTCGGTTGGCTTTATCGCAGGTCCTAAATTCTTCGGCAACTTCAAGAGAAACTTCAAGTCTTATGTATTACTCGGTCTTATCATTATTATTGCAGGCGGTCTTGCTGCTGCCGGCTGTATAGGCCTCGGTGAAGTTATCGGTTACGGCGGTACAATCGAAGAGCAGGACGGTTTCGTTGCAATGATTGTCGGTCTTCTTTCAGGCTCACTCACTTCAACACCTGCCTTCTCAGCAGCAAAGGCAACTGTTGCTGAGGAATACCAGGCTCTCGTTTCAGTAGGTCACGGTATTGCTTACATATTCGGCGTTATCGGTGTTGTGCTCTTTGTACAGCTTATTCCCAAGCTCACAAAGGCAAATATGGAAGAAGAGCGCGCAAAGCTCGTAATCAAAGAAGAAGGCGAAAAGAAATCCTTTACAGGCAAGCTTTTCGAAATCGACCACATGGGTATCGCAGCATTTTCTCTTGCAGCTATCCTCGGCACATTCATCGGCCAGGTAAAGGTTCCTCTTTCAGGTGAGGGTCTCAGCGGTACATGCTTCTCACTTACAACAACAGGCGGTTGCTTACTCGTGAGCCTTGTCATGGGTCACTTCACACGTATCGGTAAGATAAACATTATGCCCTCACAGAGCACTCTCAAGCTTTTCCGTGAGCTCGGTCTTGTACTCTTCCTTGTTGGTGCAGGTATCCCCGGCGGTGCAGAATTCGTTGAAAACTTCGACATTATGTACTTCGTATACGGTATCATTATGACAATCGCACCCCTTATTGTCGGCTATCTCTTTGCAAAATATGTACTCAAGCTCAGCCTTCTCAACAACCTCGGTTCAATCACCGGCGGTATGACTTCAACCCCTGCTCTCGGTACACTTATCGGCACAGCAGGCACAGAAGACGTTGCTGCTGCTTACGCTGCAACATATCCCATCGCACTTATTGCAGTTGTGCTTGTATCACAGCTTCTCATTATCGTATTCTGATATTACCCCTACAAATAATTTCAGCCACTCCAAAACGGAGTGGCTCAGGCTACTGACAAACCCTCGTTTCTCAACGATTCGAGGGTTGATTTTTTATCAAAAGAAAGAAAATAGCAATATATCACACAACGCATTGCTATTTGCTCATATTTTTAGCACAAACAATTATTCATGCACAATTTATAAATATATTTGATACTGTTTGTTTTCTCTTTTTTTTACATAAAAATATCCACCTTTAAAAGTGTCTGTCTTTCATGTTGTATATTAAACTGTCAAATAAGCTTGTTGCAGAAAACTAATAAAAAAACAATGGCATATTTTGTCGGAAGAACTATTGATAAAAATTTTCTTTCTTGTTATAATGAAGTATATGAGAAAATATAAGGAAAGAAGGCAGAGCATGGAAAACATAAATCAGAGTCCCGACGAAAATAAAGTATTAAGCAAAAAAGAATTAAAAAAGGTAAAGAAAGAAAACAAGAAGCTGGCTAAGGCTGAAGAGAAAAACAACAAAGGAAAAAATTCCAAGGGAAATAAAAAGGATATTTTACTTCCGATCTTTCTTGTCGTTTTAGCGGTAGTACTTTTTGTAATTTGTAGTAATACTGAATACGAATGTAATGTAACAGGTACAATAAACATTATAAATATGCAGACACCTGCTGCAACGGTAACTCCGGATGAAAATATAAGCTCTACACCGACAGTACAGCCTACTGATGTCAGTGCACCTGTCATTGAAAACAAGGAGCCCGAAACTACTCAGGCTGTCGAGAGCACGACCCCCTCGGCTCTTACGGACGCCCAGATTCTTGATATTATTACAAAAGGTATAAATTCTCTTAAGACTGACGATGTCAATTACAAGGGTACACAAATTAAGGATATCAACATCTGGCTCAACACCTGCAGTGTTCCTTCTCTTACGGAAGTGATAAATAAATTCATTAAAACATTTATCGGTGAAAATGTAAATGAATTTGACTTTGTCAACGGCACGGACAGTGCTTCCGGTACGACGGCTTATTATATTGTTCCGCCAATGGAAAACTATTTCAGACTTGCTATTGACGGTGTAGCCTCAACATCGGTAACGCAGAGCGATAAGGGCACCGTATATTCACTGACCGTTGTTCCCGAAACAAGTACACTTGAAGATCCCAGACCGCATCATCACAATACCGCAGGGCATACTCTTTCACTTTCATCTATTGATATTCCTGTAGCTAAAATCACAAAGGTTGATTTTGAATATCCGGGAGCTATCGTAACGGTAACAATAGACGAAAACAATAGGGTTGTCGAATATTCTGAAAATCTTAAGCTTAAGGGCGTGGGCGAAGCAGAAATCTTTGGCATGACCGCAGGCGCAGAGATTGAAGGCTATATGAACGAAACATGGGTAATAGAATGGAAATAAATTTTTAAGGCCTGCTACATTGAACGGTAGTCCTTCAGATTGATGACAAGCCCTCGTTTCTCAACGATTTGAGGGTTGATTTTTTATCAAAAGAAAGAAAATAGCAATGTATCACACAACGCATTGCTATTTTTTCATATTTTTAGCATCTACTGTAAGTAAGCATTGTTCGGCAATCTTAGAAAGGACACGCATTATGCAATAGCGTAGCCCAAACAGCTCTTTAAAACAGGTTCTCAGCATTTTATCCTCCCACAAATCCACCACACACCCACACACATAAAAACAGCGTTGCAGACGGTAGCACCTATACCCCAACTGCAACGCTTTGTTTTATAATTCCTTATGATACAAGGGAAAACCACTGTAAAACAACGATACCACCGTCGATACGATTGTCTGGAGTGGTATTGATTATGTGGTTCCAAGCCAATTTTGATACAATTTCTGTGGGTGTAACGGAAAGCAGTTTTACATCACGCCAGATACTCCGAAAACTCATACAGTGATCCGAAAGTCATATATTCATCACAGATATTAGTATTGCCCCGTGCTTTTTCATTCAAAAGCACCGACACACAGCCTGCATTTTTTCCGGCTTCAACATCACGGATACTGTCGCCAACCATAAAAGACTCTGACATATCAATATTAAAGTCTTTTTTTGCTTTAAGAAGGAGTCCCGGTTGAGGCTTTCTACAATCGCACTGAACTTTCAGCTCTTCGATTTCACCGTCAAAGCCCTTATCGGGATGGTGAGGGCAGTAATATATTCCGTCTACATAAGAACCCTTTTCACCGAGAAGAACTTCAAGACGGTTATGTATTTCCTTAAGAGTATCCTTTGTGCATTCGCCGCGGGCAACCACAGGCTGATTTGTTACAACTATTACAAGATAACCAAGGTTGTTGAACCTTAAAATTGCTTCAGCAGCTCCGTCAATAAGCTCAATTTCGTCGGGTTTTAAGATAAAACCTTTCAGTTTGTTTATAGTACCGTCTCTGTCAAGGAACACAGCTTTCTGCAAACGATTACTGTGTCTGCTTTTTACAATACCCTTATTTATATCCTTTTCAACAAGTTTCAATCTTTCGGGGGTACCCATATCACGGACATATTCTGTGCTTTTATATGAATATATCCGTCCTGTCTGCACAGCGGGCATAATAATGTCAGAATCAAGATTTGCCGCACCTTCTATCCTGTACAATTTTATAAGCTCAGGGGAGATAATCTGTATTCCTGCATTGCAAAGATTCTGATAGCTTTCAGGTTTATTCTTACCGGTAATAAAGCCGTTTACACAACCGTTTTCATCGGCACAAACAAGAGTGCTGTCGTAGGGATGGCTGTTAGGATGGGTGAAAAGTGTAGCAAGAGCATTGTTTTTGCAGTGAAAATCCACCATTTTGTCAAGACTGAAATCAAAAATCAAATCACCGTTACAAAGCAAAAAGTCATCTGTCAACTCCATTCGGAAAAGAGCTCCCGCCGTACCGAGGGGTTCACTTTCACAGAAATAAGAAATGCTTACACCGAAGGAGGCTCCGTCCCCAAAGTATTCTTCAATTTTATCTGAGAGATATCCCACAATGAAAACAAATTCGCTGATGCCTTCTTTCTTCAGCGTCTCAACCTGATACTCAAGAACAGGCTTACCGCAGATTGAGGTCATAGGTTTTGGTATATCTTTATTTACACTTTCAAGACGTTTACCGAAACCACCGGCAAGAATTACAGCCTTCAATTTGTTCACCACACTTTTCAACTTTATATTACTAAGAATACCATAACTCCATGCTTTTTTCAATGAGTTTGGCAGAATATTAATGGTATCTTATGCGGTTGACAATTAATCTTTACTATGATAAAATGTTATGATAGATATTATGCCATATTATTTTGAACGGAGGAGATATTATGTCAAATGTTTTGGTCACCGGTGGTGCCGGTTATATCGGTTCGGTTTTAATTCCGGAATTACTTAAACAAGGGCACAGTGTTACCGTTCTTGATTCGTTCATTTACAAACAGAACTCCCTTCTCGAGTGTTGCAAATATGAAAATTTCGAAATACTCAACGGTGATTGCAGAAACAGGAAACTCCTGAAAAAAGCCCTTAGCGACAAGGATTTTATCTTTCCCCTTGCGGCGATAGTGGGCTTTCCTGCCTGCGACAAGGATACTGTCGCCGCTGAAACAGTCAACCTCGGTGCAATAGAAACCCTTCTTGAGCTTCGCGAAAAAGAGCAGAAGATTATTTTCCCTTGTACCAACAGCGGTTATGGCTTAGGTCAGGGCGAAAAATACTGCACTGAAGAGTCTCCGATATCTCCCATATCTCTTTACGGTAAAACGAAAATGGCAGCGGAAAAAGCCATTCTCGAAGCGGGAAATTCCCTTACGTTCAGGTTTGCCACCCTTTTCGGTGCGTCGCCGAGAATGAGAACAGATTTGCTGGTCAATGATTTTGTGTACCGTGCTGTCTTTGACCGTTCGCTGATTGTATTCGAGGGTCATTTTATGCGCAACTATCTTCATGTAAGAGATGCTGCCAACGCCTTCATTTTTGCTATGGAAAACTTCGAGCAAATGAAAGGTCAGACCTACAACTGCGGCCTGAGCGATGCCAATCTTTCAAAGCTTGAGCTCTGTGAAAAAATCAAAGAATATATTCCCGGATTTATGTATGTGGAAGCTCCCATCGGGATTGACCCGGACAAGCGTAATTATCTTGTATCAAACGCTAAAATAGAAAGCTTCGGTTTTAAGCCACAGTATACCCTTGACGATGGTATTAAGGAGCTTATCAAGGCTTATTCGATTATTAAAAATTCATTTTACGGAAATGTGTGATAGAAATGAAGCTTGTCGAAATAATCAAACCTGATTTCATATATGAGGACGAACGTGGTCTTCTGGCTCAGTTAACACATGAGCCTTACGGACAGATAAATGCTGTTTTTACCAAAAAAGGTGCAATAAGAGGGAATTGGCATTACCATAAAACCACAAAAGAAGCCTTCTTTATCGTTTCCGGTGAAGTTGAGGTTTCCTTACGACTTGATGAACAGGAAGAAAAATACACCTTTAAAACCGGCGATATGTTCATAATACCCGAAAATGTGCGCCACACCTTTAACTACACAGAGGATACTTATCTTGTTGCTATGTATACTTCATGTGTTGAACTTACAGACGGCACCAAGGATATTATTTCAGATTAATATAGACATTCATAATTTAAAGAAACGGAGGTGAAGCAGTTGAGGAAAAATGTATATTTTGTTCAGGCTAATGACGTTTACGGCACAGACACTAAAACAACCTATATTCCCTATGCGGTGGGCTGTATTCAGGCTTACTGTATGCAGAATCAGGTTATTAAAGAGAATTATAGCTTTGGAAAAATAATCTATTCAAGAAGACCTGTGGACGAAGTTGTAAAAGAATTTGACAATCCTTTTATGGTGCTGTTTTCCTGCAGTGTGTGGAATATGGAATATAACAAGGCTGTTGCTCAGAAGATAAAGAGCATATACCCCGATTGTTTCATCACTTTCGGCGGACACAATATTTCTCCCGACGGTAAAGACCTTAAAAGATACGGTTATGTTGACTTCCTCACTCACCGTTTCGGTGAAGAGCCTACTGAGGGAATTTTAGTAAGTCTCGCCCTCGGTAAAAGTCTTTGTGACGTACCAAATATTTCTCTTCGCGGAGAAACAGGCAATGTAATAACTACAGAATATGAACCTCAGACAGGAAACAACTATCCGTCTCCTTATCTTACAGGCGTTTTCGATGATATATTAAATGATGACATCAAGTTTTCAGGATTATTTGAATCCAACAGAGGTTGTCCGAATTCCTGCTCCTTTTGTGACTGGAGCTCACTTAAATCTAAGGTAAGACTTTTTCCCATGGAAAGAGTTATTGCAGAAATCAACTGGTTCGTTGAGCATAGAATTGAATATATTTATTGCACCGACGGAAACTTCTGTCTTTTCGACCGTGACGCCGAAATTGCAAACTATATAGTTGAATGCAAGGAAAAATACGGCTATCCGCAGATTTTCAAGGCATTTTTCACCAAGAACAGATTTAACTTCGTTTTTGATGTAAGCACAAAGTTTTTCAGAAGCGGACTTGATAAGGCAAAAACGATTTCTTTCCAGAGTATGAATCGGGAAGTTCTTCAGAATGTGGGAAGAAAAAATATTTCAACAGAAAAATTCAGAGAGCTGATGAAAAAGTATAATGAGCTCAATATTGCAACCTTTTCCGAGCTTATTTTAGGCCTCCCCGGTGAAACCTACACCTCTTTCTGTGAGGGTGTAAAAGACCTTATTGAAAACGGTCAGCACTTCGCAATAAATATATATCCCTGTGAGCTTCTTCCCAACTCTGAAATGGGACAGAAGGCTTATCAGGAAAGATTCGGTATAAAAAGTACGCGTGTACCCTTCAAACTTATCCATTCCAACAGTGCTCAGGATAAAAACGAGATTACGGAATATTCTGAATATATAACTGCTACATCTGCAATGAGCGAAACGGAGTGGACACGTGCTCTGCTCTTTGCTTCATACGTTCAGGGACTTCATAATCTTGGTCTTCTTCGTGCCGTTGCTATTTATTTCAGACACGAATCAGGCATCAGTTACGATGATTTTTATAATAAACTCATCGATTACTCCCGAAAGAACGAAAAATCCCTGCTTGGCAGAATTTACAGCAGAATAAACAGTCTGTGTGAAGGCATAATCAGCGGTAAAAACGGACTGGTTTCTACCTGTGAAGGCTTAGGTGAGATGTGGTGGGGGTTTGATGAGCTTGTATTTCTTGAGTTTTACAAGGAGCTTGAAGCCTTTTATAAAGAAGTAAAGAACTTTGCACTTTCGGAGCTTTCTGAAAACGAAGCTGTTGATTCTTTGTTCAGGTATCAGTATGACATTATCAAGAAAATTGGTGTCGGTCATATCTCCATAAAAAGCGACTACGATTTCTACTCTTACTTCAGCGATATTTATTCAGATAAATACAGCAAACTCAAAAAGAAAGACATCAAATTTTCCGTGGATGACCACTGTGCCGTAGCCACCTTTGCCGATTTTGCAAGGGAGGTCGTCTGGTACGGAAGGAACCGACGTGCGACCGATTACACAAGCCCTAACTATAAAGTTAATCTTAACTGATTTTAAAATCCGGAGACAGTATATGAAAAATATTTATTTTATTCAGGTAGGTTTTGAATTTGACGGTTCTGTTTATCTGCCCTACGCTGTAGGTACGATTATAGCTCACTGCCAGAACGATCCTGAAATTAAAAGTGAATATCAGTTTCCCGATATTATTTTTAAAAGGGAAAAGCTTTCGTCTGCCATAGAAAAAATAGCAGACCCTTATGTTGTTGCCTTTTCCTGTAGCGTATGGAATATGGAATACAACAAAGCACTGGCAAAAATGATCAGGGAAAAGTATCCTGAGTGTACAATTGTTTTCGGTGGCCACAGTGTCAGTGAAGACTCAGCTCTTCTTGAAACTGAGGAATATATAGATATTCTGATGTTCGGCGAGGGTGAAACCGTTTTTGCATCGATGCTTAAGAACCTCTCTGCAAATAAGCTTGGAGACACTGACAATATAGCATACAGAGATAACACAAGCATAGTAACAACTCCACGAAGCTACTGTGAAAGTCTTGAAAATCTTCCTTCGCCCTATCTCAGCGGTATTTTCGATAGGATTATAGCTGAAAACAAGGATATGGAGTTCCTTTCTGTTTTAGAAACGAACCGAGGATGTCCTTATTCATGTGCTTACTGTGACTGGTGCGCAGGCAAGAAAATGAGATTTTTCCCACTCGAAAAAATTAAAGCTGAAATACAGTGGCTGTCAGAAAATAAAATCGCCTATTGCTTTTGTGCAGACTCAAATTTCGGTATGTTCGACAGAGATGTTGAGATTGCAAATTGGCTTATTGAAGCGAAAAAGAAAAGCGGTTATCCCGAAGTGTTCAGACCTTGCTATGAAAAGAACAGCGCAGACCGTGTATTCAGAATCTGTAGCGCTCTTAATAGCGTAGGTATGGACAAGGGTGCCACTATGGCATACCAGACCCTCTGCGACGAAGCTTTGAGCAACATAGGAAGAAAGAATCTTACTATGGAGCATTTCTCTTCTCTTATGCAGAGATATAACGAAGCGGGAATACCCACTTATTCCGAGCTGATTTTAGGTCTTCCCGGCGAAACCAAAGAGAGTTTCTGCAAGGGTATCTGTCGACTTTTGGAAAACGGTCAGCACAATTCAGTCAGTGTATATCACTGCGAGGTTTTACCGAATTCCGAGCTTGCAGAGCCTGAATTTATTGAAAAGCATAAAATTGAAGTTATTAAGGTTGCTTTTAATCATATACACAGCGCACCTAAAAAGGATGAAGAAGTCAGGGAATATTCCTATCTTGTCCGTTCCACTGCCACTATGAGCGGAGAAGACTGGGTAAATACAAACCTGTTTTCAATCTGTGTTCAGTGTTTCCACAGCCTTGGCCTTCTGAGATTTTTTGCTATGTATCTCCACACAGAAGGCAAAGTGTCATATTTTGACTTTTATTCAGGGCTGCTTGAATATATAATGAACGGAAACGGCAAGCTCAGCAAGCTTTGGAACAACTTCAAAGACAAATATGAAACCTCCCTTAAAGGTGACTGGAATTATTACAACGAAAAATTCGGCAATGTTACCTGGTTCTTTGAAGAGGGTGCGTTTATCGAGGTTATAGACAATTACGGCAAATATATGGAAGAACTTGTGACTTTCCTTAAAAGATTTGAGATAGAAGATGATTTGTTCAATCAGCTTTTAATTTATCAGAAAACTTTATTAAGAAAACCCATGGATAATCGAGTAATTAAAAAGTTCGATTATGATTTTTACAGCTATTTCGAAAATATAACTAAGTGCAGACCCGCTCTGCTTGAAAAGAAAGACTCCGTAGTTACCGTTGTGCCTAAAGTTCAGTTTGACTCAATTACAGACTACGCAAAAGAAATTGTCTGGTTCGGAAGACGAAGAGGCGCAACTGTTTACGGCAGTAGTGAAATAACAATAAACTGATTTCGTTTGGGGTGAGAAAAATAAACAGAATTAAAGAGTTTTCTAAAAAGCACTATTATGCAATTATAATTTTTGCATTTGTGATGATTTATTCTTTTGTAGTTCCGGGAGAGTTTAAGCTATTTCGGGTAGACGAAGCAATTCTTGCAATTCACGCCGTAGATTTTGGTATGGGTTTTTGCTCAAAGCTCCTTCCGGGCGCAATATATAACATTTTTTTTGATAGCGTAGATACCATTAAAACATCTCTTTATCTGTCTGTTTTACTAATAGGATTCTTCGCCATTCTGTCTCTGCTTCTTGAAAAATTTATACTTAACATTGAGCCAATGCACAGAAAAACCGCAATTATAATTCTTGCTTTTTTCCTTACAGGACCCAGCACATTTGCAATACATACCCACTATCCGGGCATGCTTGATATGTATTGGGTGTTTTGTGCATTAATGCTGTTTGTTTTCCTGTCAAAAAAGCAGCTGACACCTTTGATATTTTTACCCTTTATTTTATGTGTTACTGTTTATTTCTCATCTTTGATTTGTTTTATTCCGTTTTTTGTAATTATAATCTTATACAAAATTTCCTGTACACAAGAAAAAAAAGAGAAAGCATTGCTCTGGAGTGTACTTATTATTTCAACAGTAGCGGCCGTAGGTTTAAGTGTCTATTTTGCTGCCTTTGAAGGAAACAATCTTGTTTATACAATCGATGAATTCCACGAAATATATTCAAAAAAAGGTGTTGATGACTTCTTCTATTTTGACCAGAGTCTTTATAAGGATGTCGTCAGTAACAATTACGATGAGTATGCTGTTTTCACTCTCAAGTCCGACTCAACAATAGAAAAATTCATTTGGGAAGTCACTTTAAGAATGAACTATAATCTTACGGCAATATCTCTGAAGGATAAAATCACTGTTCTTTTCCTTCTTCTTCCCGTAGGTTCTTTTATCCTTGCTTTTTTATTCAATCAGATAAAGATCAACTTCGGAAACAAGTACAGATTAAAACAATTTTCAAATATTTGTATGGTTGCTCTTCCTTTCTTTACATTATTTACATCTGTATTTTTCTCAGAAGATCTTATCAGATGGATCGGCCATGCATTCCTGACTTTATTTGCTTCATTCATCTTTATTCTCTGTAAAGAAGGTGATACAGTATGGGGATGGGTTGAAGAACATATTGCAAAAATTCCTTCGGTTGCTCTCTTACTCTTCTTCGTATTCTATGCAACTACTGTTTATCACCCCTATTATGCGGGTTAAAAATTTTACATAAGAAAGGTGTTCAGTTATGAAAGCAGAAACAAAAAAAATCTTGTTTTTTCTCTTTCTTACCGTAACATATTTTACACAGGCTATAAACAATGCATTTAAATTCAGCTTTGTTTATTTCTTTGGTTTTATGCTTGCTGTTGCACTTTTATATGTTATCAGAAATAAGTATATCGGTACTGTAATCGGATTGATTCCGCTGCTGGCTATGGAGTTTTATAACACAGATTATAAACAGCTGACTGTTGTCGCCTTTTTACTCATCTGTGCACATAAAAACCTTATAACAGATACAGACAATAATAAAACAAACGTTTTTTCGTTTGTGCTGGTCCAGCTCTCAATTTTTGCAACTGTCGCATTGTTTATATACGATTTTATTCTGATTGCAAAATATAATCCTGTACTTATTACAGGGCACTTCAGCCGTACTGTTCTGATATTCGGTTGGTTTATCGGTATGTTATTATACAGTTTTTCAGAAAACAAAAAGGACAACCGTAAAAAAAGCTCCCGAAAAATCGGTGGATCGGTTGCAAGCAGTCTCAGGTTTATCTACCTAGTCAGCATTTTCGGATTTGCAGCTACAGTATTGTTCTATCAGTCCAGAACAGGTTATCTGGACATAAGCAACACTGCAATCTTTTTCCCATGGTTTGTATATATCTGTTCGACGGTATATAACGGTGACCCATACGTCGGATCCCTTACTGAAAGTATCAGTGACTTATTTACCGAAATAGCCTATAAAGATAAGGTGAGAAAATGATTCTGATTGTCGGATGTGGCTTTTTGGGAAGTCATCTTCTAAAATATGTATTTTCACAAACAAATGAATCTGTATTGGCAACAGTTCGTAATATAGACAGCATAATACCGCTTGAAGGCACAGAGTACATGAGATGCGATGTGACCGATCGGAAAGACCTTACGGCTCTTGCTGAAAAGTGCGGTAATGAGCCTCTGACGGTGTTTTATTTTGCCGCCTGCCATAATGTGGATTATGTTTATGAAAATCCGGACAAGGCAAGAAATATCAATGTCGAGGCGTTGAAAAACTTTTTAGATACTGTGCCTAACATAAAAAAGTTCTTTTTCGCATCAACAGATTGTGTATATGGAGAAGGAAAATACCTGAAGGAAAAATTCAGCGAAATCTCTCCCCTGTCTCCTGTTAATGAGTACGGCAGACAGAAGCTCGAAGCTGAGACAGTCGTACTTTCTCACGGATACACTGTTTTGCGTTTGCCTTTTATGGTGGGGCCCTCCCTTACGGCTAAGCCTCATTTTTACGATAACATCTGTTCAACCCTCCTTGCAGGAGAAACAATAGAAATGATTGACGGTATGAAAAGGTCGGTTTTAAGCTATAGGCAAACAGCAGAACTAATATATTCACTGTCAGTTTTATCCGAGGATATGCCTCGAATAGTTAATGTTTGTTCTGATACGAAACTGAGCAAGTATGAAATCGGCTGTATTTTGGCAAAAAAGCTCAAGGTATCCATGGATTTAGTAAAGAGCATATCCGAAGAAGAGGGAACCAAGTTTTTCAAAGACACACGAGCTTCATATACTGTTATGGATAATTCCCTTCTGAAATCTTTATTGGGACTAAAAAAAATAGAGTGGGATGAAATCATCACACCATAAAAAAGTCAAGTGCTGTTTTACTGCACTTGACTTTTAATTTTTATACTCTTTTTACAGCTTAAAGACTGATATTTCCGTCGTTATATATTATCTTTGTTCCTGTGTCTTCAAACCTGAAAGGTACGTATTTCAGGTTTTCAACTGACTTTTTAAGCTTTTCCTGTTCTTCCTTTGGCACATACAAAAGCATAAATCCACCGCCTCCGGCACCCAGAAGCTTTCCACCCAAGGCTCCGTTTTCTTTTGCTCTGCTGTAAAACTCATCTATATCAGAATTGGAAATACTGTCTGAAAGCGTCCTTTTAAGTCGCCAAGTATGATCAAGAAGCCGACCGAAATCGTCAGTCTTCCCCTGCAAAAGCATTTTTTCAGCTTCAGACACCAGCGTCTTCATTTCATCAAGCTGTGAAATTGTTGAGGGAATATTCTTTTGCTGATTAACAGCAATTTCACCGGAAAAATGTGTAAACCCCGTAAAAGCAAGAAGAAGATTATCCTG
>JAZSMR010000013.1:0-46039 GCA_045535965.1 Acutalibacteraceae bacterium
CCAAACCTGAACCCTGAAATAAAACTGTCAGAATTACTGATACTTGAAAATTCATTATATGCACAGGTGTAATTTGAAAACAGTTCTTTTTCTGCTTCAGACAGCTTTGAAGTCAATTCTTCCTCTTTCTTTACAAGCTCACTTAATTTCTTTTTGAGTCTTGGTGTGATTTCAGTAGTAAGCTCTTGCGGTTCAAGATTCCCGTAGAATAATTCTTCTATTATATTTGACATTATGTAATCCTCCGTGTATGAGGAAAAGCTATATAGTACGGTGAATGTGTGTTACCGGAGAGTTGAACTTGTGTTATGAACATCCGCACCATGATGAGTATTCATAAGGGATTTGACCTGTGAATACTCAATTTTTTTATTTTTATACCAAAGTATATAACCCACTATGACACTTTCAGTTTATAACTGCAAAGATATCAAGTGGGCTATTATTTTGTTAAATATTGATTTTTGTAATCTCTTTGTGATATACTATTTGTGCCAAACAAATTTCATAAGTAATCGTAGGGATATTTTTTCTTTTTCTAAAGAAGGATTATGCCTTTATTTCACTGTACACAATAACTTTGTGAATTTGGTAAAATCGCAAATTCCGGCAAGTTATTGTGTAAGGCTATATCCTTTCGTTTACTTGAAATTTGTTTGGCGACAATCGGAGTTTGCGTTTTCGGTGCGTTAACTTCGGTTGGCGCACTTTTTTATTTAATGTGGAATAAAACGGTGTAATTGAATTTAAGGAGGGACAATCTTTAATCCACATAAAACAAATATAATTCAGTTTATAAAGGAGATGTTTATTTTATGAAAAAGAAAATTGCCAACGCCGTAGAATTATTACTTTTAGTCGTTTCATTTATCATTATGAGCCTGAACATCATCACGAGCCCATACGGAAATATTTCTCTTATGGATTGTATTTCTAAATACACATTGGTTTATATTCCTATGCTCGTATTATTCGGACTTTGTGCTGTTATGTGTCTTATTTCTATCATTTCAAAGAATACAGAAAAAGACGGAAAAGCACATATAGCTGTTGCTATATTGTTATTCATCAGCGTATTCTATAACACTATTTCGTGTTCTTCAGATGATAATCTATTTGCTAATTATCCTGCTGTGTTTACAGCACTTTTTCCAATCTTATTTGCAGTTATTGTGATTGCTTGCGCAAAACGCTCATCATTAATTGCAAGTTCAGGCAACAAAGCAACTGTACAGAAAACAGTTATCAACAATATCAAAGAAAATACAAGTGCCGATGAATTAAAAAAATACAAGGATCTTCTTGATGCCGGTGCAATCACTCAGGAAGAGTTCGATATAAAGAAAAAACAGCTACTTAATTTATAATCCCTTATGAGCACCCGTACCAAGACTCAGTAGTTTAAAAACTGCTGAGTTGTTTTTTATACAAAATCCCGTTGAATCGGAACTAAGTTCACAACTCAACGGGATTGTTATTCAGTTTTCAATAACTTCTTACATCAGCTTAAGATAAAGCTCTTTGATTTCCTCTACGCTTGTATCTCTGGGATTGCCGGGGCGGCAAGCATCGTCGAATGCTGACTGTGAAAGGAAGTCGATATCTTCAGGTTTTACAATCTCCTTAAGGTCTGCAGGGATACCAACATCAATTGAGAGCTGCTTAACGGCGTCAATAGCAGCCTTTCTTGCATCTTCAAGGCCCATAGCGTCAACGCCGTCAACACCCATTGCTTTTGCAATACCTCTGTACTTTTCACCTGTTTCAGGTGCGTTGTATTCCATAACTGTGGGAAGAATGATTGCGTTTGCAACGCCGTGAGGTGTGTCATAAAGAGCACCGAGAGGATGTGCCATTGAATGAACGATACCAAGACCTACATTTGAGAAGCCCATACCTGCGATATACTGACCGAGAGCCATACCGTCTCTGCCTTCAGCCGTGTTGTCTACTGCTCCTCTGAGGCTCTTTGCGATAATTTCAATTGCCTTGATGTGGAACATATCGCTCATTTCCCATGCACCCTTTGTTATGTAACCTTCGATAGCGTGAGTGAGAGCATCCATACCTGTAGCAGCGGTAAGACCCTTGGGCATTGATGCCATCATATCCGGGTCAACAACTGCAACAACGGGAATATCGTGAACGTCAACACAAACCATTTTTCTGTTCTTTTCAGCGTCAGTAATAACGTAGTTGATTGTTACCTCCGCAGCTGTACCTGCTGTGGTAGGCACAGCGATAATGGGAGTGCACTTATTCTTTGTGGGAGCAACGCCCTCAAGTGAGCGTACATCTGCAAATTCGGGGTTTTCGATAATGATACCGATTGCCTTTGCTGTATCCATTGATGAACCGCCGCCGATTGCAACAATACAGTCAGCTCCGCTTTCTTTGAAAGCCTCAACACCCGTCTGAACATTTTCAATTGTAGGGTTGGCCTTGATGTTTGAATAGATCTCGTAAGCTATTTCAGCGCCGTCAAGAATGTCTGTTACTTTCTTTGTAACACCAAACTTGATAAGGTCAGGGTCTGAGCATACAAAAGCCTTTTTGAAAGCTCTTGCCTTGATTTCTGTTGCAATTTCTGCAATTGCGCCTTTGCCGTGATAAGATGTTTCGTTGAGTACAAATCTGTTTGCCATAATATAGTCTCCTTCTGATTGTTCAAGATTAAAATAATCTTTCTGATATTTTACACCAATTCACACTCCCGGGTCAACCTTTTTGCCGATTTTTTTGTTGTAACTGTGATGTTTTAAGATCGAGGTTAACTAACACTTGAAAAATACAGTAATTTCTGTTATTATTATCTGAGTAACCAACCAACATCAGGAGGAATAATATGTCAGTTAGTTTTTTTATAGAAAAATATGCCAATCAGATTAAGGCTATGAACCCCAAATATGATGTTATCTATGAGGTCAAAACCGATAACCCAATTGTTTTTGAAGACAGCGAAAACGTAAAGCTCTCAATGGCGATCATAGCAGATACCCATCTTCCCAACAGAGAAAGTGCTGAGAAAAACCTCGCCAACGCTTTTGAGGACCTTGCCAATTCCAAGGAAAAATTCGATGCTTTCTTACTCGCAGGCGATATTGCAGACTACGGTACCAATAACGAATATAAAAGATTTTTCCGTGTGTTCGATAATCAGAAAGTGGTTAAAAATATTTTCGTTACAATGGGCAATCACGATGCACGTCTCTTCTTTAAAAAGAACAACAAAATCGTTACAAAGAAAACCGACGAATATCTTGGTATAAACACAAAGGGCAAACCTTATTACTCCTACGATATGAACGGCTATACTCTCGTTGTCCTTTGCACTGAAAAAAGAGTACTCGAAAAGGCATATATATCAAAGGAGCAGATTGCATTCCTCGATAAGGAGCTTGCAAGAGGTACTAAAGACGGCAAGCCCGTATTCGTAATGTGCCATCAGCCCTTCGCTGAAACTCACGGCCTTCCCGAGGTTTGGAAAACAGGCGATATGGGTGAGCAGAACGACGAAGTACGTGCTGTAATGGAAAAGTACAGAAATGTATTCTTCATCAACGGCCATCTCCACGGCGGTATTTTTGAGAAGATTGCCGAAACCCTCAACGAGGAAAACGGCGTATACTCAATCAGCATTCCCGGCTACAGAAAGCTCAATAACTTCGGCATTCAGGACTGCGGTGTTGGCTACTACTGCGAAGTATATGACGACAAGGTTATCTTTAAGGCAAGAAAGTTTATCTCGGGCGAATATCTCGAGGGCGACCTTACGAGACTCGAATACCCCATTAAAAAATAAGATTTTAAGCAGTGACTTCGGTTACTGCTTTTTTTGTGCCCTGCCAATATCTTAAGGTTAGAATTTTTCTCTTACCGCGAGAATTCTTTTCAACAAATAAGTTATTGATTAATAGCTTCAGGTGGGTTATTATTTAGTTACAGTGCACTGCAAAATAATTTTGAGGTGATAAAATGAATATCTATTTTGGCGAAAACCTGAAAGAACTCAGGCACAAAAGAAATCTTACCCAGGAAAAGCTCGCCGATTTTTTAGGTGTATCCTTTCAGACTGTAAGCAAATGGGAAAGAGGTGACACTTACCCGGATATTACAATGCTTCCGAGTATTGCATCGTTTTTTGACACTACAACGGACGAGCTTTTGGGAACTGCCAAGTCAAAGAAAGATGAAAAAATCGAAGAACACATCAAAGAGTTTGAAGCTCTTTACTTCAAAGATACGCCAAAAGCATTTGATATAATCAATAAGTCAGTCAAAGAATTCCCCGGGGAATTTCAGCTTATTATCCGCTATATGAGGGCTCTTTTAGCAACAAAGGGAGGCATCTATGATAATCCGAAGAATATTTATGATGAAATGCTTTCTCTAAATGAGAATATTCAGAATTACTGCACATCCGATAGCATCAGAATCAAAGCCAAAAGACTTATGGGTACTTATTATAAAACTCTCAGCTATACTGAAAAAGATGATTCATACATTGATAAAATGGAAGAAATTAATAATGATCTGCCTGTAATGCGTGACAGTAAAGATTATACGGCAACTCATATGTATCCGCCTGGAGAAAAGCATGACAAAGCCTGCCAAAATGCCATTGAAGAGCTTTTGTTTCTCCTTGACGGTGCAATAACTAACTATTGCTATTATAATGAAGATTTCTCCGAAGAATTCAGAATCAAATCAGCAGAAACTATGCTGACTATTATGAACAGCGTTTACACAGACGGTAATTACGGTGAAAACTGGCATATGGTTGTTTATAATTACGGTCATTTAGGTCATTGGTACTTCTTAGAAGGCAACAACGAAAAAGCTATTGAAAACTTAAGAAAATGTGCTGAGCTTTCTGCCAAATACGATTCAATGGATAATGAAACAATTCTTGACTCTCATCTTCTTAAAGGCGTTAAGCTTACTAAAACCCAGCGTGGCAAAACAATGTGTCAGCGAATGAAGCTTCTTATGACCGAGCGTTATCCCCTCTCCGACGACTTCAAATCCTCGGCAGAGTTCAAAGATATAATAGCTATGCTCTCATAAGATAAAAGCAGCAACTTTTTACGGTTGCTGCTTTAGCTTTGGTTCTGTTTACGGCTCTGTCGGCATCTCGATAACCTCTTCAGGATTTTCAGGGTCATAAGGCAATACTGTCTTTCCCGGTCCTTCGGAACCGGGCGCAGTATCGGGTTCATCGACAGTATGCCCAATACTTGTTCCCACGGTGGTAGATACCTCTTCACCGGGTTTAACCTCGTAGATATCTTTATTCTCTTCGGGAGCCGTTGTAGGTACGAGCGTCTGAATATCTGCAAAGGTTATCTGCTTTATAAATTCGCCTGATGTGAAGTCGTACTTTCTGACAATATAATCGCTGACTGTGAAGAACTCGTTACCGATATATGTGCCTCTGAAGTGATTCATACCGCTACTGAAGCCGCTGATATGAAGAAGCTTATGCTTGAGTGTGAGCTTGTTGTCCTTAACCTGAATGATGTAGTAAAGCCACCCTTCACCCTTATCGTCATAAGAGTTAACCGGCATACCGATAATGCCCTCATCAGCCTTATAAAGGAAAGCTTTCGGATTGTTGACTACAGGAGTTGACGACTTGAGATATACAAGCTTATCGAGCTCTTTGAGGTCAGTCGGGTCGGATATGTCAAAAAGCGATACCTTAACAGAGTTGAAATCTGCATTCTGACTGTCGCCATCATAGCCGATACCAAGCAGGAGATTATCTCCGATGGGGTGAAGATATGCGCTGTAACCGGGTATCTTCAGTTCACCTTTTACTGCAGGATTTTTCGGGTCGCTGAGGTCTATAGCAAAGAGAGGGTCGGTATTGCGGAAGGTTACTATATAAGCTTCCTTACCCATGTATCTTACGCTCTTTATCTGCTCGTTGTTGGCTAAGTCTTCTAATTTGCCGATAGTATCAAGATTTTTGTCGAGGACATAAAGAGAGCTGACATTTTTGTTTTTATTGTTGTTGAAGCAGGTTGTTGCGATTCTAAGGTCGCCCTCGTACTGATCGAGAGAGTATTGGTTGATGACTCTGCCCTGTACCTCACCTGTTGCTTTGAAGGCAATGTTAGTACCATCAAGACTGAATGAGTTGATGACAGTTTTTTCTCTGACTTCAACAGAATTGTCTTTGTAATTGTAGTTCTCAGCTACAACATAGAAAGTATCTTCCGAGCAGTAGTAGTTGCCGCTGTTACCTAAAACAGCCACTGCACTGACAGCACCGTCTTTCTGTGTCACATCATAGGCTGTAAGGAGAATGTAGCTGTCTCCTGCACTTTCGGGAAGGAATATGCAATCACAGGCGATTTCTGCTCCGCCGACCTTGGGTATGCAGACGTTTTCGATAGTCTCTTCGCTTTCGGCACGGACATAATACTGGCTCACTGTGTAAAGGATATTTCCGACCATACGTGAGCTTCTGTATGAGCCGTCCTGAGTGTTGGATTTAATAAGCTTCGGCTCGCTTCTGTCGGTTATGTCATAAGACCTTGTGACGGTTGTACCCGATGCACCGTAATAGCCGTAAACACTTGAATACATATCGTAGCCGTTTTTAATTGCACATACAGCCACAAGAATGTCACTGTTTACATAGATATCGCTTACCCAGAGTATATCACCGTTTTCGTCATAGATATATCCGTCGTACACTGCCGTCATTGTTTCCGAGTCGATAATTCTCAGCTTTTTGTTGCTTCCGCCTGTGTCGGAGCCAAGGAAATAGATATATCTGCTGTCGGTTTTGATGACATCTCCCTCATCAACGCCCTTTGTCTGGGTATTGGTTTCGGCATGTCCCTTGAGCTGTGAAGACTCGTTCATGCTTTCGTTGACAAAGGAATTCGTACCTGTCGCAGGTGCAGCCGTTACACCGATAGCGCTATCCATATCAGCCGCACTGTCGTATATCGCTCCATATAAATTGAAGTAATATTTTCCGTTTTCTTTATAGCTCTCACGGAACCACTCTACAAGCTCCTCGCGGTTTTCGATCTGAGAGAGTTTTGCATCGGCTGTTGGCTTCTTGTCACCGACAGGCGGTACAACTGCCTGAGCCTGCTGAGTTGTCTGCATGGCATCGTGAACATTTTCTAAGGATAAATCCTCGCGGAAATCTGTTGTAGCCACTACAGCACATACTGCAACCACAACCACCGCGGCAGCTATGGAAGCGATTTTATTGAAGCTCAGCTTCTTTGTCTTTTCCTGATGCACTGTCTTCAATTTTTCTACGATATTTCTTTTGCTCAGACTGTCAGGAAGTGTGGGACAGTCATCAAATTCACTGTGTAATATATCAAATGTATCTTCGTTATTCATAGTTATCCCCCTTGTTATTTCTGTAAAAACTTTCTCATTTTTTCGCCTGAGCGCATTATCTTCGAACGCACGGTAGAATCCTTCATATCAAGGATTTCGCCGATTTCCTTGCTTGTGTACCCCTGACAGTAATGAAGAATGACTATCTCCCTTTCTTCCCGGGTGAGATACGAAAGAGCCTGCCTGAGACTGAGCTTTTCACCGATGTCGTCTTCTTCTGATGAAAGCCCCGTCAGAGACGAGTATTCGACGTTGCCGGTACTTAGCATCTTTTCTCTGAGTGCCGCGTTACAGCAGTTATGTAATATCTTGAAAAGCCATGACTTAAAGGATGACGGCTTTCTGAGACCGCCGATTTTCTGAAAGGCGATGCATACACACTCACTGACGCAGTCCTCAGCCAGAACAGAGGAGCCGAGATAATAATAGGCGAAGCGAAACATATCCTTAGAATATATCTCATAAAGTTCACCAAAGGCTTCTGCACTTCCTTTTTTAGCAGAAGAAACAAGACTGTCAATAATTTTTGAGCTCATAATTTATCACATCCGTTCGAAAGATTAGATAATAAATAATAAGGGTTTGTTGCATAAAAAATAATTTTTTTCGGGAATACTAATAAAAAAAACAGAAAGGCACGATATTATGGATAAACAAGGCAAGAAAAAATCCGCTGTCAGAAAGGTCAAATCTGTTAAAGCTACGGGCAGCAAAGCAATCAAGTCCGACGTTCAGGGCTCATATACGGGAGTACCTACAGAGATTGACGAAAGACCCGTTCAGGATGCAGACGATTTATAACAGTAAGGACCGCTTTTTCGCCGACACCACATAAGGCAGCATTTGTTTCTCGAACAAAATTCCCTGTATTATTGCCAAAAGCCTCGCAAGGCGGCAGCCTTGCTGCGTTTTGTGGCTTCAATACAAGAAATTTTTAGTTCTTACGAAACTGCGGAGCACTTTAAAAAGCGAAATAGTGTTACAAGAAAAGGCGAAAGCCTCCGATAATGCTAACGCATATCGGTGGTTTTTAACGCGTTATTGTGATGCTATTTCACTTTTTAAAGAAATACTGCCTTATGTGGTGTCGGCGTTTACAGCGGTCTTACTTTTTCTTCCTGATTTTCTTATAAAGCTGCGGAGCCAGTTTAATGGCAAGGTACCAGATAAAAGGCACAAGACAGCAAAAAATCTCCCCCGCTGTTGTATCTACCTTCAGCATAAATCTGTCGTCGCCGCCCAAAAGCTCTGCAATGTATATGCAGTAATCCGAAGTTTTCTCAATTATAAACACCAGCCAGGAGGGCATTATGCCGAAGCCGCAGAGTATTGCCGAGAGGAATGAGAGGCAGATTATAAGTGTGGTCACGGGCAAAAAGAAGAGATTGGTAAGAGGCGATATCAACGACACCTCCCCGAAATTCAGCGCCATTACAGGGAATGTCCAGATCATAACGCAAAAGCCAACAACAAGGCTGAACATAACGGCACGTGTCAGATTAAAGGACAGAGCTCCGCTGAAGCCGAGTCTGTCTGAAATGAAGTATCTGTGCTTGTTACAGAACGGTACAGCAAAGACAATAATAGACCAGGTGGACACGGCCGAAAGCAAAAATCCTATACTCATAGCCGAGAAGGGATTAAATAAGAGAATGCAGATGCAGGCAAGCCCGAGAGAATTAAGAGAGTCTGCACCCTCATCTATAAGATTACCTATCAGCACCATAAAAAGCATTATTCCCGCCCTGACGACAGAACTGCTGAAAGATGCCGTGAACATAACTATCAGGACAAACAGACACATAATTATAAAATATATTACTTTATGCTTTTCTTTTAGTCTTTTCGCAAAAAAATCTATGAACATAGCAAGCACTGCAAGGTGCATGCCCGATACAGCCATAATATGAGCCACGCCTGACTTCTTGAAGCTATCATAAATTCTGTCGCTGATATGACCTTTATTGCCTGTCAGAAGTGCCGTTAAGAACCCTGCCGTATCTCTGCTGAAATTATCTTTGAACGCTTTGGCAATGAATTCTCTGAGGTTTTCACCGTAATAGGCTATAGGTCTAACCTTAGGCTTCAGCACCGTCATTTCCTTTATGCCGTAAACACCGATATAGATATTTTCGCTTTTGAAGTAGTCTATAATTCCCTTGTTTTCACCGCCGACAGTATAGAGATGTCCTTTGAAATAAAGCTTATTTCCTATTTCGAAACATCCCAAATCGAGGTTGTCGTATGTGTCATTAAAAGACAGACGGATATTGCCTTTATACTTTTCACCGCCGATTTGAAGCACCTTTGCTTTGCAGTAGTATCTTCCGTAGTCTTCGTTGAACACGGGTCTTTCTTCTACACGGCAGAGTACGGTTGTATCTGTATTTGCCAAAGCTGACAGCTCTTCATAGTCACCCTGCACACAGTAAAACATAATGCAGGCAATTACCACAGTAAAAAATGCAGTGGGCAAGGTATGTCTTTCTCGTGTTTTATCAATAACGCCCGTTATCATAAACAGTGCGTAGGAAGCTCCTGCGGCTATAAGTGCGAGAGGTATGCTGTTAAAGGCACACAAAATTATAAGAACACCAAAAAGGGTAAAACCGACAACGGCTAAAGGTCGTTTCATTTGATGCACCTCCCAACAAAAATTAATAGTCACAAGACCTGCCTGTGACTATTATAGCATATTTGATTTTATATGGGAAGACGGGAAAAGGAAAGACTTGCTGAGATATTGCTGTCCTGATGTTTATTTTGCGAATACAAGCACCTTTTTAAGTATGGGATTTTTTCTCGACTGTGTTGGTGTAATAACAATCTCCTCAGCATCAACAAAATCAGGGAATCTTATAATCTTACCTGAACCTATTACTGTACCACCGTAAATTTCATAGTATCTGACATCATCTTTATATTTTGCATAAACCTTGTATTCTTCAACTCTCTGACTGAATCTCAGGTCTTCTTCCATATAGATTGTTGCAAGAGACTTCCCGTAAGGAATTGTAATCTTGATGCCGGTTTCATCGTCGTCGAAATCGAAGATGCCGTCTGTAACTGTCCTTTCACTGCCGTCAAGTCTGAGCATTGAAAACCCGCTATCTGAAAGAGGCTTTCTGAAAGGTGCTTTTATGCGGCGTGTGAACTCTTCAAGGGTTTCGATCTCTCTTTCACTGATAAGGCCGTCTGTGTCGGGAGGTACGTTAAGAAGCATACTTGCATTGCCGCCGACAGTATTGAAGAAAACTTCGGAAAGATATTTGGCAGTTCTTTTCTTTGTGAAGAGATAGTATAAGCTCTCGTGATAGAACCAACCGTTAGTGATCGAAATATCAGCTTCAGCGGGTTTAAAAACAAGTGCTTTAGCATCTCTGAGAACTTCTCTTGAGCCGAGATCGCTGCTTCTTTCATTGAGCTTTTTAGTCATCTCTTTGAGCTGAGCTGAATCGGTCTGAGAGTTTTCCATAACGAGTGTGTTACTGTCTTTCTCATTGGGTATTACACTCCACTCGCTTTCTCTTACCTTGCCGCCCTCGTTGCCGATCCATCTTACATCGAGGCCGCATATTGAAATAACCGCATCAGGCTGATAGCTTCTGATTACGCTATAATATCTGTCCCAGTCATATACCTGCTTTTTGCCGTTTTCGCCCTCTCCGCAAGCTCCGTCAAACCAGAAAGCAAATATTTCGCCGTAGTTCTGACAAAGCTCCGTGAGCTGATTTACAAAGAAATCGTTGTAGTTTTCTGTGCCGTAAGTGCTCTCGTGCCTATCCCAGGGTGAAAGATATATACCAAGCTTCATATCATACTTTTTACAGCTTTCACTGAGCATTTTCACAATATCCTTGCCGAAAGGAGTATTCATAACACTGTGCTGAGTATACTTCGTATCAAACAGGCAGAAGCCGTCGTGATGCTTCGCCGTTATGATAATACCCTTGCTGCCGGTCTTCTTAAGGACTTCACACCATTGGTCAGTATCAAGATGCTTTGGGTTAAACTTCTTAAGCTTTTCTTTTCCGTTGCCCCATTCTCTGTCGTAGAAAGTGTTCATACCAAAATGTATGAAATTGTAGTATTTCATATCGAGAAATGTGAGCTGTCTTTCAGACGGTACCACAGAAGTGAGTCTGTCGGTCTCTTCGCCGTAAAGCTCAAAGCCGTTATTTCCGAGACACCATGCATCTGTTATTTTCATATCTTTGATAATAGTCTGTGTCATATCCCTTACCTCCAAAAAATGCCCTTGATTTTAAAACCAAGAGCATATATTATAATCAGTCGAATAATTCAGTCCAGTAGAAGTAAATATCAAGACCGTTTACATAGAAGCTGTCGTTCTTTCCTTTGGTGTTAAGAATGTCTTTCCATGATCCGGTTACTTCATCAAAGCCCTTTTCTCTGAATGCCTTTACAACCGCATCGAGCATTGCATAGTCTCTCATTGTAAGTCTTGCTTCCATCTTAAGGTCCTTGTTTCTGCCGATCATATTACCCCATACGAAGCCGGTATGCCACCATTGTCTCTCATAAGGACGACCAAAGCTTCTTACCCATGTTTCAACGCCCATTACAGTCTGTCTCTCCCAGAGAGTCATCTGCATCTGGAGCATATCTTCGTCGGTAGCGCATGTATAATGCTCAATAGGTCTGTTCTTTTCCTTATTGTAAATACCGATTTCAGCGCCGTAAAGCACCCAACCGTACTGACCCTTCCAAAGCTGGAACATCCAGTCCTTGTTAGCGTACTCGAACTTAATACGGCAGGTTTCGATGATAATAACGATAAGGCTGGCTGCGTTGTCATAAATTTCACTGTAACCGAAGTTTCTCTGCCATGTATCGTCAGCTGTATAGAAGCACTTCTCTACGGGATCATAGAGGTAACCGACAAGACCGGTCTGCTGCCAATCATCAGGATAAGGCTCTTCGTAATCTTCAAGGGGCTCATAGAAAATCTTAACTGTTTCACCGAAATTACCGTATAACTTGTCAGATACATTACCTACATAAGCACGGATTTTATATTCATAAGTCTTCTTTTCAGTGAGATTGCTGTGGTTGAAGTGGTTGTTTTCTGTTGTTCCTACTGAACCCCAGTTACCTGTCTCGTCACGGCAATATACTTCATAGCCTGCAGCACCTTCATGGTAGTCCCAGGTTATTGAAACACCGTTATCAGTGTTAGCAGCAAGTCTGAGACCTGTGGGAGCGCCGGGAAGAGTACCGCCGACAAGCTCTTCAGACCAGTTACCGTAAGTAGTCTTTTCACCCTCAGTAATATATGTTCTGATTCTGTACTTAGCATAACCGCCGTCTGTGAGACCGCTTACTGTATATGATGTTTCGGTAGTTGTTGTGCTGTTACCGAATTTTACAACCTTCCAGTCTGCATCTCCCTTGTCGTATCTTGAGAGCTGGAAGCCTGCAACCTTATTGTTTGCATCCCAGGTAATGGTGTATGTAGTTGTACCGCTCTTTGAAAGTCTGAAGTTTGTTACATCAGCAAGTGAAGTTGTAACTGAGAATTCACCTGAGTATGAGCCGTATGTAACACCGTTGAGCTTATGATAAGCTCTGATCTTGAATTTATATGAGGTTCTTTCTGAAAGGTCTCTTACAGTGTATGTTTTCTTTGAGGTTGTAGCAATTTTTTTATACTCGTTGGTTGCATTATCAAGCATAAAAATCTGATAACCCTTAGCACCGCCTGCTGTGTCCCACGCAAGTGTCACACTTGAAGCACCGACTTTTGTTGTCTTAATACCCTTAACCTGTGCGGGATAAGTAATAATCTTTTCAGAAACGGCGTAATCACTGTAGTCTCTGTTTCTGTCTGTATCGATCTTATCGATGTTGAATATACCCTTCTGAAGCTTATAAGCTCTTACGGCATAGTAATAGGCTTTACCGGAGCTTGCTTTTGAGTCAGTGTAGCTTGTATCAGTTGTTTTACCGAGATCTTCCCAGTCGCCGTCGGGCTTCTCACTTCTGTATACAACGTAACCCTTTACATCGCTTACGCCTTTCCAGCTGATCTTTGCACCTGAAGCGCTGACAGATTCAATTTTAACATTTGTGGGTGCAGCAATGTCAGCTGCAAATGCAATAACTGAGCCCGAGAAAATCACACATAAGCATAATACAAGGGCAATAGTAGACTTAAATACTCTTTTCATAATATATCTCCTTTTCTGTTAAAATATTTGTACGCCGCCAAAGGGTCTGATTGCGAGAACATAGCAGGCATCGTCACCGAAAATAGCCTTCATGGCACCTGTATATTCATCAATCATATCATTGGGAACGAATGCTTGTATTGTACCGGCAAAACCGCCGCCGTGTACTCTCCATGCGCCTTTGCCCGATAGAATCTGCTCACTTACAAGTAAAGCAAGTGACAAAGGCTGATTCTTAGGAGCCTTGCAGGTGTAAACATTCTGGTTATACATATATGAGGATCTGCCGCTGGCAATGATAAGCTCCTTGAACTTTTCAAAGTCGCCGTCGCTTAAGGCTTTTGCCTGAGCAGTAACCTTTTCGTTTTCGCCGTAGAAATGGAGTGCTCTGAGCACTGCTCTTTCGCCGAGCTTCTTTGCAATATCACCGGCGTTTTTAAGAACATCTGCCTTATCAACTTCACGAAGCACACTCTTACCGAAGTATTCTGCAACTGATTCCATTTCACTTCTCACGGCAGCGTACTCATCAGTAAGATCGGAGTGACTGCCCTTTGTATCTACAATGCAAAGTGAATGACCGAATTTACCGAAATCGAAGTCAATCTTTTCAATAATGGGCTTCGATGTATCTTCGAAGTCGATTCTAACAAAACCGCCGACACTGCATGCCATCTGATCAAGGAGTCCGCAGGGTTTACCGAAGTAAACGTTTTCACTGTACTGAGAAATCTTTGCAATTTCAACAGGGTCTACCTTGCCGTCGTTGTAAAGATAGTTAAGCATTGTGCAGACAAGCACCTCAAATGCTGCCGAGGAAGAAAGACCTGAGCCTGAAAGCACCTGAGAAGCTGTTGTTGCATCAAAGCCGCCGACATTGTAGCCGAGCTCCTTGAATCTTGCAGCGATACCTCTAACAATAGCCTTGCTGCGGCCGTTTTCTTCAGCCTTTACATCAAGGTCATCGCACTTTACTTCGTCCATTGGGTATCCTGCCGACTTGATACGGATAATACCCTCATCGTTTTTTGAAGCAACTGCAATAGCATCAAGGCTGATGCCTCCGGCAAGAACAAGACCGTGGTTGTGGTCTGTATGGTTACCGCCTATTTCAGTTCTGCCCGGAGCAGAAAAAAGTGCAACTTCTCTTTCTTCATTTTTATCAAAGAGATTTTTAAAAGCGTCAAGCACATCTAAAAATCTGCTGTATTGTGCTGAGAAGCTTTCTTTAAGATAAACTCTTGAAAAGCTTTCATCGAGTTCTCTGTTTTCAAGAAGCTTCTTCATATTATTGAAGCTTGTCATCATAGCCAACCTTTCCGTAATTTATTTTATATTTACTTTTTTAAATTCCTTAACTGTAGTGCTCCGCTTAATGAAAGGAGCATCATTCCCGAGAATATCAGCAACAGTATAAGCGGTACAATAAAGCTTGCCGAAGCAGGATCATAAACATTTCTGCCGATGGTGGTATACGAAAACAGTTTATAAAAGCAACCTGCCACAGAAACTGCAAGATATCTTCCGTATGAAATATCAGTAGAACCGTAAAGACTGCTGACAGAGTTTACGGGCATACAGGGTACAAACCTGAGAAAGAACAGTACAACACCTGAACCCAGACGGCTTTTATCAATAAACTCATAAGCTGTCTCATATCTGGAGAGTATTTTTTCAGCGTTACCGCCTCCAAAACGTCTTCCCCAATAAAACTTAACGGTAAAGAGTATAATCATACCCGCAAGATTAATCAGCAAAGCGTAATACCATTCAAAAAGCAAACCGCTTGCAACACACATACACGCTATAGGAAACCAAGGTATAACTGCCTTGAGTAAAAAGTTCAACAATATTAAAAATACCGATGTAAGTGTCGCACCGTAGGTCTGCATCCATACTTCAAAGGACGCGAGAGTATCTACATATTTACTGTACCATATAGTGAAACTGTCATTACTGAAAATTCTCAGAAGAACAATCAAAGCGAGCGCTAAGACAAAACATATAAACGCCATTGTGTTGATAGCGTATGTTTTGCTTCTTCTTTTTTTCAAGTACTCTCATCCTCTCTGATGAAAATACGCATAAAATCTCACAATATACGCTACTCTATTTTATAATAAAAATCATCTTAGGTCAACACATTTTAGTAATTTTCTTAGCAACAATTTTAACTTTACAAATTATATACAATTAAATTGATAATCATAAGGTAATTTTTTTA
Organism: Acutalibacteraceae bacterium; assembly: GCA_045535965.1. GTDB lineage: Bacteria > Bacillota > Clostridia > Oscillospirales > Acutalibacteraceae > UBA6857. Next base: position 15,790 of record JAZSMR010000013.1, read on the forward strand.
AAATTACTGACATATTTCCATTCCTATGATATAATACTTATGTGAAATCTATATGTGGAGGATATGTATGAAACTTGTAATTTTAGACGCTTATGCAGAAAATCCCGGAGATTTATCCTGGGATTGGCTTAAAAATCTCGTTGAGGAGTATGATATCTATGATATTACTCCCCCTGAAAAGGTAATAGAAAGAAGCAGCGATGCTGACATTCTTGTTACAAATAAGACTGTTCTGACCGCAGATATTCTCTCTCAGCTTCCGAAGCTCAAGTATATTTCAACCCTTGCTACGGGTTATAATGTCATTGATACTCAGTACGCTGCCGAAAAAGGTATCGTAGTATCAAATATACCTGCTTACAGTACTGACGGTGTTGCTCAGCTTGTATTTGCACTCATACTCGAAATAGTTAACCACGTTGCACTTCACAATAAAAGCGTAAAAGAGGGTGACTGGTGCAGAAGTGAGCATTTCTGCTATTGGAAGGCTCCTATTGCTGAGCTTGCACATAAAACCTTTGGTATTGTCGGCTTCGGTAAAATAGGCAGTGCTGTGGCTCAGATTGCCAACGCCTTTGGCATGAAGGTTATAGCCTACTCTCCTAACACTCGCTCATACAGCGGTTTCGGAAAGGTTGACTTTGTATCTTTAGATGAAGTTGTTTCGCAATCAGACTTCCTTTCTCTTCACTGCCCTCTTACGGCGGACACTCAGGGACTTGTGGATATTGAATTCCTTAAGAAAATGAAAAAGACTGCCGTTCTTATTAATACCTCAAGAGGACCCGTAATTAACGAATCTGACCTTAAAAAAGCTCTCGATGAGGGTATTATTGCAGCAGCAGGCGTTGACGTGCTTTCCGCAGAGCCTGCAAGAGAAAACAATCCGCTTCTTACTTGCGAAAACTGTATTATTACACCTCATATCGCATGGGCGAGCTTTGAGGCAAGAAGCAGACTTATGGATATTTTCAAAAGCAATGTTGAAGGCTTTGTCAGCGGCAAACCCATCAACGTAGTAAACTGAAAGGAGAAAGTATATGGTACACTATATTGAAAACGAAAAACTCATCGTCGGTGTTAAAGAGTTCGGCTGTGAAATCACAAGTATAAAATCAAAAGCTACGGGCTACGAATTTATGTGGCAGGGCAATCCCGATGTATGGGGCGGTCAGGCACCTATACTTTTCCCCATTGTCGGCAGGCTCATCGAAGACAAATACGCTCTCAACGGCAAAGAATATGAGATGCCAAAGCACGGCTTTGCAAGAAAAATGCCCTGGGAATATATGGGCAGCGACGGCAAATCTATGAGCTTTCGCCTTTCGGACACTGCCGATACGCTGAAAATCTATCCTTATGAATTTGACCTTACTGTTACATATACTCTAAACGGTGACACTCTTGCAGTCTCTCACAGTATCAATAATAAAACTGATGCTGTTATGTACTTTTCAATCGGTGCTCACCCTGCTTTTAACTGTACTGTCGGCGACAAGCTCACTTTCGATGAAAACGAAACACTTCTCACAGAGAAAATTGACTTGGTTAATTCTCTGAGACTTCCTGATAAGACGCTTGTACTCAAGGATGAAAAAGATATAATTATAACAAAAGACATCTTCAACGAAGATGCCCTTATCCTCTCTGACATTAAGTCTGAAAATATTACCCTTAACCTTTCGGCAGGTAACAAAAAGATTAAATTCAACCTTGGCAAAGCTCCCTATCTCGGCATCTGGGCAAAACCCGGTGCCCCCTACGTCTGCATTGAACCCTGGTACGGTGTAAATGACTCTCAGATAAAGAAAGATGACTTCTCAAAAAAAGATGCAATCAACGCTGTAAATGCAAAGGAAGCTTTCAACTTCACCTGGAAGGCAGAATTCAGCGAATAAACTCACACATACGACAAAACACCAAAAGCAAAAGGCTGCCACAAAAGTGACAGCCTTTCATTATAGCTTTTTTAAAAAAGTTAAAATAAAGAGATTTTGCAACCTCTGATTAACCGCTATGTATAAAAACTGCGGTTAAATCAGGGTTACTTAGTTTTCCTTCTTCTTAAGGCAAACAAATGCTGCAGCTGATGCTACTGTAAGAGTTGCAATTGCTGCGAATACAGCTGATGTATCACCTGTATCGGGAGTCTTAGTTGTAACAACAACAGGCTTCTTAGTTGTAGGCTCTGTTGTGATAACTGTAGGCTCTTCAGTAGGCTCTTCAACATCACCGCTGAAACCGATGTACATGTTTGCGAAGAAGTTTACGATGTCGTTATCGAGCATGCCTTCGATAGCTGTTGTATCAAGGCCGAGAGCTTCGAGACCTGCAAAAATGCTGTCTGCGATGCCTGCAACTGCATCTGTAGCGGGAGCTGATTCGCTTGTTGAATCGCCGGCAACGTCTGCGCCGAGTTCATAGTCGTTAAGATCAACACCTGCACCACTGAATGCATCTTCTACTGTGCCAAGAACTGAATCAAGTTCGCCTGAACCTAAACCACCAAGCATATCTGTGATAGATGATGTGTCCATATCGCCGCCGAGGAGACCTGTAAGCCAGCTCATATCTGCGCCTGAAGCAACTTCGTCTGAAGAAGCAGCAGCTGCTGTTGTTGTTTCACCGGTAAGTTCACCAAGTGAAGCTTCAAGTTCAGCAAGTGAGCTTTCGTCGCCGCTGAGAATAGCGCTAACGTCAAGATCTGTAAGACCAAGATCGTCAAGGATTGCAGTTAAATCAGCCTCTGAAAGTGTGCTGAGATCTGCACCGCCAAAGTACTCTGAAAGTAAGCCTTCATCGATAGCTGAAGCAGCGGGCACAAGCATACAAACACAAAGAGTGATTGCTACTAAAACGCCGAAAAACTTTTTCATAGGTTATCAAATCCTTTCTAAATATTTATATCAACGGCACAAAGACCGCAATATACAATATGATATTATATTATACACCTGATTTTACAATAAATCAATAAGTTATATAAAAATAATTCAACTAATTACCAAACAATATAAACGTCGAGGCCCTTTACTTTATAGTCCTCTCCCTTGATCATACCGTTTCTGTCAAGAGACTCAACAAAAGCACCAAGCATTTCCTTGTCTTTCATTGTGATTCTGCAATCGATTGCAAGTTCGCTTCTGTCTGAGAACTTATCAAGCTTGCCGGGTACGAATCCGGTACACCACCAATACTTGCCGTAATCGCGGGTATAGATGATCTCACCCTTTCGAAGACCATTCATTGACATATAGAGTGAATCTTCATCACTTACACAGTCATAATGCTCTACTGTTCTGTCAATGGGCTTATAGTATACACCGATTTCGTGACCGACGAATACATAACCGTACTGACCCTTCCAGAACTGAATCATCCAGTCCTTGTTGTCATATCTGAACTTACATCTCATTGTGTCTATGTAAATTGCTGTAAAAGCAGCAAGATTATCATAGAGCTCATTGTAACCTAAAGCTCTCTGCCAGGGGTCTTCATTTGTATAGTAGTAGTTACCTGTAGGGTTATACTGATAACTCGCAAGACCTTCATCAAAAAGAACACCATTGGGCTTAAGTCCGCTTAAAAGGCCGCCCGAAGAGCCGTTTGAAGCTGTTGTTGAAGGCATTTGAAGTGACGGGAATGTAAGATTTCTGTCAGTCGTAGGCATCGTAGCCACTGTTGGCTGAGTAGTAGGCACTGTTGTGGTGTTATCCATCTGGAAAGTTGTGATAAGATTATGATCGCTTGTGGGCGGAACGGTGGTCGTAGTAGTTGTTGTAGGAGCCGTAGTTGTGGTAGTAGTCGGCTGAGTAGTAGGCTGAGTAGTAGTTATCACAGTCGGCTGAGTTGTTGTAGAAACATCGGTCTGAGGCTGAAAATTAGCAGTCATACTCTTAACGCCTAAAAGTGAACCACCACATACGACAATCATCGCCAATAAAATAATTATTAAGTTTTTATTTTTTGCAAGGCCTGAAAAATCAAATTTCATCTGCAGTCCTCCTGTAAATCAATTTGTGCATATAAACACTCTTAGACCATTTTATCCTCATATTATAATAGCAAATAAGTCTCAAAAGGTCAAGGGTTTCTATAAATGTTTACAAATATGAGGTCTGTTTAAATTAATTTACACCAAAGCAGCAAATCTGATGTTCCATTATTTTGTTATTTATCAAAAAAATCCGAACAGTATATACCGTTCGGATTAAATTGATATGCTGTTTATTCGAAGAGATTTGCAAGAAGCTGCTCCATCATCTTCATACCGGCATCAACGGGGTCAGCCTCGCCCTGTAAGAAGAGAAGACCGATGATTGTACCGAATACCTTAACAAGGATATCCATAACACCTGCCATTGTATCCTCTTCGGGCTCTGAACGTGAAAAGTCAGCTGTGAACTCGATTACTGTGCCGCCGGCATAAGTGGGGATAACGAAAGAACGGTTTGCAGCATAAGTTTCATTTGTAGCATAGCAGTACCAACCGTTGAAAGCAAAGCCTGAGGGAGGAGTAACGCTGGGAAGTGTTACAACATCGCCGGGAGCCTGACTCTTGCCGTCAATTTTCTCGGGAATCATATAATAAATACTGTCTGTATAACGGTTGTCCCAGCTGAAAACGGGTGCACCGCTTGCGTCTAAGCCTTCATACACCTTTACGCCGCCCTTGATTGAGCCGCCGTTAAGGTTGAAGCTGAGAATAGCCTGATTTGTAAGAACCTGATTGAGATAGTTGTCTGTAACATCTAAAGCTGAAGCGCCGACTGAAAGAGCGCTGAAAAGCATCATAACCGAAAGAACAACGGCTAAAACTTTTTTCATGGTAATAACCTCCTGAATTTAAATATAAGATAGCTTTGTTATCAGAATAATCCGCCGATGATTCCTTCTAAGTCGATATCAAGACCAAGTAAAGCTAAAACCTTACCTGCAAGACCGAGAAGAACATTGAGGATTGTATCAAAGATGTCGCCTTCAATTGCAGCGGGACTGTAAACCGCTGTGAAATAAAGAACAGCCTTTTCGGAATATGCCTGATAGTCGCCTTCAGGAATTTCAAATCTGCTTGTTGCTGTAAATACACGGATATTACCGTATTGATCTCTGTATTCCCAACCGTCGAATACCTTTCCTTCGGGAGGAACAACTGAGGGAAGCATTACATAAGTGCCTGCTGTGTGAAGGTGGCTGCCGTATGTACCTGTGATGGTCTGAGAGTTATCGGGAATCATATTATAGATGCCTGTTACACCCTCTTTGTACTCAAAATCACCGGTTGCAGCATTGTAAACAGGAACAGAACCATAAATTGCACCTGTCTGAAGGTCAAAGCTGAGAACAACCTGACTGCTGTTGATAACACCTGTTGCTCTTAATGTGTCGATAAGTGAACCTCTGTCGCCAATATTGTCTGCTGCTGAAGCACCAATTGAAAGTGCACCGAAAAGCATAACAACCGAAAGAAGCACGGCCAAAACTTTTTTCATAGAGAAAACCTCCTGATATTTCATAATTTATTCGAGATGATTATAACATCTAAAGATTCAAAATGCAATAGCTTTTTTAAAGAATTAAGATTTTTTTAGATTAATATTTGATTTTTTTACTCAACAGTAGACATATCACTTGAAATTGTGTATTAATTTGGTATCGAATTTGTAATTTATGTGAAATAAGTTGACAATAAATCACAAGATGTTGTATAATTTACTGTGATTACATAATAGATATCGAAACGAGGTAAAACCGTAATGACAGATAAATTCAACCTTTTTTTCGGCTGGGGACCCTTTTCAAAAAAATATGCAGGACTTTCTCACATTGCCAAACACGAAAAATATGAGGGTATTCGTTTCGACCTGAATGTCACTCCTGCAATAAGTGCATTTGACATAAAAGTGCCCAATGTAACTCTGCCAAGCGCATATCATCCCTGGCTTTGCAATGAGGACTATTCTTTCTATTCATACAGACACGATTTACAATGGAAAGACAAGGTTATAGCCGACGTATCATACACAAAGCTTACTGACAACAGTTTACTCGTCAGAACTGAAATTGTCAACAATACCGATATTATCAAAAACTGTGTTGTAAACTACTTCTCCTCAATTGAATATCCCCAGGATTTATATACGGAAGTTAAGCTTCCTTCAAAGTGTGTCTATTGGGATGCGCTTGAGTATAACGAATATTCCTACGCTATCCCCCGCCCCTGGGACGGGCAGAGTCAGGACGGCAGAAAAAAAGGCGAATTCCTTGATAAAACTTTCGCAGGCGGAAAAGGTCTTGGTGACAGAGCCGAAAAATGGCATCTGCCTCACCGTGTACTCGAGCCCTTCGGCGCAACAAAAGGCGATAAGGTTAAATATGACATTGATATAGATAAGGATTTTGACAATGCCGTACTCGCAATACGTTACCGCACAAGCGACATCTTCTATATGCAGGGTAAGCAGGTTGGCGTACATTACATTAACAGCACAAGAACTTCCGCATTCTCTGTTAACGGAGCTGTACTTGAGCTCGCACCTTGTGACACTCCCGAAATCGCATATCTTTCCCTGGGAAAAGTTGCAAAGGGGCAGCTGAGCCTCGAATTTGTCGCCGAGGGCACAGGAGCGGCAGAGTTCGACTTTATGGCTATCACGGAAGAAGCCGACAAGGACAGTATTATTGTATATACTGAGGGCGTTAACTTCACCCCTGAAATCGACAATAAAAAATGTGCCAAAGGCTATCTTACTACTCTTAAATATGACAAAATCGATGGCGATTACAGACTTCGCATCTTCGATGACAATACTCGTTTCAGAGAAATTGAAACAGGTGCACTTGAGGACTGTATGACAGCAAGGCTTTCCAACGCTGATGAAACCTTTGACGATGTAACCGAAAGCTTCACCGGTGCATTTAACCGCAAACACAGCGACGAGGGCTTCTTTCACAACGCAATAAGCCATACTATATTTATAGAGTCCGGCGAAAAGAAAGTGCAGTACGCCGTAATTTCAAAGGGTGAAACCGAATATAAGAGTGAGGAAGAATACGAGGAAATCTATCTCAAAGCAAGGGCAACTGCAATCGATATAAAGCTCAACCCCTCGGGTGAAAAGTACAAGCTCAGCAATCAGATTCTTGCCGCAACGCTTATGACCAATGTAGTTTATCCTATCTATAAGCACGGCGAATATATCATTCACCACACCCCCGGTAAGCGTTGGGACTGCCTTTACACATGGGACTCAGGCTTCATCGGTCTTGGCATGAATGAGATTGCACCTAAATTTGCAGAATATATAATTGATACGTACTTAAGCGATGATAGCAACCCCGACTATGCTTTCCTGCATCACGGCTCACCCGTACCCGTGCAGATTTATCAGCTTTACGAGATGATACAGAAAGCCGAAAACAAAGATCATTTCCTCTCCTACTACTCTAGAGCGAGACTCTACTACAGATTCCTTGCAGGAAAAATAAGAGGCTCAACAACAGCCAAATTCAAAAGCGGAATCCTCACCTCTTATGACTATTTCTATTCTTCAAGCGGTATGGATGACTACCCCGCTCAGGTAGCAATGATGAAGCAGACTCTTCGTGACAAGGCTTCACCTGTTATCACAACCTCACAGGTTATCCGCTTTGGCAAGATTCTTGCAATTTTAGCTGACAAGCTCGGCAAAACCGATGACGTAAATGAGTACACTGCCGATGCTGAAAGGCTCACCGCCGCCCTCGACAAATACTCCTGGGATAACGAAAGCGGTTATTACAGCTACGTGCTTCACGATGAAAACTACGAGCCTACTGAAATTTTCAGAACAGCTGACGGAGAAAACCTCAACAAGGGTCTTGACGGTATATACCCCATTATTGCAGGTGCCTGCAACGAAAATCAGAAAGAAAAAATCATCGACCATCTTACAAACGATAAGGAAATGCACTCCCCCTTCGGCATCAGCGCAGTAGATATGACGGCAGGGTACTATAAAGTAAACGGCTATTGGAACGGCAACATCTGGTTCCCTCATCAGTGGTTTATTTTCAAGAGTATGCTTGACCTGGGTGAGACAGCTATCGCAAGAGACATCGCTCACATGGCGCTGAATATCTGGAAGAGAGAGGTTGACGACACCTATTATACCTTTGAGATGGTCAACACCGTAACAGGCTGCGGCGGCTGGTTCCACAACTTCGGCGGTCTTTCAACTCCCATCAATATGTGGGCAAAGGCTTACTACACACCGGGCACTGTAAACGTGGGCTTTGACACCTTCCTCGAAAAGACAAAGTTCAACAGCGATAATACCGGGGCTGAAATCACCTTTACCTACTATGGCAAAAATGAAAGCTTCGCTCTTCTCGCCGTTATGACAGAAGGTAAGAACTACACAGCAACTCTTGACGGCGAAGAAATCGGCTTCAAGTATGAAAACGGCAGCTGTGAGTTTATTTTAAAGGCTAAGCACAAAGAAACCCACACACTTATAATAAAGGAGAAATAAACTATGTACGAAAACATTAAACCCCTCAAAGTGAATATCATTTCAGACATTCACTACTATGCAAGAGAAATGGGCTGCGAGGGTAAGGCATTTGACAAAGCCAATGCCACAGCTTCAAACGAAATGGTTCACAGCAAGGAAATCCTCGAAGCTCTTATGGATCAGCTTGCAAATGATGACGCAGACATTGTCCTCGTCAGCGGCGACACAACAAACAAGGCAGAAAAGCCCAGCCACGAGGGTGTTATCCGTGTTCTTCGCTCTCTCAAGGAAAGAGGCAAGAGAGTTTATGTTATCACAGCTACTCACGACTTCAACGGTGACGGCATGACCTATTTCTACGACGGTGACGAGAGAAAAAAAGTCCCCGGCACAAAGAGAGAAGAGCTTCTTGATATGTATTGGGAATTCGGTCCAAACGAAGCTATATCCTTACATAAAGACAGTATGTCCTACGTTGTTCAGCTCTGCGACGGCTACAGACTTTTTGCTCTCAACGACGACAGAAATCACAAGGGTGCAAGCGGTTTTTCAGACGACTGCTTCCAATGGATAACTGAGCAGATTGAAGACGCAAAGAAAAACGGTCAGTTCATTATTCCTATGACTCATCATCCTATGCTCTCCCCCTCGCCCTTCTATAAGATTATCGGCGGCGGAAACATGATGGGTGAAGCCGAAAAGAGAATTGACGAGTTCACCGAATTGGGCCTTAACTATATGTTCACGGGCCACACCCACATACAGGATATCTCCTACAAGTACACAGAGAAAGATAAGATTTTCTATGATATCACAACTGCAGGCGCCGTCGGGTACCCTGCCACATTCCGTCAGGTAGTTTTTGATCCTGCAAAAGGACAAATTAATGTTGACTCTGCCAACGTTGACTTTGAACTCGGCGGCCGAAAAATCAAAGACCATCTCGAAGATAAATTTTTCGGTATGATAAGACGGGTAATTGCTAAAGCCGGCAGTGATATTCCCGAGTTTGCAAGAATGGCTAACTCATTCAGCGTTAAGCCGGGGCTTATATATCAGATCGGCTGGATAATCAAACCCTTTGCAAAGCTTCTTAATAAGCTTACAATCGGCAACCTCGCTCCTCTTTGCAAAAAGGAATCAGGCCTTAAGAAGGCTGACTGGCAGGATATAAAAGACGAGAGCGTTGTAAACTTCATCGTATCCCTCGTTGCTAACCTTTACGGCGGTGACAGTCCCTACTCACCCGACACTGCACACTACAAAATCACAATGGGCATACTTGCTATCATCGACAGTATCCTTGCAGTATTCGGCATAAAGATCGGCAAGATTCTCAAGGGTGCTGAATCGGTGCAGAGTCTCGTTGAGCCTCTTCTTTATAATAGCGGCATCTGCGACGAAAAGGCCACACTTAACCTTTTTGATAATCTGCCATCTAAGGAACAGACCAAACCCAACTTCATCAAGAGTAAAAAAGGTCTTGGCGTTATCATCGGTCTTGTCCTCGGCGTGATAGTATTCCTCCCCGTTATTCTCCTTGCTCTTCTTATAGGCTTCATTGTCAACTACATCAAGTACCACGATAGGTTTAACAGCTATGAGTGAGATTAAGCTCGGAAGATACCGCCACTTCAAAGGTAACGAATATGAGGTAATCGCCATAGCTAAGCACAGCGAAACAACTGAAGATTATATTGTTTACAAGGCTCTTTACGGTGACGGCGGACTTTGGGTAAGACCCGCATCAATGTGGAATGAAACAGTTGAGAGAGACGGTGTCACCTACAAGCGTTTTACTTACATAGGCGATTAAAAGATTAAAGGACAGCTTTACTTGGAGCTGTCCTTTTAATGTTAAAAACCGTTTTGTATCATCTGATAAATCTCAACTAAACTTATCACCGTAAATATAAAATGTAAAACTATATTCAGCCGGACCTTCTTACCGGAGTACTTGTTTGAATATATTACCTTGATAATAAAGCTGATTATTGCAAAAGCACCATAAATATGCCATGTAAACAAATCCATCATAAACACTGCGTTGGCAAAGACAGACAGTGTGCCCTGCATATTGATCCACTCTAAAACAAAAACAGTATTGAGCAGAAAATAGAGAGTAACGACAAACAAGCTTACAGCTGAAAAGCTTTTATATTTCGATTCAGATTTCATCATAATCTCCTTAAAATATGATAATTAAAAGAAGTGCAACACTGACTATAGTCAGTACCAAATGAACGATACAATTAGGAATTGCACAGGCAAGAAAAAACTTTCTCGCAAGCTGAATCTTACAAATAAGAGTTACAACAGCAAAAATCAGATAAAATATCGCCGAATACTTTATCACACTTCCGAGGTCAACAGAAGATAAAATCAAATCTGCCACACAAAGAATATTATACAAAACTACAATTACAAGGCTGAAGTTGAAAATTCTGTTATATCTTGAAACGCTCATAATCCGTCCCCTTTGTTATTTCATACTGTCGATGTTCCACTTGAGAACACTGTCAATGGGATTTTTACTCTGCACTGCATAAGGTGCCGCAGCTGACTCGGTGATAATATACACACTGCCGTCAGGATAAACTGTAATCTCTTCAAGGTAGGTCGGCACTCTGTACTGAGCGATACGGTCTTTCTTCATACAGTAGTAAAGAGGCACTTTCTGTCCGCCTACTGTGATAATCTCGTCAGGCTCACCCTTTGTCACGTCTTCATAGAGATATACTCTCGAATTTGTAACAGCCGTTGATGAAGCAGTGTAAACAATTCTGCCGTCAGGCATTACACACATACCCTGAACCTTAAATGGTGTGGTAAAAGCAAAGTCGGGAATCATATTGTTGTCTTCGTCGATTTTATCTTCCTTTATACCCCACTTACCGTTTTCGTCGAGTACAAAAGCATTACAGCGTGAGAAATACTTTTCGCCGTTTTTAGCAGTATAGACGTTAGTTGCACCCTTGATATCATCGATAGTTATATCCGTAAACTCACCGATATAGAGCACACCGTCACACACATTTACATAAGAGCAGGTGGTGTCAGTGTAAAGCTCAGCCTCGATTGGCACATAAGCATCGTCATCGGCAGCGAGAATTTTGCTGAGAGAAAGCACATGAGTGACACTTGTTGTTGCTATGTAAACGTTATCCTTATAAACTGCAATACCGCCGAAGTGACCTGTTGCCTTATTCTTTTTACCGTGACAGCCTACTGACTTTATGAAATTACCATCACCGTCAACAACAATTACTCTTGAGGGCTGCACTTTATCTTTATAGTAACCCGAAATAAGAAAAATATCGTTTTCTTTTTCATAGAATATACCCTGAGGTATAAAGCCTTCTTTAAGGCCGGGGATAATAAAGTCCTCTTCGGAGTTTTCATAGAAATCTCTGAGCTGAAGCTCCTTCGGCAGTTCACCTGTAATCATTTCAGTCTGAGTGAGCTTGGTTGAAGCCTCAGCATCATACTCAGCAATAGTTGGTCCGCCGCCGCTGAAGGTGAAAATCAGCGAGGTTATAAGAGCAAAAATTTTACCTAAAATATCCATAATGTTTTTCTCCTTGTTTTATTGAGAATATTATACTATCTGCCGGCTCTTTTGTCAAATTAAAAGGACAGCTCCGAAGAACTGTCCTGATTTTTATTGTAACCGCCCTCGCCGGGCAGGTATTCTTTCTTGTAAAGCCCTCTGTCACTTCGCGACATCTTTTACTCCGTAAACGGGCACCCCTTTGTCGCTAAAGCGACATTTCCCCTAACAGGGGAATTACCTTTCATGGGCGACAAGACGTAACCAAAGAACTTTACTTACTTCCCATTTTATTTAAGTGCTGCTAAACTTTCATCAATCATTTTGATTTTTTCTGTGAGCTTTTCAGCATCAGCCTTCTGTGTGTCAATAACATTCTGAGGAGCCTTGGCAAGGAAGCCGGGATTCGAAAGCTTGCCGTTAATCTGCTGAAGCTTCTTCTCTGCCGTTTCTCTTTCCTTGAGGAGTCTCTTTCTTTCAGCCTCAAAGTCAACAAGGTCACCCATAGGAATATAAATCTTTGCGTCAGCTGTTACAATGCTTACACTGCCTTCAATATTGAAGCTGTCACCTACAGTTACCTCTGAAGCTGAAGCAAGCTTCTGCATAAACAGAGCCGAAAGTGAAAAGATGCCCTTCTTTTCCGTGGCAATATACACGTGAGCCTTTCTTGAGGGAGGAACATTCATTTCACCGCGTCTGTTACGGATAGCTCTGATAGCATCCATAATGATGTTCATCTTCTCTTCATCTTCGGTGAACACGAGCTCATCGCTGAATACGGGCCACTGTGACTTCATAATTGTCTCGCCGTCGTGAGGAAGAGTAAGCCAGATTTCTTCAGTGATGAAAGGCATAAAGGGATGAAGAAGCTTGAGGGTCTCGCTCATAACATAAACGAGAACAGCTCTTGCGGTTGCAGCTTCGTCGCCGCCCTTCTGAAGTCTTATCTTGGCAAGCTCAATATACCAGTCGCAGAAGATATCCCAGATGAAGTCATAGAGCTTCTGTACAGCAACACCAAGCTCAAACTTATCGAGGTTATCTGTAACTTCCTTAGTGAGTCTGTTATACTGTGAAAGAATCCACTTATCTTCAAGTGCAAGGTCAGCGGGAATATGAGGAGCGGCTTCGTCCTCGGGAAGATTCATAAGGATAAATCTTGCGGCATTCCAGATCTTATTGCAGAAGTTTCTTGAAGCTTCAACTTTCTTCTCGCTGTAACGCATATCGTTACCGGGGCTGTTACCTGTTGCAAGAGTAAGACGGAGTGCGTCAGCACCGTACTGATCAATAACAACAAGAGGATCAATACCGTTGCCCAGAGACTTGGACATCTTTCTGCCAAGCTCGTCACGGACAATACCGTGAATGAATACGGTATCGAAGGGTATCTCGCCCATCTGCTCGCAAGCTGAGAAAATCATTCTTGAAACCCAGAAGAAGATAATATCGTAACCCGTTACAAGGGTGCTTGTGGGATAATAGTGCATAAGCTCGGGTGTCTTATCGGGCCAACCGAGAGTTGAGAAAGGCCAGAGAGCCGATGAGAACCAAGTATCAAGAGTATCGGGATCCTGAACTAACTTCTCACTACCACACTTGCAACACTTTGTAGCATCTTCTCTTGAAACTGTAATTTCACCGCATTCTTCGCAATACCATGCAGGAATTCTGTGGCCCCACCAAAGCTGACGGGAAATACACCAGTCACGGATATTTTCCATCCAGTTAAAATAAATCTTGTCGAAACGCTCGGGGATAAACTTAACCTTACCGTTTCTTACCACCTCAATAGCAGGCTTAGCAAGAGGTTCCATCTTAACGAACCACTGCATTGATACTCTGGGTTCAACAGCAGTATGGCAACGGTAGCAAGTTCCAACCTCGTGCTTTGTGGGTTCAATCTTAACGAGAGCGCCTGCTTCTTCCATATCGGCAATAATTGCCTTACGGCACTGCATAAGGTCCATACCTGCGTACTTGCCTGCGTCTTCATTCATAAAGCCGTCATCGGTCATTACATTGAGTACGGGAAGGTTACATCTCAGACCAACCTCAAAGTCGTTGGGGTCGTGAGCAGGTGTGATTTTAACGGCACCGGTACCCTTATCCATCTTAGCATAGCTATCGGCTACGATGGGAATTTCTCTGCCGATAACAGGGATAATAACAGTCTTACCGACAATATCCTTATATCTTTCATCGTCGGGGTGTACAGCAACACCTGTATCACCGGGGATAGTCTCGGGACGTGTTGTAGCAACCTCGATGTAGCCTGTACCGTCAGCAAAAGGATATCTTAAATGCCAGAAGCTGCCGTCTTTTTCTTCGTGCTCAACCTCAGCATCGGAAATCGATGTCTTACAGTGAGTACACCAGTTGATCATTCTTTCGCCGCGGTAAATGAGACCTTTTTCATAAAGGTTTACGAATACTTCCTTAACAGCCTTTGAACAGCCTTCGTCAAGGGTGAAACGCTCTCTGTCCCAGTCGCAGGATGAGCCCATTTTCTTGAGCTGTTCTATAATTCTGCCTCCGTACTGAGCTTTCCATTCCCAGGCTCTCTCGAGGAAGCCTTCTCTGCCGATGTCTTCCTTTGAAATACCTTCAGCCTTCATAGCTTCAACGATTTTAGCTTCAGTTGCAATAGAAGCGTGGTCAGTGCCGGGAAGCCAGAGGGTATCAAAGCCCTGCATTCTTCTGAAACGGATAAGAATATCCTGAAGAGTATTGTCAAGGGCGTGACCCATGTGAAGCTGACCTGTAATGTTTGGCGGGGGAATTACGATAGTGTAGGGATTTTTCTTTTCATCGACCTCAGCATGGAAATACTTTCCGTCAAGCCATGTCTTGTAAATACGGTCCTCAACGTTTTTCGGATCGTACTGTTTTGCAAGTTCTTTTGCCATTGTTTACACCTCAATATATAAATAATTGATTTACAAAAAAATAAAACTCCGTCCCATAATCAGGACGGAGAAATTTCCGCGGTACCACCTGAATTCAGCGCCGAAGCACTGCACTCACAATCTTTAACGGGGATTTACCGTCGGGTTCTACTTGGCTTTTACCGTTCTTCCCGATGCTCACAAGCTACCTTCATAAGACTTCACTTAAAAGCTCACACCTACCGCCTTTTCTCTGAAAGCTTTATCTTACTACTCCTCTTGGTCGAAGCATTTTAACCTATTGTGATAGATTTTATCATATAAAGGAGAATAAGTCAAGGAAAATCAAGCTGTTTCCTCTGCAATTTTACTTAAATTAGAAACAATAAATCTCTGGGCATTGGCAGAGTAAACATTTTTCTTATAGGGCAAACCTACCTGATTCGCACCGTCAATTGTTATAATGCCTATCGCTTCGCCTTTTGAAGTTGCAATTTTTCTCTTTTTGTTATTTACTGTTTCTTCCGTGAGATACCCGTTCTGACAAAGCCATGCCGTTATATGAGTAGCCGGAATATTCTTCACATTCTCGTCAAGCACCTCGGCAATTCTTTTAACAAAAACAGATATACCAACAGGTTCTTCGCTGATATAAATTTTTTCGAGCTGATGCTCGGCTATTGTGAACGGAAGTTGAGCAAGGATATACTTCCTGCCGAATTCTCCGCCGTTTTCAATAGCTTTTTCTAAAACTCCGGACACATAGAAAAGGCAACGGCTGATTCTGACATTATTTATTACACTGTCATCTCTGATAACTTCATCTGTAAGTGGGTCAATTCCGTTTGCAAGCTTATCGATATATGTTTTAGCCCTTTGCATAGTTTCAAGTTCTGTCATTGCTGCCGCTCCTTATTCACATAAACTTCTGACTTTCCGTTACCGCCAGCTCATCGCATCTTTCGTTTTCAGGATGTCCTGCATGTCCCTTTATCCATTCAATAGTAACCTCGTGTTTGGCTATAAGACAAAGAAGCTCGTCCCAAAGTTCGGGATTGAGGGCAGGCTTCTTATCTTTTTTACGCCAGTTGTTGGCTTTCCAGCCTTCAGCCCAGCCGAGATTTATACCGTTGGCAACGTACTGCGAATCTGTGACAACAGTAACCTTACACTTCTCTTTCAGAGCCTTGAGCCCCTCTATAACAGCCGTAAGCTCCATTCTGTTGTTGGTGGTGTGCTCTTCGCCGCCGCTGAGCTCTTTTCTTCTGCCCTGATAGTCAAGGATAGTCCCCCATCCACCTGCTCCTGGATTGCCCGAGCAGGCACCGTCTGTATATATAGTAACTTCTTTCATTTCATTTACTCCAAACTATTTTGCTATATTTTATCACAGCAAGGCTCTTTAATCAAGAACTTACAGTTAAAAATAAAAATCACTTGATTTATTCCGTTCAGGGTGTATAATAATTATGTAAGAAAAAGGAAAGGAAAATGTAAATATGAAAGAAAATGTTACAATATTCGACCATCCCCTTATACTCCATAAACTCTCAATTTTAAGAGACAAAAATACACCCTCAAAGGATTTCAGAGCTCTCGTATCAGAAATCGCAACACTTATGTGCTACGAGGCAACAAGAGATTTACCCACTGAGGAAATCGAAATTGAAACTCCCATCTGCAAAACTAAGGTTAAGCATATCGCAGGTAAGAAGATGGCTATTGTACCTATTCTCAGAGCAGGCCTCGGTATGGTTGAAGGCATCAGTGCTCTCGTACCCTCAGCACGTATCGGTCACATCGGACTTTATCGTGACGAGGAAACTCTCACTCCCGTTGAATACTACTGTAAGCTTCCCAAGGATATCGGCGAAAGAGATGTTTTTGTAGTTGACCCTATGCTCGCTACAGGCGGCTCAGGCATCGACGCAGTTTCACAGATCAAGCTCCGCAACCCCCGTTCAATCAAGTTTATGTGCATTATCGCAGCTCCCGAGGGAATTGAAGCTTTCACAAAGGCTCATCCCGATGTACCTGTTTACTGTGCAGCTCTTGATGAAAAGCTCAATGAGAAAGGCTATATCGTACCCGGTCTCGGCGATGCCGGTGACAGAATCTTCGGTACAAAATAAAAGCATAAAGAATCCGTCTGGTTCAAATCGATTCAGACGGATTGATTTTTATACAGAGCTAATTGTCATATAAATCGTAGCAAAGTGGAAAGCAGTTCCCGCTAAAACGAAAAGATGGAAAACGCTGTGAAAATACTTCTTTTTCTTACCGAGCTTATAAAAGACAACTCCGACAGTATAAAACAAACCGCCGAGGACTGCAAGAATGAAAGGTACTGCAGATTCACCCTTATAGTATTTAGCTATGGGATATATCATAGTTGCCGAGGTATAGCCTACCACCATATAAAGTCGCATCTGCGCTTTATGATACTTTTCCTGATCGATAAAAGTAAGAACTATTCCGACTATACTGAGTATTATACTGAGCGAAGCCGTAACAATGCAGAAGACTTTGTTATGAGGATAGACAGCAATTATATTTACCGCCGTTGCAGTGCCCGTTATCATAATGAATATGGCACTGTGGTCAATAAGCCTCATCGCTTTCTTTGCTATACCGGGTTTCAGCGAATGGTAAAGCATAGAGCAGGCGTAAAGTATAATTGTAGAAATGCCGAAAACACACGCACCGACGGTACTGCTTGTGGCTGTGCTTTTGCTAATGCCGATCAGAAGAAAAGCTATACCGAGAGGCACACCGATACCGTGAGAGACAGAGTTGAGAATTTCCTCAGTTTTACTGTAAACGGGTAAAACAACTTTTTCCAATGCCATATTTTTTTCACTCCTTAAAATATTATAACAGCAGGATTTTTTTCACAAGTCCTGCTGTTTTTCTCATTTGATCAGATCTTTTATTATTTCCGAGGCTATTATAAGCCCCGCCACAGGCGGTACAAAGGAAATGCTTCCCGGCACAGCCTTACCCTTTTCATTTGATACCTTAGCAGAAGTTTTAACAGGTTCTTCTTTTGAATACAGGACTTTAAGTTTTTTTACTCCTCTTTTTTTGAGTTCATATCTCATAACTCTTGCAAGAGGACACACGCTTGTTTTATAAATATCAGTTATCTCAAATTCAGTCGGGTCAAGCTTATTACCCGTACCCATCGAAGATATAACATTTATTCCTTCCGAGTAGGCCTTTTCGATTATTGCAAGCTTTCCCGATACGGTATCAATAGCGTCAGCCACATAGTCGTATACTGAAAAATCAAACTCATCAATATTCTCAGGCAAAACAAACTTGTTTATACAGCTTATCTTCGCCTCGGGGTTAATATCGAGCAGTCTCTTTTCCATTGCCTCGGTTTTAAGTTTGCCGACGGTAGAAGAAAGTGCAATAATCTGTCGGTTGATGTTGCTTTCGCTCACGGTATCATTGTCAATTATATCAATAGCACCGACTCCTGCTCTTATGAGAGCTTCCGCAATATATCCGCCGACTCCACCGATACCGAAAACGGCAACCCGCGATTTCCTTAGCTTATGGAGTGCCTCGTCGCCTATTAACATTTCAGTTCGTGAAAACCTATCTTTCATTTCTTACCTTTCTTTGTGGGTATACCGAAGAAAATAAACAGAGTTGCAGGAATCAGACTGCTTACCGCTACGGCAAACATAAGAGGATTTGCCGTAAAGTATTGGTACATTGCCTTGAATGCCGCAGGCTGATACATAATAATAAGCCCCACAATAACTGCAAATATCGCACTTATGAGCACAGCACCTGCCGCAGCGTCTTTAGCTATTTTACCGTATTCCGTATACTCCTTACTTGCAAGGTTAACTGCATTTTCTATGGCGGTATTGACTATCTCACCGCCTATTACACTACCGCAGGCCAGCATAAGCACTGCCCAGTCGGTACGGCTTAGAGTAAACCAATCTGTAAGCAGGAGAATTGACACCATATATACCACGCAGGTAATATGAATTCTCATATTTCTTTCATTGGCAATTGTTCTGAATATACCTTTGAAGGCATAGACAAAACTCATAAACAGCCTTTTATAATGTTCCATTTATGTAATTATTCCTCTGTTGTATAATAACTTCCGCTTCTTACAAGTCCAAGCTGCGTTAAAACAGCTTCTTCTTTTTCTCTCATTCTTACAAGCTCAAGTCCGCCGGGCTCATGGTCATAGCCTAAAAGGTGAAGCATTGAGTGTACTGTAAGAAATGCAATTTCTCTGTTGATTGAGTGACCGTAAAGGTCAGCCTGCTTTATAGCGTGTTCAATGGAAATAACGATATCACCAAGCATCTGAGCGCCTGTATCGTTATTGATATCATATTCGCCGTCAATGCCCAAGGGGAAAGAGAGCACATCTGTAGACTTATCCATTCCTCTGTGCTTTAAGTTAAGCTCGTGAATTGCTTCATCGTCAACGATTGTTACGCTGATTTCTGCCGAGCCCTTGAACTGCTCATTGGTAAGCACTGCATTACAGCAACGTCTGATGAGCATACGTACGCCTCTGGGGAGCTTTACTGAATTCTGATCATCGGTAATAATTACTTTGATTTTATCCTTCATTTTCTCTTCTTTGCCTCCTCATATTTATCGTAAGCTTTGATAATATCCTGCACAAGCTTATGTCTTACGACGTCTTTATCGCTGAACTTCACTGTCTGGATATCATCGACATTTTTGAGAATTTTTATAACCTCAACGAGACCCGATTTTTTTCCGTCAGGCAGGTCGATCTGAGTGATATCGCCTGTGACAACAATCTTTGAGCCGAAGCCCAGTCTCGTAAGAAACATTTTCATCTGCTCAGGTGTTGTATTCTGAGCTTCGTCAAGAATAATGAAGCTGTCGTCAAGTGTACGGCCTCTCATATATGCAAGGGGGGCAACCTCAATGTTTCCCCTTTCCTGATATTTCTGAAAGCTTTCAGGACCAAGCATATCGAAAAGTGCATCATAAAGGGGTCTTAAGTAGGGGTCAACCTTCTGCTGTAAATCACCGGGCAGGAAGCCTAATTTTTCACCTGCTTCAACGGCGGGACGTGTAAGAATAATTCTGTTTACCTGCTTAGCTCTGAAAGCGCTTACCGCCATTGCAACCGCTAAGTAAGTTTTACCTGTACCTGCCGGGCCGACTCCTATTACGACTGTATTGTTTCTGATAGCTTCAATATATTTTTTCTGACCCAAGGTCTTGGCTTTTATGGGTTTGCCTTTAGCACTGATGCAGATGCAGTCCCCTGCCATTGATGAAAGCTTATCGTCGTTGCCGTCTTTGACGAGAGCTATGACATATCTGACATTCTGCTCCGTAAGGGTTTCGCCTTTATTTATAAGAGAGAGCAGACTGTTGATTGCTCTTTTAGTTTTATCAACGCTTTCCTCGTCACCCTGGATTTTGATTTCACTGCCGCGACTTATGACTCTTACCCCGAACTCTTTTTCAATAAGCTTTATATTCTCATCAAAGGAACCGAAGAGGCTCACTGCCTGCTCCATCCTGTCAATGCTGAAAGTCTGTTCAACCAAGTATTTGCACCTCGTTTATTTTATGATATTTACACATAATTCTAATCAATATTCAGTTTATTTTAGCACATTTTTTAAAAAAAGTGAATACCTTTTTAACATTTTCTTATTTATTTTCGCTGTTTTCTATAATTATGGGCTTACTTTCGCCTATAAAATCAATACACTCGTACTCTCCCGATATTACTACCCTGTTTTTTTCTGATTTAATTTTTACATTGTCTGATACGATATTACTGTTTTTATATTTATCATACACAAGATTACTGTAATTCATACAAGCTAATTTTAATGCCGTTTCTTTATCTGTTGTCTCCTCTTCATAAAAAGCCACCGTCTTTTTTTCTATTCCGAAGGGCAGCACATATCCGCTGTATTCCAGCAACCTTCTGTCGGAGTAGACTCTCACATTTTCGGCAGGGTACGAAATAAAATTAAGCGGTATCTCCAAGCCGAAAAGTATAAGCTTAATTTGCTCCCTCACCTCACAAAAGCGTGTAACTTTTTCACTGAGCTTCATTTCATATTCACTCTGACTCCCATGAAGCGCCGTAAACTTACCCTTAGCCTCATAATAGAGAGGCTTCAAGTCAACGCCCTCGACTACACCGCTGATGAGTATATCGCCCTTTCGCACAGCGTTACCCTTAGAAAGATTCTTTGCACCCTGATAGGTCTCGTCAGAAACTATAACTCCGTCAAAATCTGCAACAATATTAGACGGCTCACCCTTTTCTTCAATTTCAAGCTTTTCCCTGCTGTCCCGATATTCTATTGCCGCAAGACTGCCTTTAATGTTAACCTTGACATAGGATAGCTCACCACCGAAAGCTTTATAGATTTCCCTGGCGGCTTTCTCTTCATCAAAAGACGGAATATATACCCCATATTTAAGACCAACTTTTTCGGCAGCCTCTATTATCTGTTCTCGGCTGAATTTCTCACCGTCGGCGGCATTGATACACCAGACAAAACGGTTCATTATAAGCGAAAAAGCAATAAAAAAGCCTATACCAATCAGGAGACCCACTCTGTCACTATGGGTCTTGAGATAAAAGGGCAGACCTCTTTTACGGTCTATTTTAATTTTTACTCCGGTTTTTCTTGCAACATCTCTCAGCTTACCGAAATTTCTTAAACCGATTTTGCCCCTTATGGAGTTTTCACTGCAAGATACATCCCATATATCTATTCTTCTGAAGGCGCAAAGGTTGATGAATCTCTCACTGAAACCGCCTTTCGCCGTAAATATAACATAGCCTCTTATAAGTCTCAAGAGTTTAACAAGCATAAATATTCACCTGCCTTCAGCACGAGCAGAACTCGAAGGAAACAATATCCCCCGTTATGACTACCTCATCACCCGAGGGTGCTCTTATACAAAGGTCATCACCCGTAAATTTCAGTATGTAATTCCCGCAGTTGACTCTGACAGTATGAGACTTATATTCAAGCACTCCCCTGCTTCCCTCTATTATGGCTTCCTTGCAGGAATTGAAAGTTATATGAGGCAGAAGATAATCGGAGAATTCCTCTTTTGATATTTCGGCTATTGTTCTTTTTAATGTTCTTTGCAAACAGAATCACACCCTTCGTCATATTTTATGCCCGGGATAAGTGTATAATACACCGTAATATGAATATTAATTATTGGGGTGAAAAAAATGAAACATACTGAAAGTTTATCTCTCAAGCTGAAAAAATATTCTCCCGCAGCCTTCAGCTACATACCCTTGAGTTTTTCTCTTTTCTTTATTGCTTTTATGCTTCTTCGGTTTCCTGAAACTGCAGCTCAGGGCATAAGCGACGGTATTGATATTTCCCTCGGTACCCTTATACCGACTTTATATCCCTTTATGGTGCTGTCTACCTTAATCGTAGAGCTGCGCATTTTCAACAGAATACCCGGCTCTCTTAACAGGATAACGTCGTTTATCTTTGCGCTTGACGGCAAATGCCTCGGCACGGTGATTCTGTCTATGATTGGCGGTCTGCCCCTTGGTTGCAAAATGACAAGCGAAATGTATGAAAAAGGAGCAATCTCACGCTCTCAGGGCAGACGGATGCTTCTTTTCTGCTATTGCTGCGGCCCTGCTTTTGCCTTAAGCTCGGTGGGACTGTATATGCTAGGCTCAAAAAAAGCCGGTGCAATTATTTACGCCTCCATTATCCTTTCAGCTCTGACCGTCGGCATTCTGTCGAGATTTTTCGAAGAGGAAGATAATGTTTACCTTAAAGTAAAGGACAGCGAAACCGACGGAGGCTTCTCCTCCGCTCTCGTCAGAAGCGTCTCCAAAGGCAGTTCAGCAATGCTCAGTGTGTGCGGCTGGGTTATCCTCTTTTCATCTGTGGGCAGACTCATCGAAATATTGCCTCTGGATAGCTCCGTAAGTTTTTTTCTGGGCTGTATACTTGAAGTAACCAACGGTGCTTACACTGCTTCGGGTAATCTGCCTCTTCCTATTATCGCCGGAATAATCGGTTTTG
Organism: Acutalibacteraceae bacterium; assembly: GCA_045535965.1. Taxonomy (GTDB): domain Bacteria; phylum Bacillota; class Clostridia; order Oscillospirales; family Acutalibacteraceae; genus UBA6857. The sequence goes on from JAZSMR010000013.1 coordinate 38,789, forward strand.
GCGGACTTTGCGGTCACTGTCAGGTTATGCCGTACGTACTGAAGCTTCGCCTGAGATACAAATTTTTTCTTACGTCACGGATTATCTGCGGTGCCCTGTCTGTCATATTCTGCAAGACTCTTCTTTATTTCTTTCCCGTAAGCTATGAGGTTTTCTCTCTGGGCACTCTGCCGTCACAGAGTGCTTCGGGAATTTCCTCAGCTATATCTGTCGCAATGCTCTTTTCGGCAGGACTTTTCCTTTTAGGCGACAGTACAACAATAAGAATCAAGGCAAAAAAAGGCCACCGGCTTTAACCGATGGTCCTGATTATTCAGATTAGTTTATTTAATCTTTACTGACTTGACAGCACTGAATGTACCGTGCACTGTCTCTGAGCCGACCTTTGTATAAGCTCTTACCTTGAAGTAGTAAGTCTTGCCGCTCTTAAGGCCTGACTTGGTCTGAGCATCGGGCCAACCCTTGTATGAGTCGAGCTTTGTGAACTTCTTATTGTCGGTTGAATAGTAAACCTGATAGCCTGTCTCGCCTGCTACATCGCTCCATGAAATTTTTGCCTTACCCTTAGCCGGTGATGTAACCTTAAGAGTGGGGGCTGAGGGGATAAATTTGAATGTATATGCTACACCGTTTTCAGCATGGATAACTGTACCGCCTGAGGTCTTGGTGTAAGCAGCAATAGCAATCTTATAGGAAGTGCCCATCTTAAGGCTCTTGCCTGAGTAGTTCTTTGTAAGAGTGTAGGAGTTGGTTGTTACGGAAGCAGCCTTAACTCTTGTCTTACCGTCAACAGTCTTATAGATATATACTCTGTAGCCTGTTGCACCGGGTACTTCTTTCCAGCTGAGCTTAACAGCATTTGTCTTTGAAGGAGCCGCCTTGATGTCTGAGGTCTTGCCCGGAGCGATTGTAAAGTTTACAGTTTTTGAGCCCTTGTATTCGCCCTTAAGAGTAACCTTAATCTTATAGATACCGGGGTTCTTTCTGCCGTCGGGATATGAAACGGTATAGTCTCTGTCTTTAATAAGTACTTTGCCTTCTGAATCCTTAACGGTTACGGAAGGTGTTCTCTTTTTGCCGTTGTATGTACACTTTGAAGTTGAAAGCTTGAATACGGAAACATTGTAAAGGGTTTCGTCAGCCTCATAGCCGCAAAGCTTACAGGTGCCCTTTCTCTTACCGTTTTCAGTAGTTGTTGCAACCTTGAGACTTACATAGTCAAACTTGTGACCGATTCTCTCAACTACTTCCTGCTTTTCGAATACTTCGCCGCAGAAATCGCAGTGGCTGCCCTTTGTAAGACCTGTTTCTGTGCAGGTAGCTGCAACTGCTTCATCAACAACAGTCTTATGACCTGTTGCAGGAATGATGCCGGGCTCTGTGAGAATAATATCACATCTCGAGCACTTTTCACCTGCCGTCTTACCGGCTTCTGTACAAGTAGCCTTAACTTCTTCTACCTTTTCAGCCTTATGGCCAAGTGCATCTACAGCCTGCTTATAAGCATTACCGCATTCGCATGTGAAGGTTGCCTTACCCTTTTCTGTGCAGGTGGGCTGTGTTGTCACATTTGAAATAGGAGCATGAACATGGCTATACTTTATTGCATCTGCATTCTTTGAAATGGTTTCGTTTTCCTCGCCCCATGTGATACCGTGCCAGGCAAACATTGAAGCTGTATAGTAAACATACTTGATATCACAGCCGACAAAAGCCATATCTTCAACATTCTTTACTGTATTGGGAAGAAAGATTGTCGTAAGTGATGTACACTCGCCGAATGTACCCTCTTTGATAGTTGCAAAGCCTTCAGGAAGAGCAATACTGTGAAGTCCTGCGCAGTCATAGAAAGCATATTCGCCGATAGTTGTAACTGCCGGGAACAAAACAACTGTCTTGAGACCGTCACAACCGAAGAAAGCATAAGAGCCGATAGTACTGAGACTTTCGGGAAGATTGATAGCTCCAAGAGCTGAGCAGCCTTCAAAAGCACTGTCGCCTATTGAGGTTACGCCTTCGGGAATTGTTACAACTGTAAGAGCTGTACAGTTATTGAAAGCGTTTTCGCCGATCTTAACAACCTTACTGCCGTTATACTCAGCAGGTATTACGAGCTCGCCTGAAGCGGATTCCTTACAGTCTGAAACCATAACACCGCCCTCACATGCTGCAAAGCTCAGGTCAGCTGCATCAGCGGCAGATGCCTGCACTGCAACGAGACAAAAAGCAATCACCATCATAAGAATAACTGCTAAATTTTTAATTGTTCTTTTCATAATTCCACCGTCCGTTCATGGTTATAGAAATATCTGTTATATAATAACACTATTTTCCCTTTATGTCAATTAAGAAAAAGAAATAAAACAGATTTTTCATTAATAATTTATATTATACACTCTTAGGTGAAATCTGTATGAAATTTAATAAAATTATTGTGATTATTTAAAAAAGGCAGAGAACTTAATCTCTGCCAAAAACTGTTAATCGTGGAAGAAAAGAGGAAGCTCCTCAAGGAAGATAATATCGTCACGCTGAGCCGCGTCACCCTCAGCAAGTATTGCAGCCTGGGCAACAATGTCGCCGTCAAACTCTTCAACGAGCTTTCTCACTGCAAGAAGGGATTCGCCGGTACTGATAACATCGTCGAGGATAAGAACTTTCTTACCTCTTAGCTGCTCACCCTCAAGAGAATCCATAAAGAGTGTCTGCTCCTTATCTGTAGTGATTGAGCGTACATTTACCGATACGGGAGACTGCATATAGAGCTTGGCACCCTTGCGGCAGATGAAATAGGGCTTACCGCTTTGTCTTGCCATTTCGTGAGCAAGAGGAATAGCCTTAGCCTCGGGAGCCACGATAAAGTCAAACTCCGGGCACTTTTTAAGAAGCTCGGCAGCAGAAGCAACTGTAATTTCAACATCACCGAAAATTACAAAGCCTGCAATATCAAGCTTGTCGTTTACTTTACATATCGGGAGCTCTCTTTCGAGTCCCGCAATTGTCATTTTGTACGTTGCCATAATTTTATACCTCTTTTATTTAACGAGCTTTTCGCCTAATTTTTCACCGCCGAGAATGTGGAAGTGAATATGCTTTACTGTCTGACCGCCATCTTCACCGCAGTTGTTGATAACTCTGAAGCCGTTATCGAGTCCTAAGTCTTTAGCAACCTTAGTGATAACCTCAAAAACGTGAGCGATAACAGCGCTGTTTTCACTGTTAATCTCAGCCGCAGACTCAATATGCACCTTGGGTATAACTATAACGTGAACGGGCATCTGAGGTGCGATATCGTGAAAAGCCAGTACGGTATCGTCTTCGTAAACTTTATTTGAGGGTATTTCACCGTTTACAATCTTACAAAAAATACAATCCATAGTTATTTCTCCTTTTATCTTCTTATTAGGGGGCAAATGAGATTCACCCCCTCTTTTATAGCAGAACATTCTGAGTTAAAGAATCTATAACTCCTCACTCCTAACTTTACTTCAGCATACCTGCAAGTATTTCCTCAGCCTTCTTTACAGCCTCGGGAAGTGCGTTTATATCCTTTGCACCTGCCATAGCACTGTCGGGCTTACCGCCGCCTGAGCCGCCTGCAAGCTTTGCAACCTCTCTTGCAAGATTGCCTGAATGAGCACCTGCCGCAACAGCTTCCTTACCGCAGCAAACTGAAATATTACCTGTACCCTTAGCCTTCTGTACACCTGCGATAACACCAACATAGTTATCACCTTTGCTCTTTACAAGGTCGCACATGCTTCTGAGCTCGTCGGGAGTTGTATCTTCAAGGAAAGCAGTAACAAGCATTACCGAGCCTACCTGCTTAGCACCTGAGAGCATTGATTCGGTCTTGATGTTAGCAAGGACACCTGAGAGCTTTTCGATTTCCTTTTCCTTAGCCTTGAGCTCAGCCATCACACTCTGAGCCTTAGCAGCAATGTCATTGGCATTTGCAGCCTTGAGTGCAGCGGCAGTGTCCGCAATAAGAGCCATTTTTCCGTCGATAAATTTCATTACGTTGGCACCTGTCACAGCTTCGATTCTTCTTACACCTGCTGCAACTGAGGACTCGGATACGACCTTGAAGAGACCTATCTTACCCGTATTCTCGGCATGGGTACCGCCGCAAAGCTCGGTTGAGAAATCGCCTGCCTTTACAACACGTACGGTGTCACCGTATTTTTCCGAGAAGAGAGCCATAGCGCCCATAGCCTTAGCCTCTTCAATGGGCATTTCCTTGACTACAACGTCAATAGCCGAGAGGATAATCTCATTTACTCTGTCTTCAACCTTCTTGATTTCTTCGCCTGTCATACCGCTGAAGTGCACGAAGTCGAAACGGCAAAGTTCGCTGTCAACAAGCTGACCTGCCTGCTCAACATGTGAGCCTAAAACTTCACGCAGCGCAGCCTGAAGAAGATGAGCTGAGGTATGATTTCTCTTGGTAGCCTCTCTCTTGGCTTCATCATATTTTGCGACTACTTTATCGCCTACCCTGATACCGTCGCCTGAAAATGAGCCGTGATGAAGAATTACACCGTCTGCGTCCTTGGTTGTCTTTGCAACTTCAAATACGCTATCACCGATGGTAATGATACCGCTGTCACCTACCTGACCGCCGCTTTCAGCATAGAATGATGTCTTATCGAGTACGAGAACAGCATCTGCACCGTCTTCGATAACATCTGCTCTTTCGCCGTCGGCAATTATTGCCACAACTTTAGCATCAGTACCGATTTCGCTGTAGCCTGTAAACTCTGTAGCTGTGATATCCTTAAGTGATACGCCTGAGTTTCTCCAGTCGGAGTCAGCAGCATCACGCTTAGCATTCTTTGCCTTGAGTCTTGCCTCTTCAACAAGTGCTCTGAACTTTTCCTCGTCAACTGTCATATTGTTTTCAGCTGCGATTTCCTTTGTCAGGTCAATGGGGAAGCCGTAGGTATCCTGAAGCTTGAAAGCGTCCTCACCTGAAAGGATACCGCCCTCGCTCTTTTCCATCATTTCATTTAAGAGACCGAGACCCGAATCGATTGTCTTATAGAAGCTGTCTTCTTCCATTGCGATAACCTTCTTGATATAATCCTGCTTTTCAACAAGATTGGGATAAGCATTTGCGTTTTCTGCAATAACTGTATCGCATACTTCAGCGAGGAAGGGTCTGTCGATGCCGATTAATCTTCCGTGTCTTGCTGCACGGCGGAGCAGTCTTCTGAGTACATAACCTCTGCCGCTGTTTGAGGGAATTACACCGTCACCTACCATAAAGGTTGTACTTCTGATATGGTCTGTAATAACACGAAGAGAAATGTCCTTATCAGCGTCGTCGTGATAGTTGATACCTGCAATCTTAATGATGTGCTTCATAATATTCTGTACAGTATCAACCTCGAAGAGATTGTCAACGTCCTGCATTACACAAGCGAGTCTCTCAAGACCCATACCTGTACCAATATTGGGGTTGGCAAGACGTGTATAATTGTTGTTACCGTCGTTTTCGAACTGAGTGAATACCAGGTTCCATACCTCGATAAATCTGTCGCAGTCACAGCCTACCTTACAGTCGGGACTTCCACAGCCCTTTGAGGGACCTCTGTCAAAATATATTTCACTGCAAGGACCGCAGGGACCTGCACCGTGCTCCCAGAAGTTGTCTTCCTTACCGAAGCGTACCATGTGAGTCGGGTCAACACCAACCTCTTTAGTCCAGATGTCATAAGCTTCATCGTCATCAAGATATACGCTGACATAAAGGAGCTCCTCGGGAATTTCCATAACCTTAGTAAAGAATTCCCAAGCCCAGGCAGTAGCCTCTCTCTTGAACTAATCACCAAAGGAGAAGTTACCGAGCATTTCGAAGTAGGTACCGTGACGTGCAGTCTTACCTACATTTTCGATATCGGGGGTACGGATACACTTCTGACAGGTTGTTACTCTCTTGCTTGGCGGAGTAACCTCACCTGTAAAGTACTTTTTCATAGGTGTCATACCTGCATTGATAAGAAGGATACTCTTATCTCCCTGAGGTACAAGGGAAAAGCTGGGGAGTCTCAGATGCTCCTTGCTTTCAAAAAATGCGAGATACTTTTCTCGGATTTCGTTTAAACCCATCCATTTCATAGTCTGAATTTTCCTTTCATAAAAAAATAAAGCGCATCATATACACATCTCGGGGTGAAACAAGTCCACGGTACCACCCGAATTGCACATAAATGCACCACTCATATATCTTTAACGCAGATTATACGGCAACCTTTTCAGGCGCAGCTGATGAAAGCAGCGACATTTCCGAGTCTTATAAAGGGCTTACACCTGCTCCCCTCTCTCTGAAATAAAACTTACAGAATGTTTCTTTCGTCATAGCCTTTGGTTTTATTCTTAACGTAGCTATTTTACTATTTATCGTTTCTTTTGTCAAGGAAAAGTTGCAAAAAAGCAGAGAAAAGCTTTTGAATAATTTGCTGATTTACAGACACATTTTTTACCTTGACAATTACATCTTTTGTGATATAATAATTAAGCTATGCGGATATGGTGGAATTGGCAGCATTGAGCTTGACCGCGTCCGGTGGACGAAGAAGGGAAAGCGAAATGGCGCAGCGGTCAAAATTCATAGGCGACCTGAGCCGTAATGAATTTTGGGCACCGCAAGAGTCACACGCTCACTATCCGATAGCTCTAATTAACTTAATATGCGGATATGGTGGAATTGGCAGACACGCAAGATTTAGGTTCTTGTATCGCAAGGTGTGCAGGTTCAAGTCCTGTTATCCGCACCATGACTGCACACCAATTTTGATACAATGAGTATCAAAGTAGGTGTGCAGTTTCTTTTTTGCTATATTTACTCTTAGATATTTTTATGATATAATATCATCAACGATATTTAAACAAAAGCGAGGTGCCAAGGTTATGGCAGAAAAGAAATACTTAATTGACAATGCCGAACTGATGGCAGAATGGGATTGGGAAAAGAACAACGAATTGGTTTTTGACCCTAAAATATTAACTCTTGGTAGTGGAAAAAAAACATGGTGGAAATGTAAAAAAGGACACGAATGGCAAGCGGTGGTAAAAGATAGAAATAGCGGTAAGAGTTGTCCATATTGTTCGGGGCGATACGCCATTAAAGGTGAAAACGATTTGCAAACTGTTAGTCCAGCTTTAGCAATCGAATGGAACTTTGAAAAAAATAATGGACTAACAGCTATGGATGTATTACCTAATAGCAATAAAAAAGTATGGTGGAGG
>JAZSMR010000076.1:0-7341 GCA_045535965.1 Acutalibacteraceae bacterium
TCTGTTGCCGCTTATATTTCCTATTATAGGTAAAATTCAGATGCTGATTTATCCTCACGAAACAGGGACGCTGATGAAACCTGTTACCAAAGATAAGGTCTACAGACAGACAGGAATGGCCGGTTGGGCGAAACTTGTGCCCTACAACACTTAAAGTTATCGGAACAGTATAATAAATATGGTATAATAAAGTAAACTCCCGACTTTGCCGCTTGGTATTGGTCGGGAGTTATTTGTTTTCGTAGGTTTCATTATACAGACGCTTGACCTTTCGGGCGAAGATCAGGTCGTCGGAGTAGGTTGAGGGGATATCTTTAAGCTCAAAAAGTTCGTTGAGGTCAATGCTGAGTATTTCAGCTATGCGCTTGAGCTGAAAGACACTGGGGTCTTGCACATTGCGCTCAAATTTGGAGTAGTTGGACTGGTTCATAGGTATCAGGCAGCCATTTCGTTTTGAGTGAGGTCTGCATCTTCACGTAAGTCTCGTATCTTTGAGCCTATATCCATATTTGTCAACTCTTTTCTTTTGGTATCATATTTATTATATAACAAATTTAACTAAGCAACTTGACAAAATCAACTAAACAGAATAAAATTTAGTTGATTTTAACTAAAATCAATATTTTTAGGAGGTTTTGCAATGAAAATTGGAAAAAATTTTTTGAGCTTGCTTTTGATGTTGCTCTTGTTGGTGCCGGGTGTACTTGTGACAGGTTTTAGTGTTAAAGCAGTTGACCTGTATTGGGGCTGTATTGGTGGTGTTGAGTATTCTGCTACTAGCGATGAAAATTATGCAAGCACCATTGGTTTATGTAACGGTGATCACGATGGCGACGGCGTTTTGGAACACAATGTCGCTTCGGGGTCAATAACGATACCGAATACGGTAAAGCTTGGAACTGTAGGCAATCAGGTTTCCTATGAAAACTTCGAGGTTAAATGGGTTGATGGATTCGCTCATACAGACATTACAGAGGTTATAATAAATGGCGATTTAATGGGAATTGCATACGGAGCATTTCAATATTCTTCTATAGAAAACTTGGTGCTTAAGTCGGTTGAGGTCATTGGTACAAGAGCTTTTGCAAGCTCTTCTCTTGAAAGTATAACAATACGTGGTGAAATAAAAGAAATCGGAGAAGAAGCCTTTGCTTATACTTCACTTGAAAGTATAAATCTTCCCATTACGCTTGAGTTGATCGGAAAAGGAGCATTTCGCAACACTCCTATTAAAAGCATCATTATACCGCGTAAAGTTAAAGTGATTGCCGAACGAGCATTTCAATCTTGTGAGAATTTGACAACTGCAATAATAACGGGAGACCCTGGTATTGATATTGGTGTGCATGCGTTTAATTCATGTAAAAGTTTATCAAATGTCAGTTTTGATGTGATAGAAAACATAGCCGATTATGCATTTTCTTATTGTGACAGCCTTCAAGAGGTAAACCTGAAGAATGTAAAGACTATCAGTGATTATGCCTTCTCTTATTCTACCATTGACAAACTTATTATAGGTGAAAAAGCTGTAATAGCAGGAGATAACAATTTTTCAAACAGCATTATTGGTAATGTTGTTCTGTGTGAAAATGCTAACACTTACAGAGGTTCTTTTGATTGGTCGACACAGATTGATACAGTTACGATTACTGAGTACTATTCTGATAATATTTCCGGACTGTTTATGAATTCCCCACTCGTACCAAGTGCTAAAATAAAAAGCTTTTTAGTTGATGAAAATAATCAAAGCTATTCAAGTATTGATGGAATTCTGTTCAATAAAGATAAAACAGAATTAATTAAATATCCCTTCGCTAAAGGGGATAAAAAATATGTGATTCCCGATTCAGTAAAAACCATAAAGGAATATGCATTTGCTTTTTGTGATAATCTTGAGCAGATAAAGTTGCCACAAGGTCTTGAATGTATTGAAGCTGAGGCATTTTATAGTTGTGGCCAACTTACGGAAATATCAATACCTAATGCTGTTAAGGAAATTTCTATAGCAGCCTTTCTGTACAATTTTTCATTGACTGATGCATATTATGACGGAACAGAGGATGAATGGCAAAAAATACATTTCAGCAACAAAAAAGGATATGATACAGAAACTGTTTTAGTGTTCTATCCCGAAGTAACAATGCACTTTAATACTGTCGAGCCTGAAGAACCCGAACATACACACAGTTTTACGTCTGGAGTTATAGTAGATGCTACTTGCACAGAGAACGGTGCAATATCTATCTTTTGCCAATGCGGATATAATTATGTAGATGTCATTTTTGCCAAATCCCACAAGGATGAAAATGGCGACTACAAATGTGACAACGAAGGTTGTGACTATGAATTTGAAAAGCCTGTTGACCCCACACCTGACGAGCCTACCACTCCCGACACACCTTCAAATCCGTCAGACAATTGCTCATGCAACTGCCATAAAGGCGGTATAGCAGGATTCTTCTTCAAGATTATTATTTTCTTCCAGAGAATCTTCAGAACTAATAAAACCTGTGACTGTGGCATAGCTCACTACTAATTCTCATAGATACAAGACCGGCAGGGGAAACCTTGTCGGTTTTGCTGTATGTAAATCCGGCGGAAAAAAAGTCGTTTTCACGGCAGAGTACGACGCAATTTCGCATTCCGAATTCCGCATTCCGAATTTGACACGCCCTTTCGGGTGTTCGCATTCTTTTAAACAGTCAGAATATTGGTCGTCTTTGCCTATATTTCGTGCTGCAAATGCCCTAAAACACTACATTTAGGCCCAAATTATGAACAAAATAAAAATCTGCATTTTTCACAAACTTTTTTCTGAAAAATCGTTGACATTCACCAAAGCATAGTGTATAATACCAATCGTATGTTAAGGATAGTAGGGTATAACTATGTCTTGACAGACCACAATGATATGCGATGACGCGGGAGGTGGCTGCCCTTGGAGGCAGGGAATTTCCGCCGAGTATGTCCGATTTAAAACCGGGCGGTCTATATTCACTTTCAACGCTGTTTCTTGCGTTAGGTCGGGGGGCATTATGCGCTCTTTCGGACTAAACAGTGTAATGGGTGAACTGTGCTTATTTGAGCTTTACCGGAAATATGAATAATGTTTCCGGTTTTTTACTGAGAGGGTTGAAAACACCCGGAAGAGTATTCAAAAAGCACCGCCGCTAATTATCATTAGGAGGCAAACAATAATGGCAGTTAAGGAAAAGATGCGTATCAGACTTAAGGGTTATGACCACAACCTTGTTGACAAGGCAGCGGAAATGATCGTTGAAACTGCAAAGCGTACAAACGCTCAGGTTTCAGGTCCCATTCCTCTTCCCACAGAGAAGGAAGTAGTTACAATCCTTCGCGCTGTTCATAAGTATAAGGACAGCCGTGAACAGTTTGAACAGAGAACTCACAAGAGACTCATCGACATCATCAGACCTACACCTAAGACAGTAGAGGCTCTGACAAGTCTTGAGATTCCTGCAAGTGTTGAAATCGAAATTAAGCTCTAATTTCTATACCCGATCAAACACAAAACAGGAAATAAGGTCATGTTGCCAAGGCGGCAACCAATAACCAAAGGAGGATTTTACAAATGAAAAAAGGTCTTATCGGCAGAAAGATCGGCATGACTCAGGTTTTCGACGAAAAGGGTAACGTAATCCCCGTAACAGTAGTTGAACTTGGTCCTTGCGCAGTTGTCCAGAAGAAGACAGTAGAGAATGACGGCTACAATGCTGTACAGCTCGGCTTCGAGGACAAGAAAGTAACAAACACAAACAAGCCCATGGCAGGACACTTCGCTAAGGCAGACGTAGCTCCCAAGAAGTTCCTCAGAGAGTTCAGACTCGAAGATGACAGCGCTCTCAATGTAGGCGACATCATCAAAGCTGACATCTTTGCAGCCGGCGAAAAAGTTGACGTAATCGGCACAAGCAAAGGTAAGGGCACAGCAGGCGTAATCAAGAGATGGAACTTCTCAAGACTTAAGGAAACACACGGTACCGGCCCTGTTGCAAGACATGCAGGTTCACTCGGTGTTATCGACCCCGCTCGTATCTTCAAAGGTAAGAGAATGGCAGGTCACCTCGGTCACGAGAGAGTTACAATCCAGAATCTCGACGTTGTTAAGGTTGATGCAGAAAACAACCTCATCGCTATCAAGGGTGCAATCCCCGGTCCCAAGAAGGGCATCGTAGTGGTAGTGAACAGCGTTAAGAAAGCTTAAGAAAGGAGCCGGAAATAATGCCTAACGTATCAGTATTCGACGTAAACGGAAAGAAAGTTTCAGACCTTATGCTCGCTGACGGTATCTTCGGTATCGAACCCAATACTTCAGCAATGCATCTCGTAGTTGTAAACTATCTTGCAAATCAGCGTCAGGGCACACAGTCAACCCTGACACGTGCAGAAGTTAGCGGCGGCGGCAAGAAGCCCTGGAGACAGAAGGGCACAGGTCGTGCAAGACAGGGCTCAACAAGAGCACCCCAGTGGTATCACGGCGGTATCTCACACGGTCCCAAGCCCCGTGAGTACGGCTTCGACATCAATAAGAAGGTTAGAAGACTCGCTATGAAGTCTGCTCTCTCTTCAAAGGTTGCTGCAAACGAAATGATCGTTCTCGATTCACTTTCACTTGACGCAATCAAAACTAAGGAAGTTGTTAAGGTTCTTTCAAACCTTGAAACAGGCAAGAAGACACTTATCGTTCTTCCCGAAAAGAATGACATCATCTACAGAAGTGCAAGAAACATTGCAGGCGTTAAGACAACACTTGTAAACACACTTAATGTTTATGATATTCTTAACTGCAACAGCATCGTTGTTCTCAAGGACGCAGTTGCTAAAATCGAGGAGGTATATGCATAATGAAAAGATTAGCACATGACATCATCCTCAAGCCCGTAATCACTGAAGAATCAATGATGGGCACAGCATTCAAAAAGTACACCTTCAAGGTTGCTAAGGATGCAAACAAGGCTGAAATCAAGTCAGCTATCGAAGAAGTTTTCGGCGTTAAAGTAGCTAAGGTTAACACCATGAACTGCAAGGGTCACCTCAGAAGATACGGCCGCTACGAAGGTTACACACCCTCATGGAAAAAGGCAATCGTAACTCTTACTGAAGACTCAGACACAATCGATTTCTTCGACGGTCTTCTTTAATCCTTAATATATAAGGAAAACAAAATTCAAATCCCGATGGAAATGTATGGAGGTTACGACAATCCTCCGCTAACCCAATAAGGAGTGTGAACAAAAATGTCAATCAGAGTTTTAAAGCCTGTAACAAACGGTTCAAGAAACATGTCAGTTACAGACTATTCAGCACTTTCAAAGTGCGGTCCTGAGAGAAGCCTTCTTGCTCCTCTCAACAAGAAGAGTGGCCGTAACAGCTACGGTCGCATCACTGTTCGTCACAGAGGTGGCGGAAACAGAAGAAAGTATCGTATCATCGATTTCAAGAGAGACAAGTTTGATGTAAAGGCTACAGTAGCTACTCTTGAGTACGATCCCAACAGATCAGCTCACATCGCTCTTCTTCAGTATGAAGACGGCGAAAAGAGATACATCATCGCTCCCGCCGGCCTCAAGGTAGGCGATGTAGTTGAAGCAGGTCCTTCAGCAGACATCAAGGCAGGTAACGCACTTGCTCTTAAAGATATGCCCGTTGGTACAGTAGTTCACAACGTTGAGCTTTACCCCGGCAGAGGCGGCCAGCTCGCAAGAGCAGCCGGTAACTCAGCACAGCTTATGGCTAAAGAAGGCGGCTACGCACTTCTCAGACTTCCCTCAGGCGAACTTCGTAAGGTTTCCGAAGCTTGGATGGCAACAGTTGGTGTTGTTGGCAACGAGGATCACGAAAGCGTTAAGATCGGTAAGGCAGGTCGTACACGCCACATGGGTATCAGACCCACAGTTCGCGGTTCAGTAATGAACCCCTGCGACCATCCTCACGGTGGTGGTGAAGGTAAGTCACCCATCGGTCGTCCCGGCCCTGTTACACCTTGGGGCAAGCCTGCTCTTGGCTACAAGACTCGTGCTAAGAAGAATCGTTCAGACAAGCTTATTGTTAAGCGTCGTAACGACAAATAAGGTCGATGAAAGGAGCTAAGAATAATGAGCAGAAGCACTAAGAAAGGATTCTACGTACAGCCCAAGCTTTACGATAGAGTTATTAAAATGAACGAAAAGGGCGAGAAAATCGTTCTTAAGACATGGAGCCGCAGCTCCACAATATTCCCCGACTTCGTTGGCCACACCTTCGCAGTACATGACGGCCGTAAGCACGTTCCCGTATATGTAACTGAAGATATGATCGGTCACAAGCTCGGCGAATTTGCACCGACAAGAACCTTCAGAGGTCACGCCGGTTCAAAAACCTCAAACAACGGTAAATAAGTCGAAAGGAGTGTATTAAAATGGAAGCAACAGCAAAAGTTACTTTCGTGCGTATCGCACCTCGTAAGGTTAAGATCGTTCTCGACCTTATCCGTAATCAGCCCGCTGACAAGGCAATGGCAATTCTCAAATACACGCCTAAGGCTGCGTGTGAGGTTGTTGCAAAGCTTTTAAAGTCTGCAATGGCTAATGCAGAGAACAAAGATATGGATATGTCAAAGCTCTATGTAGCAGAATGCTACGTTGGTCAGGGTCCCACTCTTAAGAGAATCAGACCCAGAGCTCAGGGCCGCGCATTCCGCATCAACAAAAAGACATCACACATCACCCTTGTACTCAAGGAAGCAGAATAATCAGAAGGAGGTAAAACAACATGGGCCAGAAAATTAACCCCACCGGTCTTCGTATTGGTGTAATTAAAGATTGGGAATCCCGTTGGTATGCTAACAAGGCAAACTTCGGTGACACTCTCGTAGAGGACTATGAACTTCGTGAATATCTCCTTGAGACACTTGCTCCCGCAGGAGTACCTAAGGTAGAAATTGAACGTACAGCTAAGCGCGTACGCATCAACATTCACGTTGCAAAACCCGGCATGGTAATCGGCCGTGGCGGTGCAGAGATCGAAAAGCTTAAGGCTACACTTGAAAAGAAGCTCGGCAAAGACGTATCTCTCAACATTATCGAAATCAAGAACCCCGACGTAAACTCAACACTCGTTGCTGAAAGCATTGCTCTTCAGCTCGAAAAGAGAATCAGCTACCGTCGTGCTCTCAAGCAGGCTATCGGCCGTGCAATGAAGCTCGGTGCTAAGGGTATCAAGATTCAGGTTTCAGGTCGTATCGGCGGCGCTGAAATCGCAAGAAGCGAAACTTACAAAGAGGGTACAATTCCTCTTCAGACAATCCGTGCTGACATCGACTACGGTTTCGCAGAAGCAAAG
>JAZSMR010000048.1:0-18536 GCA_045535965.1 Acutalibacteraceae bacterium
TTCCCCGCGTCCCTGTTGTAATCAAGCAGCCGCTTGATTTCTACTGCTTGATCTGATAATTCTGTTTTAACTCTTTACCCCAACTATTGACAAAGAGCCAAATTTTTATTTGAATATCTTCTGGAAGAGTTCTTTGATCCAGTTGAAGAATGTGATAAACCATGAGAACCAGCGTTTCGGACTCTCAATGCCTTCTTCGGTTTCTTTGTCTGCTTCCCACTGCTCTGTATGACAGTTTTCGGTTGTCATTTTTGCCATTGTGTCTGTGTCATAATCATATACCATAAACTGTGACCAGGGGAAATCTTCAACTGTAAGCTGAGTGTCTGCTGTTGATACATCATAGAGAATCTTCTTCTCGTATGCGGTATATTCAGAGTGGCTCGAATTCTTTACAAACCATGTGTAGTTGGGATAAATGCAGGTTGAAGCATCTATCTGCTTGTCGGGTGAGATGTGCTTTCCGAGTCCGAGAGCAACCTTACCTGCAATATAGTCTTCGCTGAGTGTATCATAAATTGTGGAAGTTGTTGCACCGAATGAAGCGTGGTTTACGGAAACGAACTGATCAGCAAGTGCATCGTATGATTCACAAATGGGTAAAATCTGGAAACCGTACTTGGCAATAGCAGCAAAATTAGCGCCGCCTGCACCGATACTCTTGATAATATCCGGTAAATTCACACGTACAGTATTGTGGTAGTTTTCAATTTTTTCTATAAGACCTGCATACTGCTGACGCTTTGCACTGCCTTCCTCACCGAAAACGTAAAGAAGAGCATCTTCATAATCATCAGCTGAAACAGCAGCCCAGTAGCTGGGGTATGTAAAGAGTGTTGAAAGTGCAAGAGCAGAAGTAACGCCCTTTGCAACTTTGTCATATAAATTTTTTCTTATATCTTTTTCAATAAAGTCGATAACGCCGCTCTTAAGTACAAGATCAATGCTTGTGCTGATAAAAGAATCAAGCCTGAATAAATTCAGATATGCACTGTCCATAAGAATACGATTGATTGCAGCACTGTTTATATCAAACTTACCGCTGATGGCTTCACTGAAGAATTCAGCACCGCCTGCAAGGCTGCCGGTGTAACCTATGCCCTGAATATCCTCTACACCGTAAAGCTTTACATAAGCAGTAGTAACAATTGTTCCGAGACAGCTTGCGTTAATAGCAACCTTATCACTGCCTGTGGCTTTTTTAACTGCCACTATATATTCTCTGAGACTCTTTGCGTTTTCAAGGGGGTCAAGTCTCCAGTCATACCAGAAGTGGTAATCAAAAATACCGTAAAAACCCTTCTTGCCTTTCTTGTCATGGGTGCTTGCATAGTCCATGAATTCTTTTCTCTCTTTTGAAATGCCTGTACCGGGAGCGGGATCGCCGTTATAGTCGAGCTTTGCATCGCTGGTAAGATCGCTGATTTCTTTTTCAAGATTCTCATAGTATGCATCCCAGTTGTCATTAAGAAGACCGTCAATAAGGAACGGCAAGAGAATGTTTGCTACAGAACCAAGGAGATCGGATTCCTCATCGTCTTCTTCATCTGAAGACTCGGTTAAAGAGGTGCGGATATGGAAAAGCTTCTTTCCGTCTGCATCGTACAGGGGTTCGCCGTCACCGAGAACACGGATAACGGGGATCTGGCTTTTGCTTGCTTCCGGATCAACTGTAGCTGCAAAGGTGGGCATTGCAAGACCCATAAGCATTACAATTACAAGAAGTGCCGAAAGAGCTTTTTTGATTGTTCTTTTCATTGTTTTATCCTCCTGAAAAAAATTACCGACACAGTAAAATCCTTGTTGACCGATGCCGGTTATGCAAAAGCAAAGAATAAGTCTATTATTAACTTTTACTTTTAAATCTTATCATATTGTTATAAAATTGTCAATAAATCCCCGATAAACCGTAGAATTAATTTTCTTGGCTGGAAAACCAAAAGAGACGCGGTTTTTCCCGCGTCCCCCAAAAATTATTCATTATTCATTCAGCAAATGACGAAGTCTTTTGCTGTGTCAGTCCTTAAGCACCTGCTTATACATCTTGATGTATTCATTAGCGCTCTTGCCCCAGCTGAAATCGCAGTTCATCGCTCTGTCAACAAGAATATCCCAGCCTTCCTTGTTCCAATAAGCATCAATACCTCTTCTTATAGCACCAAGCATATCGTGAGCATTGTATGTCTTAAAGGTGAAGCCGTTACCTGCGCCGTCGCCGCTGTCTGTGATAGAGTCGCGAAGACCTCCGGTCTCTCTTACGATGGGTACTGTGCCGTATCTGAGAGCTACCATCTGTGAAAGTCCGCAGGGCTCACTCTTTGAAGGCATAAGGAATAAATCGGCACCGGCATAAATCTTTCTTGCAAGTGCAGGAATGAAGCCGATTGTTACCGCAAGCTTGTCAGGATATTTTGCCTGCATCTCTCTGAAGAAGTTCTCATACTGCCAGTCGCCTGAGCCGAGAACTGCAACCTGAACATCTGTTGTGTAAAGAAGCTCATCAAGAATACCCTTGATAAGGTCAAGACCCTTGTGGGAAACAAGACGTGTTACAAGACCGATAATGGGAGTGTCTGCCTTTTCGGGAAGTCCCATTGCCTTCTGAAGATCTTTCTTGTTTATTGCCTTGCCTGCCTTAACATCCTTGACGCCGTAATTCTTTGCAATAGCCTTATCGGTTTCGGGGTTATAGTTGTCAACATCGATACCGTTGAGAATACCCTGAAGCTTCCACTGACGCTCGCGGAGAATTGTATCAAGACCGTGGCTGTACCAGGGGTCGAGGATTTCGCCTGCATAAGAGGGTGAAACTGTTGTAACTTTATTGGCGCACTCAATAGCACCCTTCATAAAGTTAACGTCACCGTCGTATTCAACAACTGAAGTATCAGCAGGATTAAGACCGATAACATCGTTAACAAGCTCCATACCGTAAGTGCCCTGATACTGAATATTGTGAATTGTGAATACAGTCTTGATGCCCTGGTACCAGGGATCCTTGCTGTAAAGAGTTGTATAGAATACGGGAGTGAGTGCGGACTGCCAGTCATTACAGTGAATGATGTCGGGCTTAAAGTCCACAACAGGGAGAATTTCAAGTACGGCACGGGCGAAGAAGGTGAATCTTTCAGCATCGTCATAGTGACCGTAAATTGTATCTCTCTTGAAATAGTACTGATTGTCGATGAGGTAGTAGATTACGCCCTCATGCTTAGCCTGGAAAATACCGCAATACTGTCTTCTCCAGGCAACGGGTACCGAGATGTTTGTGACAAAGGTCATTTTGTCCTTAAGCTCCTGTTTGATTGTATCATACAGAGGCATTACAACACGGCAACCGATAAGTCTCTTCCTGAGTGCCTGAGGAAGTGAACCGGCAACATCGCCAAGTCCGCCACTGGCCATAAAGGGAAGAGCTTCACTTGCTACATACAAAACTTTCATAGTGTTTATCTCCTCACTGATAGTGTTAAAATATATACTTTAGCTATATCAGACAGTAATGTTCTTGCCGATATAGATGGGATAGCTGTCTGCGCCGCTGAGCTCTCTGCCGGGCTTTACTACAACCTGCTTGTCGAGAATAGCGCAGTTGATTTTAGCGTTCTGGCTGATATAGGAATCCTGCATAATGATGGAGTTCTTAACTACAGCGCCCTCTGCTACATAAGCACCTCTGAAAAGGATTGAGTTTTCAACTTTACCCTTGATGATACAGCCGTCAGCTACAAGGCTGTTTGAAGCGCCTGCACATACGCCGTAAATCGCAGGCATATCGTCACGTACCTTTGTGTAAACGGGAAGATCTTTTACGAAAAGCTCCTTATATTCGCCTGTGAGAAGTCCCATGCTGATGTCATAGTAGCTCTGAAGTGAGTCGATTGTTCTTGCATAGCCTTCCACTTTATAGCCCTTGATATTAAGAGCAGCAACGTTCTTGCCGATAACATCTCTTTCAAAGCTTTCATAGCCCTGACCCATAGCATCGTTGATGAGTCTTTCAAGGAGCACTCTGCTCACTGCCATAATGTTGAGTGAGTAGTTAACTGCTGCATCGCCTGTGCCGCCGACGATTACCTTAGTGATTCTTTCATTGTCAAGCTCGAAGCTCATAGTGTCGCCGAGCTTAGGAGCAACGCCGCGCTTATATGCGATAGTGATATCTGCACCGCTCTTGATGTGCTCGTCGATGATCTTTTCATAGTCAAGGTTGCAGACCACATTACAGTCTGAAAGAAGAACATAGTCCTTGCCTGACTCTGAGATATACTGGAGCATACCGCTGAGAGCTTCAAGTCTGCTCTTATATACGCCGCCGCTGCCTGTAAGGTTGAAGGGCGGAAGAATTGTCATACCGTCACGTTTTCTCGAAAGATCCCAGGGCTTACCTGAGCCGAGGTGATCCATAAGTGACTGATAGTTAGCCTTTGTGCTGATGCCTATCTTAGCGATACCGCCGTTAACCATACCCGAAAGCACAAAGTCGATAAGTCTGTATCTGCCTGCAAAGGGTACTGAGCCCATAGTACGTACACTTGTAAGCTCACTCAGGCAATCATCATAAACGTTTGAATAAATAATACCTAATACATTCGGAGTTGCCATTTATTTCTCCTCCTTTACATCTGTGTCAATCATTTCCTTAGCCTTGACCTTGGCATTCTTACCGATAGTTACCTTTTCGCCGATAACTGTTACACCCCAAGCCTCAAGATTGTCGATTTCTTCGGGGCTTTCACCTACATGTGCGCCCTCATCGATAACAGCATTTTCTGCAACGATTGCATATTCAACCACAGCGCCCGATTTGATAGTTGTGCCGGGCATAATGATTGAGTATCTTACCTTTGCACCCTCTTCAACTGTTACATTTGAGAAGAGAATTGAATAGTCAACCTCACCGTCAATGCAGCAGCCTTCGCCTATCATTGAGTTTTCAACGGAAGCCTTGTCTGAAATGAAGTGGGGAGGAGCGATGGGGTTTCTTGAATAAATCTTCCAGCTGTCGTCTGAAAGGTCAAGGTCAACCTTGGGATTGAGAAGGTCAAGATTAGCTTCCCATAAGCTGTCGATAGTACCGACGTCCTTCCAGTAGCCTTCGAACTTGTAAGCGAACATTCTCTCGCCGTTTTTGTGCATAGCGGGAATTACGTCGTGACCGAAGTCGTTACCTGAATCGGGATTATTCTCATCGTCGATAAGGTACTGACGAAGCTTCGACCATGTGAAGATATAAACGCCCATTGAAGCCTTGTTGCTCTTGGGATTCTTGGGTTTTTCTTCGAATTCGCTGATGGAGCCGTCATCGTTTACGAACATAAGACCGAAACGTGATGCCTCTTCCCAGGGCACTTCCAGCATAGCGATTGTGCAGGCTGCATCCTTAGCCTTGTGGTATTCCAGCATCTTGTTATAGTCCATCTTATAAATATGGTCACCTGAAAGAACAGCAACATATTCGGGATTATAACGGTCGATGAAGTGGATATTCTGATAGATAGCATTAGCTGTGCCCTTATACCATTCTGTGCCCTTTATCTGCTGATAGGGTGAAAGGATATGCACACCGCCGTAGGATCTGTCAAGGTCCCAGGGGCTTCCGTTACCGATGTAGTCATTGAGCTCCAGGGGCTGATACTGTGTGAGTACGCCGACTGTTTCGATGCCTGAGTTGATGCAGTTTGAAAGCGGGAAGTCAATGATACGGTACTTACCGCCGTAGGGAACTGCGGGCTTCGCGATGTTTTTTGTGAGTATGCCGAGTCTGCTGCCCTGACCGCCGGCAAGGAGCATTGCAAGGCACTCTGTTTTCTTTACCATAGATATTTCCTCCGTTTCTTGGAATAATTTATTGTTATAATTTTTATACTGACTTATTTTTCTTCGTTGCCTTAGCTTTGTTTTCGGCAACGAGCTTTTCTAATTCTGTTACGGGCTCTTCTTTGGACTCTGACGCCTTTTTAGCCTTGGGTTTTCTTACGGGCTTTGGCTTTCTCTTAAGAAGTATGAACGAAAGTCCGGGCAAATCCATTGTAAGAGTATTTTCAAAGCCGTGCATTTCGCCCTTCTTAGAGGTTACTCTTGTCTTTGTTCCGAGACCTGCACCGCCAAAGACCACATCGTCGGAATTAATCAGCACTTCGTAAACGCCCTCATATTCGACACCGAAGCTGTACTGCTCTCTCATAACAGGTGTGAAGTTACATACGGCAACAATTTCGTCACCCTTCTTGTCTCTTCTTGAAAAAGCGATAACGCTGTTATTCTTGTCGTCACTTACAAACCACTTGAAGCCTTCCCAGCTGTAATCGATTTCCCAGAATGCAGGATACTTAAGATAGAGCTCGTTGAGCTTTTTCACGTAAGCCTTAAGCTGTCTGTGCTTTTCGTAATCAAGAAGTATCCAATCAAGATCGGAGTCATATTTCCACTCAATAAACTGACCGAATTCCTGACCCATAAAGGTAAGCTTCTTACCAGGATGTGCCATAAGATAGCCTAAGAATGAGCGTATACCCCGGAACTTCTCGTCATATTCACCGGGCATCTTACCTATAAGTGAGCACTTACCGTGTACAACCTCATCGTGTGAAATAGGAAGAATGAAGTTTTCGGAAAAAGCATAGAAGAATGAGAAAGTAAGAAGGTTATGATTATACTTTCTTGAAAGACCGTCCATCGAGAAATACTTGAGGGCGTCATTCATCCAGCCCATATTCCATTTGAAGTTGAAGCCGAGACCGCCTATGTCGGTAGGCTTTGACACAAGGGGCCAGGCTGTGCTTTCTTCGGCTATCATAAGAGCGTGGGGATATTCTTTGAAAATTCCCATATTGAGCTTTCTTAAGAAATCCACTGCTTCTAAGTTTTCGTTGCCGCCGTATTTGTTGGCAATCCATTGACCGTGTTCTCTGTCATAGTCAAGATAAAGCATTGAAGCAACCGCATCAACACGAAGACCGTCAATATGATATTTGTCAAGCCAGAACCCTGCCGAGCTTGTGAGGAAAGATATAACCTCGTTTCTTCCGAAATCAAATACCTTTGTGCCCCAGGATTTATGCTCGCCTTTTTTCGGGTCTTTATATTCATAGCAGGCATCGCCGTCAAAGTCTGCAAGACCGAATTCGTCTTTGGGGAAGTGAGCAGGTACCCAGTCGAGGATGACGGATATGCCGTTCTGATGGCAGGTATCAACAAGATACATAAAATCTTCCGGTGTACCGTAGCGTGAGGTAGCCGCAAAATAGCCTGTTACCTGATAACCCCAGGAGCCGTCGAAGGGATATTCCGAAAGGGGCATAAATTCTATGTGGGTATATCCCATATCCTTTACATAAGGCACCAGCTCATTGGCAAGGTCTCTGTAGGAATAGGGGTTCCCGTCGTCGTGATTTTTCCATGAGCCTGCGTGAACCTCATAGATGTTCATAGGTGACTCATATACATTTTTATTCTGTCTTTCCTTGACCCATTTGCTGTCTTTCCACTTATATCCTGAAAGCTCGTAGAATTTTGAAGCTGTGCCGGGTCTTGTTTCACTGTGGAAAGCATAAGGGTCAGCCTTGGCAGTCTGCTTACCGCCGGGGGCAGTGACAAGATACTTATAGTTGTCAAACTCTTTTACTCCCTCAAGATAACATTCCCACATACCTGCATCGTTGATGCGGTTCATTATGCCTTTATTCTCGTCCCAGGAGTTGAAATCGCCGATAACACTTATCTTCTCAGCGTGAGGAGCCCACACACGGAAGGACACAAGGTCTTTTTCACCTTTGACTCTATGTGCACCCATATATTCATAGGCTTTCATATTATTGCCCTGGTGGAAAAGATACAGAGCAACATCATCGCCGATAATCTTCTTTTGAGCCAACTGTAACACCTCTTTGTTTTTAATTTTTCCGGCTTATGTGAGATATTTTGCGCCCAATAAGCCCATCATTACAATTCTACATATATCATCATATCACTAACAGAATAAAAATTCAATAGTTTTTGTTATTTTGTTACAACATTATCTAAAGGCTATATTCTCATTTGTGCATTATGTCAGGAAACGCACAATATATTGTAGACACTTCTCTACAAACGTCTTTTTGAACATACTACATTTGATAATAGCACATTTTTATTAGCAGTTTTTGTAGAAATATCGACCACAATAAAAACAAAAACAGCCCCCGTTTTTATGGGAGCTGTCATAACTTATGAAAATGATTACAGAATTATCACAACTGTAATTACCACTGCAAGGATAAATGTAATGCAGTATCTTTCAAGGTATGCGCCGATAAAGCAGATTGCAGCACCGGGAGCATAGAGAATTTTCTGAAGGATATTGCCTTTATGATAAACCTTATCCATCATATTCATTGCGTCTTCAATAAGAGGGAAGGCGTTTACGAAAAGCGAGAATGCGAACCAGTATGAAACAGCGCATGAAACAACAAGGAATAATCCTCTGAACTGTAAATAGAGAAGCATCATTGAGGGGATAACACCTAAAATTATTGCACCGAGCATATTGAAGAAGAAGGGTACAAAGCAAAGAGCAAATGCGCCCTGAGCCTTAGGCATAAACTCATGCTCAACGTGGCTTATCATTTCGTCTCGTCTGAGATAGCGGTTATCTTCAACGGGCACCTTACTCATACGGCAGACAATCTGCTCCCACATTCCTCTTACAAGAGCACCGGGGAAGGTGAGATATTTAATAAGAATATAAATTGCTGTCATCAGATTTCACCCTCCTTGTCTGTAAGGATTTCTTCGATTGTGATTTTGTCGTTCTTGTACTGCTCAACAACGTCACTTATTTTATATCCGCTTGTTTCAAGGACACTCTTCATTTCCTTGTATGTCTCTTCGTTGCCGTTATAAAGAGCACAAAGAGCATAGAGGTTGCAGGTCTGAACAGTGTAACCGCTCATTGACATATACTCGTCCATAGTTTCAAGAGCAACCGCACCCTCATCCTTGAGCATATAAGCTATTGCCATTGTAGGCATATAGCCGTAGTCGCCCGAAGCAGCGTTTTCTTTTGCCTCTTCGCAGATTTCAAGCATCTTATCGGGATCGGGAGTTTCGGTGTAACGGTAATAGCTTGCAAGAGCAACATAAGCGTTGGTATCTTCCTTGCTTATATCAAGCATCTGATTATAAAGCTTTTCTGTCAGCTCATAGTCACCCCATTTCGCAGCAAGAGCACAGTAGTTTGAAAGGTAAACCCAACCGAAATTGCCGTTGTCTTCTTCCGCAGTTTTCTTAAGCTGGGCAAGAAGCTCCTCGGAAGATTTCTCAAACACACTCATTGCAACGTATCTGTAATATTCAAGGAATACTCTGTTGATTTCTATAGCATTACCCTCGTCGTCAGTTGCTTCATAAAGGGCATCCAGGTCAGCCATAACCTCATCGTAGTCCTCAGCCTCACCGTTGAGTACGGGGGTGATAATTTCTGTGATTGTATAATAGCTTTCAGTGAGATTTTCTGCGTCCTCTACAATCTTCGCATACTTCTTATTCCAGGGCAGCTTCAGCTCGTCTTCACTGAAAAGAGTATTAATAAGAGTTGCCGCATCTGAAAGGTAACCTGTTTTTACAAAACCCTCGATTGAATCTTTGACTGCTTTCATTGAAACAGTTTCAGGGTCTGCTGAATTTACGTAGCCGTAGTAACCGTTAAGAGCTGTCATAAGCTTGCCTGTGTCATAATAAGCCGCATACTCTGCAATGCTCATAAAGCTTTCGGCATAATTTGTGCCCGCAACAGCAGAAACAACAAAGACAACTATCATTACAAGCGCCATCAGGACACCGCTCCAGCGTAAAGGATATTTTTTCATTGCTTCACGGCAGGAGTCACAATAGGGATAATCCTCACCGAAATCTTCCAGACAGGGTTTTTCGCCGCAGCATTCGCAAAGTCTGCCCGTAAATTCCTCGGCTTCTTCAGGTAAGTCAGCTTCTTCGTGTTCATCTAATTCCTGAATAAGCTCCTGTGTCTGATTTTCTGCCTCTTCTGTTGCTTTATTGAGTTCCTGCTGGAACATATCTCTCAATTCTTCAAGCTCTGTTTCAAGCTCACTTGTGTCTGATGCTTCTTCGGCTGCTGTATCTTCTTCCGAAGCAACTGCTTCTTTTACTTCAAGCTCTGTTTCTTCAGACACTAAGTCCTCTCTCTTGTTCTCGTCCAAGATAAAAGCCTCCTTAAAGGTAATTTGTTATATTCTATCACTGTTCTTGCAAAAAAGCAACAGCATAATTAATGATTATCTGACTTTAAGTTTAGTTTAAGTTAAAAAAGACGCAAGGGTGCCAAAAAAGTTTATGTTGTAAAATGTAAACCTATATGCTATAATGATTCTATATGCAATAAAGGAGGTTAGCTCTTGGCTTTAAAGGTTTATACAGATAAGTTTATGAAATACCGCTTTCTTTTAAGAGAGCTTGTTATAAAAAGGATAAAGCTCCAATACAGAAACTCGGTTTTAGGTGTACTCTGGACATTTTTACAGCCTCTTCTGACAATGATTGTTCTAACCTTTGTTTTCAGCAGAGTCTTCGGCAGAAATTCTGCCGCTGTAGTAAACTATCCCGTCTTCCTTTTGTCGGGACGTCTTTTATACGATTTCTATTCCCAGAGCACAAAACGCGCAATGAAATCTATCCGCGGTAACGCTTCCATTATTAAAAAGGTATACGTGCCAAAGTATATTTATCCCTTATCGGTGGTTATTTCGACCTTTGTCACATTCCTTATATCCTTAAGCGTTCTGGCGCTTGTTATATGCTTTTTCAATATTATAAAGAAAGACCCCGTACCCATAACGCCTGCGATTTTCTTTACGGCAGTACCTATACTCATTCTCTTCGTTATGTGTATGGGCATCGGTATGCTACTTGCAACCCTTGACGTTTTCTTCAAGGACGTGGAAAATATCTATGATGTTTTCTGTACCCTTCTATTTTACGGTACACCTATCGTTTACACCATAGACAAGCTCAATTTCGGTGAAGGTTCCTGGCAGACCTCACTTCTCAAGCTCAATCCTCTTTACGGCATCATTGATATGTTCCGTGCTGCTGTGCTTCACGGAAATGAGTTTATGGCATATTTAGATATAAACGCTCTTATTTACTGCAGCGTTTTCGCACTGGTTATGCTCGTGGCAGGAATATTCCTGTTTTATAAATTCCAGGACAAATTCATTCTTCACATCTGATAAAGGAGGGCGGAAATTTGAAAGATTACGCAATAGAAGTAAATCACGTCAGCATGCTTTTTCGCCTTAACCGTGAGCGTGTGGACAATGCAAAGGAATACTTCATCAGACTTCTGACAAGAAAGCTTCACTATACGGAATTCTGGGCTCTCAAGGATGTCAGCTTCAAAGTTGAAAAAGGTGACCGCGTAGGCATTATGGGCTTTAACGGCGCAGGCAAGAGTACACTTCTTAAAACTATAGCCGGTGTGCTTAAACCTACTATGGGCAGTGTTAAAGTTACTGGTACCATCGCACCTATGCTTGAACTGGGTGCAGGCTTTGACCCTAACTACTCGGGCTCGGAAAATATCTATCTCTACGGCGCAACTATGGGATTTTCAAGAAAGTTCATCGATGAAAAATATAATGAAATCGTAGAATTTTCAGAGCTCAAGGATTTCATCAACGCCCCTCTCAAGAGCTATTCCTCGGGTATGAAATCACGTCTCGGCTTTGCTATTGCAACAGCGGTAAAGCCCGATGTGCTGATTCTTGATGAGGTGCTTTCCGTAGGCGACGCCGCATTTAAAGAAAAGAGTGAGCAGCGTATTCTCGATATGATGGCTGACGGTGTGACTGTCCTTTACGTTTCTCACAGCACTGACAGAATAAGAAAGCTTTGCAACAAGGCTATCATCCTCACCAAAGGTCAGGTTGTGGCAAAGGGTGAAGTAAACGAAATCTGCGATATGTATACGGAAATGGTAAACAGCAAATAAATAAGAACCATTTGCAGGCGGCTTGACCGCCTGCTTTTGTTTTGAGTGACTGCCGGAAACAGCTGCGGTGGCTCCGTCACCGTAAACGGTGTGCGAGTGCCCCGGGGGCACTCGCGGAAAGCACCCACGGGGTGCTTTCACGGAGCCACTCCCACTGCTGCCTCAGACTTAAAACAAACGTCAGCAATCTACATATTGTGTCCTGGCTCTTTCTTTTCCACAAGTCAAAAAAATTAACATTTGCATAAAGGATAAAAAACGGCAAAAAACATTGACAAAATCAAAGTTTTTGATATATAATGGTTCTCTGCAAGTTATGGCTTGCTCTGTTAAGCTATGCCTTGCAACAAAATCTAAAGCGTCGGACACCGTATTGCTTCACTTCAACTACTCCTTGCAATATGTCCCGTTTTAAATAGAAATTTAAAAAAGGAGGTTAATCGCAATGAAAAGAACTTATCAACCCAAGAAGCGCCACAGAAAGATGGAACACGGTTTCCGCAAGAGAATGGCAACAAAGAACGGCCGCAAGGTTCTCGCTCGCAGACGTGCAAAGGGCAGAAAGCAGCTCACATACTAATTTGTAACTGCTTTTATGACAAAGGATTATACTTAAAGTCGGTGCGATGACTGGATCGGCATAAAGTATAGTCAGACACGCTATATTGTGTTGGGATTTGATTTTTTTGCAAAATTATGTGTCATTAAATCAGAATACGGACTTTCAGCGTACCTATTACCGCGGCAAGTCCTGTGCGAGACCTGCACTGGTTGTTTACGCTATGAAAAACCGTGTGGGTATTTGTCGTGTCGGCATAACTACAAGCAAAAAGATCGGCAATGCCGTAGAGCGTAACCGCTCCCGTAGGATTATTAGAGCTGCTTATCAGTCAATTTTCAAAGAAAACACACTAAAAGGCAACTACGATATGATTTTCGTAGCAAGAGGAAAAACCAAATATCTTAAAAGCACCCAGGTGGAAAAAGCTATGTTGGAGTGCATAAAAGAGCTGGGGCTCATCGAAGTATGAAAATTTTTCTTCTGAGCATTATCCGCTTTTACAGAAAGCATATTTCTCCTCATCTTCCGCCTATGTGTAAATATTATCCCACCTGTTCGGCTTATGCAGTAGAAGCCATCGAAATACACGGAGCTTTTAAAGGCTCGGTGCTGGCTGTTTTACGCATTTTACGCTGTAACCCTCTTTTTCCCGGCGGCTACGACCCCGTACCACCGAAAAAAGAGAAAAAGAAAAGGGATAAATAAAAGCGTAAGCAACCTTTAATACAAACGGAATAATTTTACGGAGGAACATTAATGAATACTTTTTTCGAATACCTTTATGTCCCCTTCGGTTTTTTGTTCAGAATACTTTTTGATTTCGTTGGAAATTACGGACTCGCTCTTGTAATTTTCACCCTTTTCTTCCGTGTAATTCTGCTTCCCTCTGCTATAAAGCAGCAGAAGAGCTCGGCTAAGACTGTTCGTATGCAGCCTAAGCTCAGACGTATCCGTGAAAAATATCAGGATTACGCTCCTCAGGAAAGACAGCAGAGAATACAGCAGGAAACAAGCGAGCTTTATCAGAAGGAAGGCTACAGCGCTATGAGCGGCGGCTGTGCACCTCTTCTTTTACAGCTTCCCATTCTCTGGGGCCTTTACGGTATTATCCGTATGCCTCTTACACACGTTCTCAATATTTCAAAAGAAGCTGTTGCAGTCCTTACCGCAGCCTATCAGGCTCTCCCGGAAATAGGCGAACAGTCACAAAGAACAGTTGCATATATAGAATCTGCAATAATTTCAAATATTGAAGCTATTGTTGCCGCAAATCCTGATATTGCAACCACTTATGCCGATGCTGTTGCCAAAATCCAGAATTTTGACTTCACAATTTTCGGTATTAACCTTGGTTCTATCCCCGATACAGGTGTATTCAAGGCATTTGCTTCCTCAACAACTGAAGCTAAGATTCTTTTACTTATCCCCATTCTTTCAGGTCTTACCTCTCTTCTTACAAGTGTACTTTCACAGATAAGACAAAAGAAAGCAAACCCCAATATGGAAAATCAGCAGATGATGGGCTGTATGATGCTCTCAATGCCTCTTATGTCCGTGTGGTTTACTTTCCAGTTCCCTGCAGGTATGGGCATGTACTGGATTCTCTCAAACCTTCTTGCTTTCTTCCAGACTCTTGTTATCGGTCACTTCTATGCACCGAGAAAGACTATTGCAAAGCTTATGGTTGATGAGACAATCTACCGTCGCAGCTATGAGAATACAAAAAAATTCGGCAAAGAAAACGAGATTGCCGAATAATCAAAAAGACTGACAAAAACCACAATAACATTTTAATTTTTAAAACAAACGGTGGTGAAATAAATGATACATGAAGCTATAGCTACAGGCAACACTATAGACGAAGCTATTGCCAATGCCAAGAAAGAGCTGAATGCTCCCGCTGAAGCAGACGTACGCACAGAAATCGTTGCAATGCCTCAGAAAAAAATCCTTGGTTTATTCGGCGGTTCACCCGCTAAGGCAAGAGCATGGTACGAAACACCTGATGCACCTGTTAAAGCTGAAAAGCCTGCAAAGGCTCCGAAGGCTCCAAAAGCTCCCAAAGCAGCACCTGCTAAGGTTGAAGAAGCTGTAAAAGAGGAAACAGCTGAGCTTACTAAGGTAAACATCGCTGACAGCGCTTCACTTAAGAGTGCGGCAGAGTACCTCACAGCAGTGCTTAAGGGTATGGGTGTGGCAGAACTCAGCATCGAGGCTTTCCGTACAAAGGAAGACGAAATCATCTTCGAGCTTGACTGCGGCGACGATTACGGCGTTGTTATCGGCAGAAGAGGCGATACCCTCGATTCTATTCAGTATCTCACAAGACTTGTTGCCAACAAGCAAAAGCAGGAAAGCGAATATCTGAGAATCACTATCAACGTAGGCAACTACCGCGAGAAGAGAAAGACAACTCTCAGAGAATTAGCTAAGAAAAATTCCGAAAAGGTACTTAAGTACGGCAGAAACGTAACATTCGAGCCTATGAATCCTTACGAGCGCCGTATCATCCATACAGCAGTTCAGGAAATTGAGGGTGTAACCTCATATTCCGTTGGTGCAGATGCAGGCAGACGCGTAGTTATCTCTCTTGAAGAGGGCGTACAGCCCACACATCCTTCAAAGGGCGGCTACAACCGCGGTCGTGGCGGCAGAGGCGGTAACAACCGTGGACGCGGTGGCAGAAACGGCGGACGTTCAAGTTCGGCAGTTTCTTCAGCTCCTACAAGAGCACCCAGAACTGATGCAGGTGCAGAAAAGGTTTCTCTTTACGGAAAAATCAACTGATAACCAAGGCGGAGGCTAAAAGCTTCCGCTTTTTTTGTTTTGGTATATCATCATCGCGTTTTTGGTATTTTACGTAAGTAACAAGGTTCTTGAGCACAGCGTGCGAAAGGTTCTTACTTTTTGGGCCATAGAAAAAAGTAAATATCTACAGTCACATACGGTCAAATATCTCAGCACACAAGTTGCCACAGTATTTGTTGAGACGCGGGAAATCCATAGCATCCGCATATATTTTTTCAAGCTTATCGTGTGTGCGCTTTGCTTCTTTAAGTGCCGATATAGCCTCCTCGGTGAGCTCTCTTATGAGACGGCGGTTAAACCGAAGGTAAGTAATATGCTCGTTTATACCCTCAGAGAGAAATCTCTTGGCGTGGATTATCCTGTCGAATTCGATTCCGGTTTTATGAGAAGACCTTACCGTCATAAGCGCAAGCTTTTTTTCGGGGATTATTATATGCTCGCACTGCATTTTCGGCTTCATGGGGCAGTGGCAGAAAATAACATCATAGCCGTTTCTTATGGCAGTTTCACCTATTCTTTCGCAGAGCTCACCCGATACGGCTGTGTACTCGTCATCTATGCCGATTATTCTGTACGCCAGAGCCTTAACGCCCTCATCAAGAAATATTCTGCCCTCAGGGGTTATTGCACTTATGAAACGCTTTTTTCTCTTACCCGGTTGTGAGTTTTTCTTCTTTGGCGTTTCTCTTTGAGTAAAGCGTAAAGCAAAGCTATCAATCTTATCATTGTTGATGTATTTCGAGCTGAGCCTGAGGTTTTCATCGCTTATACTGCCGGCGGCGCTGAGATACTTCGAGCTTCGGCGGTGGTGAATTGAATTTTCAAGAGTCAGGGCGCGTATCTCGCCGCCCTTGAGGTAAAGCTTATCCTTATCCCAGAAATCACCCGTATTTATAATATTTTCGCAGGCACCGGGAAACTTCGGCTCTAAAATATGGGGCGAAGTGCCGTCTGCCACACAGACACCGAGCTCAGGGACTATTATTCCGTCGAGACTCTCCGGGTCAGAGGAGCAGTAAACCTTTTCCGTAGAGTAGCCTTGCTTTTTACTTTCTTCGTCGATCATTTTCATAAGTGTCGATTTTCCCGTACCCGGTCCGCCTTTTATAATGTAGGGGCGGCAGGACTCATAGGGATTATATAGCTCATCAAAAAAAGAAACAAAGCCCTGAGGTGTGTTTGCACCCAAAAAGCTCATAAAATTCTTTGCCATAAGATAAAAACCTCCGAAATTAAGTTTCAATATCAGTTTATTCACTATCGGAAGGTTTGTCACAGATAACTATTGATTTTTCCTTAAGTTATGGTGTATTATATTAAGGCAAATATATTTTTAAGGAGAATGAAAGCTATGATAAGCCAAAGCGTAAAAAAATTAGTTGCCTACGGTCTTGCAACAGGTCTTATTGAAAAAGAAGACGAGATATATGCAAGAAACCGCATTCTTGAAATTTTACATATTGATGAGTACACTGCCGATGACAGCGAGTGTATATGCGAAAGCTTGGAAGAAACTCTCGGCGAACTTCTTTCCTATGCAGTAGAAAAGGAGCTTATCGGTGACGACATAACAAGTAAAGACCTCTTTGATACAAAGCTTATGAGTGCCCTTGTGCCAAGACCCGGCGAGGTTATCTCAAAGTTCCGCAGTCTTTATGAGAAGTCACCTCTCGAGGCAACAGACTACTATTATAAGCTCAGCCAGGATACAGACTACATCAGACGCTATCGTATCGTAAAGGACCTTAAGTGGAAGTGTGCTACCGAATACGGCGAGCTTGATATTACAGTTAACCTTTCAAAGCCCGAAAAAGACCCCAAGGCTATTGCTGCGGCTAAAAACGCAAAGCAGAGCTCCTATCCCAAGTGTATGCTCTGCATTGAAAACGAAGGCTATGCAGGCAGAATGAACCACCCTGCAAGACAGAATCACAGAATTATCCCCATCGAAATTGACGGAACACAGTGGGGCTTTCAGTATTCACCCTATGTATACTATAACGAGCACTGCATCGTATTCAACTCACTTCATACACCTATGAAGATAGATAAGAGTGCTTTCAAAAAGCTCTTTGACTTTGTAAAGCTCTTCCCTCACTACTTTGTAGGCTCAAATGCCGACCTTCCCATTGTCGGCGGTTCAATTCTCGCTCACGAACATTTCCAGGGCGGCAACTATGAATTCCCCATGGCTAAGGCAGGCTGCGATAAATATTATGAAATCAAGGGCTTTGAGGATATCAGCGTAGGTATTGTTAACTGGCCTATGTCTGTCCTCAGACTCAGCGGCAGTAATACAGACAGACTTGTAGAGCTCGGCGACATTATCCTCACAGCATGGAGAGCTTACACAGATGCCGATGCGTTTATCTTCGCAGAAACTGACGGTGTACCCCACAACACAATTACACCTATTGCAAGAAAACGCGGCGACAAGTACGAGCTTGACCTGGTACTCAGAAACAACATTACAACAGAAGAGCATCCCGACGGTGTTTATCATCCTCATAAAGAGCTCCACAACATCAAGAAAGAAAACATCGGTCTTATCGAGGTTATGGGTCTTGCAGTTCTTCCCTCAAGACTCAAAAAAGAGCTTGCTATGGTTTGCGATGCTATTCTTGACGGCAGTGACCTCAGAGCTGACGATGAAACAGCAAAGCACGCTGACTGGGTAGCTTCCTTCAAGGATAACTATGCCTTTACTAAGGAAAATGTTGACGCTATAGTAAAAGACGAAGTAGGCAAAGTCTTTGCAATGGTTCTCGAACACGCAGGTGTATACAAGCGTGATGAAAAGGGTATTGCCGCTTTTGAAAAGTTTATAGATACTCTCAGATAAAACTCAAAGGACGGTTTGCGCCGTCCTTTCATACTGTCGATAAAGGCACAAGAACGTGCAAAAGTCACAAGATACTAAAATGATTTGTCCGTAAACCATAAATAGATATATATTGTTAAGCGACACAGCATCGAGCTATGTCGCTTAAACTTTTGCACTTGATGTTTTTTCGCCCTCTCGAGGTACCACTGCACAGCTTCGGAGCGAAGAAAACACCATCTTGTACCATTCTCGAAAGTCTGTCAGCGTGTCGAAAACTACTTTTTCGACACCCTGACAGGACGGTTTCTGCCGTCCTGTTGCTGTTATTTTAAAAGAAAAGAGATTGCCACTCC
>JAZSMR010000132.1:0-45556 GCA_045535965.1 Acutalibacteraceae bacterium
GAGGAAAGAGAAAAGGTTGACGTCGTATTTATGGATCCGCCCAGAGCCGGCAGCGATATACCTTTCCTTAAGAGTATTGTGACACTTAAGCCGGAAAAGGTAGTTTATGTTTCATGCAATGTTGAAACCCAGGCGAGAGACCTCAGTTTCCTTTGCCGTAACGGATATAAGGTAAAGAGAATACAGCCGGTTGATATGTTCCCGCATACTAATCATGTGGAGACGGTTGTTCTTTTGTCCCAACGCAGACCGGACACACATATCGACATAAAACTTGACCTTTCAGAACTTGATGTTACTGCCGCTGAAACAAAGGCAACATATCAGGAAATCAAGGATTATGTGCTTGAGAAACACGGTCTTAAAGTATCAACTCTTTATATATCACAGGTTAAGGCTAAATGTGGTATTATTGAAAGAGAATGTTATAATAAGGGCGAAGGCAAAAGCCGAGTGCCACAGTGTCCTAAAGAAAAAAAGATGCTATTATGGATGCGTTAAAACACTTTAAGATGATATAAAATACATATCCACACATTCGACTAACCTCCTGTTATAAGGTAGAATAAAGCTACCAAATAACAGGAGGTCATTTTTTTTATGAGCAGAAAGGTAAAAATTAAGTTTACGGATTTTGAATGCAATTTACTTATCAACGGTATGAACGAGTTTCACAACATGCTTTTGGCTGAGGATTGTAAAAACCTCACACTGCATTCACAATGTGAGGCTTAGTTTTATCAATAATGCATATCTACTGTTTTACCGATTGCTCTGAGAAGCGAATCCTCGTGGCTTAACGGAAGATCACAGCTGTAA
Source organism: Acutalibacteraceae bacterium (assembly GCA_045535965.1). Lineage (GTDB taxonomy): Bacteria > Bacillota > Clostridia > Oscillospirales > Acutalibacteraceae > UBA6857. The sequence goes on from JAZSMR010000132.1 coordinate 820, forward strand.
TGCCATATCATAACACCGCCAAAACCGTTATTGATGGCATACTCGGTTTTCTGACTGATAACCTCAGAGGTGTTGAACCAGCAATCCTTGTTTATTTCATCGCAATGATACCAGCCGTCCTTGTTCATTTTATCATAACAGTCAATAAAGTCATACCAATAAGGTGACATGTCCTTCGGTCTTGAATAGAAAGGAAGACCGACATTTATCTTACCTACAGGAACGCCTTTATACTTAAGCTTCTTAATCTGAGTGACGGTATCCTCATAGGTTGCGTGCTTTCCGGTTGCATCAACATAATCGTAGGTCATAAGCTCAAGGGTGTCAATAGCCGAAACAGCTTCAAGGGTTAAGGAAACATTCCAGGCGCTGAGTGCAACACCGAGGGTATATTCGTCACGCAGATATGATCTGAGTGAAATAAGAAATTTATTGAAATAATGCCACGCATCACTTGTAATCGGGTATTCGTAGTCAAAGTGAACTCCGTCAAAGTCATATTTTTCAAGGACTTCAAGAACATTTTTTTCAAGAACTCCACTTTTAAAGGCTTTGTTGTGCTCTGCACTCTGTACCTTCATCTGCTTCTTCCATTCATCGGAATCCGTGTTGCCCCGAGGACCGAGCAGATTAAGCGTAATATGAATATCTCTGTCACCGATGACAGTGCGGACTGCAGACATAACTCTTTCTATTTTTGCTTCGTCATATTCGACCTCGCCTTTACTGTTAAAGTTGGCACATTCGAAAATGATAAGGTCAGTTATAATGTCGAAATCCTCGGAACGAAGGTCAGTCGGAGACTGAACGCTGTCACCTCTTATATAGGATGTTACTCTGAAATTTTCCGCTTTACCTTTAAATCTGAAGGGACGGGTAAAAAAAGCAATAACACAGGTGAAAAAACGGAGTATTATCTGAATAATTGAAGCCATAAATTTATTTCCTTTTTACTTGTTTTCCCAATTTATAACAAGCTCATCACCAAGTGACGCGCCGTTATTGGTGGGATACCACTTTTTGCCGAGAGTCATATCACTTTCATTACCTAACATATTGACCTCAAGCAATGATGTACAACTGTAAAAAGCATAGTCGTCGATTTTTGTTACACTTGCCGGAACCGTAACCTCTTTCAGCGATGAACAAAAACCAAAGGCATCCTTTCCGATTGTTTCAAGTCCGTCAGGTAAAATGATTTCTTTGAGGTCGCATAAGAAGAAGGCTTTTTCTCCTATTGTTTTAATTGTGGACGGAAGCTTAATTCCCTTAAGGTCCGAACACTTATAAAATGCCTTGGAGCGAATTGTTTCTACACCTTCAGGTATCTCATAAGAAACAGATTTAACTTCGTTACCGTTTTCATCCTTATCGGTAACCACGCCTCTTTGCGGCGGATAGAAAAGAACCTCTTTCATATCCTTGGTGTAAACAACACCGTCAACATCGCAGATATACGGGTTGTTATCGTCAACTTCTATTTTCGTCACTTTTTTGCTGTTTCCGAAAGCCCAGTCTGAAATCTCCTTGATATTTTTGCCTATGGTAATCTTTGTTACATATTCAAGGTTTGTGGCAGAGAAATCTGCAATTTTTGTTATGGGTACACCTTCATATTCATCAGGGATAACTATTTCGGTGACAATCGTTTTGTTGGGTACTTTTGTTACGGTTGCTTCACCGTTTTCAATTGTATATGTAATGTCTGTGTTGCCGACAAAAAGGGTATCGAGGTCGACTTCACCGCAGGCGGAAAAGCTAAAGCACAAAACCAACGTAAGAAGTAAAACAGTTATTATTCTTTTCATTGTGCCACCTCCACATTTTCTGTTTCATTTTCAGAAGTATCACTGCTTTTGGATTCTTCAAGGCGCTTTTGCAGTTCATCAACACACATATTGTACTTTTCTTTTGTCAGATCATAGAAGAAAAACGGGATTGTGCAAAGCAAAAGACTTGCAACGTTAAACCATATATGTATACCGCAAACCTTATTGAATATTTCTGTATCATAAAATATATTCCAGTCAGCTGCATAGCCTGCTTTTTCAAGAATCCACGGAGCAAGATAACCCAGAGCAAGGTTAAGCGGATTTGTAAGCCATGAGAATACACCGGAAACTGAGTCGCATCGTTCACCGTATTTCCACTGATGATAAATCTGCACGTCAGCTCCGAGACCCTGCGTAACGCCTGAATCAATGGGCTGAATTGTGTTTCTGAGGAAAAGACAAATAAGATAAATCCAGATGTTTTCTGTTTTGATTGCAAGAAGCATTCCGAGAACAAAAACAACAGAAATAACTCTCGAAATAATGAGGATGTTCTTTTTCTCAAATTTCTTTACAAGCCAGACACAAGCGAGATTGCCCGGTGTCATACCTATAACAACAAGGTTTACAGCGATGCCGTAAATAGCCTGATCTCTGAGCGAATAAACAAACCACCATTGAAGAAGATTATTTATCATCCATTGCCACTGACCTAAAATGTTGGATATATTTATCATCCAAAGGTATTTATTTTTCAAAGCATTTTTTGCACCCTTGAAGAATGATACCTTTTTTCTTTTTTCTATATCTTCTTCTATAGTACGTTCTTTACAGAAAAGAGCTGAAAGTGAAAAGAGCGCTCCGATAAAAGCAAAAACAGGAACAAAAACTTTATATGTCTGAGCACTTGTATATCCGCCTGTTGCTATTATAAGCATAGGGAAAACCATCTTTATAATTGATGATGGGAAACCCGTAATAATCGGTACTATAGAATAAAGCTTTTGCCTTTCATAAGTGTTAGGAGTCATATATTGGACCATACCGTTAACACCTATAAAGCTGTTGTAGAAATAATTCATCATTGTAAAAGCTAAGTGAAGTACAACAAGCTTTGTTACATAGGGAACGTCATAAACCGGAAGATACGGAATTATTGAAATAAGAATTGCTGCAGGAACGGCACAAATAACAATGAAAGGCTTTACTCTGCCGTATTTTGCACAGAAAAGATGGCGGATTATCCATGTAATATATCCCGTGATACCGCTGCTGACAAGAATATTGCCAACAATCTGAGGTAAACCAATCATAATACCTTCAAAGGCATTGACAGGGATAAAGTAGCACAGAGCACCCAATAAAAGCTGACCCAAATATGTTGCATGAGCAAACACTTTCATTTTAGGTGTAAGTCTGCCGTGATTTTCATAAAGGAGCATCCCGATAGGATTCGTAAACATAAAAATATATCCTATTACAGTTGAGATAAGGTTAATCATATAGAAGTCCATGGCGGGAATTTCCATAATAGCTCCGCAGAAAAAAGCAGCTGAAAAATTCATGATTTCTGAAGCAGACATAAAAATGTATGTACCTGCCTGCGATGCTGTGTAAGCCGCCATCTCCTTTAAAGTGAGGTATTCGCCTTCACACGGTGTGTTCCAATGGCTTTTGACATAGCCGGGAACGGTTTTTACTTTTGATACGATTTCTGAAACATTCATTTTTTCTCCTCCAATCTTTTTTTAATTATACTACATTTTAAAAATAAATGCAATAATTGTAAAGTGATATCTGAACTTTAAGAAAAATTATAGTATGCTTCTATTAATAATATGAATATTTCTGACGGTTGTCAACTGTTTACAACGCATAATTATACTTGCGTCTTGTGTTTTCTAATATTTTAGAATATAATATGATAAAGATTCAACAACTGTGAAATTGCCGTAAGAATTGCTTATATATACCCGGCTTTAAAGAGAAGAATCTTCCATTGGCAGTACCGGAGGAGAATTAAATGATAGAGCTTGCCAAAAAACTCGGTCTTTCAGCAGATATTACCGAAAAGCTGGAAAGACTGCTTTACGATGAAAGTGAAAAAGTAAACAAATATGCCGAAATGTGCATTTCTTCAGGATTTCATCACCTGAGAGGCAAATCGGGAATGTTTAACCTTGCAGTTATTTTAAAGCTTGCCTGCGATGTTAAAAGGCAATACGATTACGCAGGTATAGACGAAAAAGTTTATTATGACACCATGAGCGATATTAAAATCTGGTGCGATAAAACAGGCGGTAAGGGGCTGAAAAATTACGACTGGCTTAAAAACCATGTGAAATTTGAGCTCTTCAGACTTGGCAGACTGCAGTTTCAGTTTTGTGAGTGTAAAAACAAAACACTGATATACGGCAAGCTTCCTTTTGCTTACGGTGAAAAGCTGATTTATGTGCACATTCCCGAGGGCGAAAGCCTCGCTGAAGAAAAGTGCAGGGCTTCATTCGATGAGGCAAAAGCATTTTTCAGCCGGTATTTTTCAAAATACGAATACAAGTATTTCTTTTGTGAGAGCTGGCTTCTTTTTGAAGGAAATAAGGAGTTTATGACAAAGGACAGCAATATTCTGAAGTTTATGTCTCTGTTTAATATTTGTTACAGTGTTAAAATTGACGAGCAGGCGATTGAGAGAATATTTGGAAAACGGCAACTCTTCAAAAAGAATTATCCGGAAAAAACAACTCTTCAAAAAAACGCAAAGCAGTATATGCTTAAGGGAAACAAGCTTGGTGTAGGTATTGCTGTTAAAAAAGTATAACGATTTCAAAACATAACAGTAACCGTCGCTTTAAAGTGGCGGTTACATTTTATTGATAAAATATAACCTAATTGCAGGATGTTTATTGAAATTTTGTATTGTTTTTGCTATAATTAATTTGGATCTTTATAACAAAGGAGAAATCATATGGATAACTTACAACAAATTAAAGAACAAATCTGTGACGTATGTCACAAAATGTGGCAGCTTGGCTGGGTTGCGGCGAATGACGGCAATGTCAGTGCAAAGCTTCCCGACGGAAGAGTAATTGCAACACCAACAGGTATCAGCAAGTCATTCATCACTCCCGATAAGCTTGTTATTCTTGACAGAGAAGGTAACATTCTTGAAGCAGGAGCGGGCTACCGTCCTTCAAGTGAAATCAAAATGCACCTTCGCTGCTACGATAAGAGAGAGGACGTATTCAGCGTAATTCACGCTCACCCTCCCGGAGCTACCGGCTTTGCCGTTGCTCATAAGGCTATGGATATGTACAATATGATTGAAGATGTTGCGGCAATCGGCTCGGTGCCTCTTACTCCTTACGGCACACCCTCAACCTCAGAGGTGCCCGATTCAATTGAGCCTTACCTTGAAGAGCACGACGTAATGCTCCTTGAAAACCACGGTGCGCTTGCTGTGGGCAGCGACGTAATCACTGCCTTTTACAGAATGGAAAGCCTTGAGCTCTGGGCGAAAATCACAATCAATGCAGTTATTCTCGGTGGTAGCCGTGACATAAGCAAAGAGAACATTGACAAGCTTATTGACCTTCGCAGCTACTACAGAATTACCGGCAGACATCCGGGTTATAAGGTGTTCAATCCCGACGATGACCTGCTTCACAAAAAAGACTGAGAGGTGCTAATATGCTTAAAGGAATATCACCCGTAATTTCACCTGACCTTCTTAAAGCTCTGGCAGAAATGGGACACGGTGACGAGCTTGTTATTGCTGACGGCAATTTCCCTTGCCACAGTGTAGGAAAGAATTCAATCGTTATCCGTGCAGACGGACACGGTGTGCCTGAAATTCTTGATGCAGTTTTAAAACTCATTCCCCTTGATACATATACCGAAAAGCCGGTTGCTCTTATGGAGATCGTAAAAGGTGACACCTGCGGCACTCCTGAAATATGGGATACCTATGAGGAAATTCTTACTAATCATGAGCCGAATCACCACAGTATTGATTATACAGAGCGCTTTGCTTTCTATGAAAGAGCAAAGACCGCCTACCTTATAATCGCAACGGGAGAAAAGGCAATCTACGCCAACATTCTTCTTAAAAAGGGTGTGGTTAAATGAAAACGGTTTTAGCTTTTGACTTCGGCGCTTCAACAGGCAGAGCTATCAAAGCCACCTTTGACGGAAAAGAGATAAAGTACGAGGAAATCCACCGCTTTGAGAATACGCCGAAAATCGTAGACGGTCACGTGTGCCACGATGTGGATATGATTTTCTCTGAAATCGAAAAGGCGATTGAAAAGGCAGGAAAGATTGACTCAATGGCTTTTGACACCTGGGGTGTTGACTATGCACTTCTTGATAAGGACGGAAAAATAATCCACGAGCCTTACCACTACCGTGACGAAAGAACAAAAAACGCTCTAGAAAAAGCTTTCAGCAAAATGAGTGCAGAAGAAATCTATGCTGAAACGGGCAATCAGATTATGAATATCAACACTCTTTTTCAGCTTATCAGCGACGAAAACACCGAAAGGGCAGACAAACTTCTTTTTATGCCGGACCTTTTTTCTTATCTTCTCACGGGCAAAAAGGTGTGCGAGATTTCAATTGCCTCCACTTCTCAGATGCTTCAAATGCAAAGCAAAAAGTGGAGCAGCAAGGTGCTTTCCAATTTCGGAATAAATGAAGAGCTTTTCCCTGATATTGTCGAAAGTGCAACGGTTACGGGTGAATATAAGGGTATTCCCGTAATCAGCGTTGCAGGACACGATACCCAATGTGCTGTTGCTGCTATGCCTACAGAAAGCGAAAATGCAGCCTTCCTTTCCTGCGGCACATGGTCACTTATCGGCTGCGAGCTTGAAAGTCCCGTAATGACTGAGGAAAGTAATGCTCTGGAGCTTTCAAATGAAATGGGAGCCAACGGAAAGGTAAACTTCCTGAAAAACATCAGCGGACTGTGGCTCATTCAGGAAACACGAAGAGATCTTGCAATAACTGACAGGAAGTACAGCTACAACGAGCTGGAAATGATGGCAAGGGACAGCGAAAAATTCCGTAGCTTTATTGACCCCGATGCACCTGAGCTTTCAGTTCACGGAAATCTTCCCGACAAAATCCGTGAGTACTGCAGAAAAACAAATCAGCCCGTACCTGAAACAGTAGGGCAGGTCGTGAGATGCATCTATGAAAGCCTTGCTCTTAAATACAGACTTGCCTTGGAGCAAATCAGCAAATGCACAGGCAAAAAGTTTGACGTACTTCACCTTATGGGTGGCGGCACAAAGGACGGATTTTTGTGTGAGCTTACTTCAGAAAGCCTCGGAATAGATGTTGTTGCAGGGCCCATTGAAGCCACGGCTTTAGGCAATATCGTTCTTCAGCTTATTGCTCTCGGTGAAATAAAGGATGTAAGCGAAGGCAGAAAATTAATTGCCGAAACCGAAAAGGTAAAAACCTTCAAGGGTGAACATACTCCCGATTGGGACGAAGCCTTCCACAGATTTTGTAAAATTATAAAAAAATAAACATAAAGGAGAAAATACTATGTTATATCCCAGAATAGGTATCAGACCTGTAATAGACGGCCGTTGGGGCGGCGTAAGAGAAAGCCTTGAAAATCAGACAATGGGCATGGCTGAAGCTGCTGCAAAGCTCATTTCAGAAAACCTCAGATACCCTGACGGTACACCCGTACAGTGCGTTATTTCAGAAACAACAATCGGCGGCGGTGCAGAGGCTGCAAAATGCGAAGACCAGTTTTCAAAGGAAAACGTTGTTGCAACTCTCTCTGTAACTCCTTGCTGGTGCTACGGCTCAGAAACCTTTGACATGAATCCAAACACAATCAAGGCTGTATGGGGCTTTAACGGTACAGAAAGACCGGGCGCAGTTTATCTTGCAGCAGTTATGGCGGCTTATGCACAGAAGGGACTTCCCGCTTTCTCAATTTACGGCAGAGATGTTCAGGATATGGGCGACAAAACCGTACCTGAAGATGTAAAGGAAAAGATACTCCGCTTTGCAAGAGCTTCAATTTCAGTAGGCTGGATGAAGAATAAGGCTTATGTAAACCTCGGTGGTATTTCAATGGGTATTGCGGGCAGCTATTGTGACGCTTCAATGTTCCAGAAATACTTCGGTATCCGTGCCGAATGGGTTGATATGAGCGATATTATAAGAAGAATCACTCTTGAAATTTACGATAAAGACGAATACGAAAAGGCACTCGCTTGGATTAAAGCAAACTGTAAAGAGGGCTTTGACGTAAACGCAGGCAAGGACCTTCCCGAAATTATCAGAAAATCAAAGGTTGTTCCTGCTGACAAGGACTGGGAATTCATCGCAAAGTTCTCAATCATCGTAAGAGATATCCTCTACGGCAACAAGAAGCTTGATGACCTCGGCTGGCACGAAGAAGCACTCGGCAAGAATGCAGTTGCAGGCGGCTTCCAGGGACAGAGAAACTGGACAGACTGGCTTCCCAACGCTGACTTTACTGAAGCAATAATGGCTTCAACCTTTGACTGGAACGGCCCCAAGGCTCCCACACCCTTTGCAACAGAAAACGATACCCTCAACGGTGTAGCAATGATGCTTGGAACACTTGTTTCAGGCAGTGCACCCTGCTTCCACGACGTACGTACATACTGGAGTCCCGAGGCTTGTGAAAGAGTTACGGGCTATAGGCCTGAAGGCAAGGCAAAGGACGGCTTTATTCATCTTATCAATTCAGGTGCAACTGCTCTTGACGGCAGCGGCGCAGCAAAGAATGACAAGGGCGAAGGCTGCATGAAGCCTTTCTGGGAAATCACAGATGATGATATGAAAGCTTGTCTTGAAGCAACCGACTGGTGCAGAGCCAACTATGAGTACTTCAGAGGCGGCGGATTCTCAAGCCACTTCCGTTGCAGAGCAGAAATGCCTGTTACAATGCTTCGTGTGAATATTATTGAAGGTATCGGCCCCGTTATGCAGATTGCAGAGGGCTACACAGCTGACCTTCCCGACAAGGCACACACAACAATTGACGTAAGAACCGACCGCACATGGCCCACAACCTGGTTTGTTCCCAATCTTACAGGCGAGGGTGCATTCAAGGATGTTTACTCAGTTATGGCTAACTGGGGTGCAAACCACGGTGTAACCGTTTACGGTCATGTTGGTGATGACCTTATAACACTCGCTTCAATGCTTCGCATCCCCGTTAATATGCACAACGTGCCTGCTGACAGAATCTTCCGTCCTCACTCATGGGCAGCCTTCGGTACCGAAGACAGCCAGAGTGCAGACTACAGAGCTTGTCAGACATACGGACCGATTTACGGCTAAACGAATACATAATATTATTTGTAAAGAGCTAAACCGATTTAAAGTTATTATAGTTTTTGCTGTTTTTATGGCGTAACATCGATCAATTTCTGTGTTACGTCATATTTTTGTGTATTCAAAAGTGTCGTTCTTGTTTAACTTCAGTTTTTTGTAGTGGTAAAGAATGCTTAAAATAATTTTTATTATCAGATATTTATTGAATAATGTATGTTTTTTTGATATAATTATTAAAAACTTTGCAAAGGAGTTTGTATTATGAAAGACATCACTTTAGTTATTATGGCTGCAGGTATGGGCAGCAGATACGGCGGCCTTAAGCAGATTGACCCTATTGGCGCAAATGGAGAAATTATTCTTGACTACTCTGTATATGATGCCATTGAGGCAGGCTTTGACAAAGTTGTTTTCGTTATTAAGCATGAAATTGAAGAGGATTTCAAGGAAATTATGCAAGGCAAGTATGAAGATAAAATCAAGGTTGAGTATGCGTATCAGGATATAAACAATCTTCCCGAGGGCTACAGCGTGCCCGAAGGCCGAACAAAGCCCTGGGGTACGGGGCATGCGGTGCTTTCTTGCGACGGCATCGTTGACGGACCCTTTGCAGTTATCAATGCCGATGACTATTACGGCAAAGAGACATTCAGACTTATTTACAACGAGCTTAAAGAAAATAAAAACGATAACGAGTTCTGTATGGTAGGCTTTAAAATTGAAAACACCCTCACAGAAAACGGTCATGTAGCAAGAGGTGTTTGTCAGACAAATGAAGAGGGTTATCTCACTGATATTGTTGAAAGAACAAAAATTGCACTCAGAGACGGTAAAATTATGTTTACTGAAGATGACGGTGAAAGCTGGACAGAGCTTCAGAGAGGTAGCACAGTCTCAATGAACTGCTGGGGCTTCAGCTGTATGATGATGCCCGAGCTCAGAAACCGCTTTTCTGCATTCCTTGACAGAAACACAGACAATATGCTTACGTGTGAATACTTCCTGCCTTTTGTTGTTGACGAGCTTCTTAAGGAGGGCAGAATCAGCGTTAAGGTTATGGATACCACAGAAAAGTGGTACGGCGTTACATATAAAGAGGATAAGCAGCCTGTTGTTGATGCTATCAAAAAGAAAATTGAAGACGGTATTTACCCTGAAAAGCTTTGGTAAAAAATATCCTTGATAAAGGAGACAATAAATGGCAAATTCATTCGAAATCAAAGGTAACGAATTTTATCTTGACGGAAAGCCCTTTAAAATCTATTCCGGTGCTATGCACTACTTCCGTACTCTTCCTGAATACTGGGAGGACAGACTTCTCAAGCTGAAACTTGCAGGCTTCAATACTGTTGAAACCTATGTGTGCTGGAATCTTCACGAGCCGCATAAGGGCGAGTTCGATTTCAGCGGTATGCTTGATATTGTAAGATTTATTGAAACGGCTCAAAAACTTGGTTTATATGCAATCGTAAGACCCGGACCGTATATCTGTGCAGAATGGGACTTCGGCGGTTTTCCTGCATGGCTTTTGAAGGATAAGAACATTGAACTTCGTTGCAACAATGAAATCTACCTTGGCCACGTAAGAGATTATCTTAAAAAGCTGGTATCAATTCTTAAACCGTACTTTATCACAAAGGGCGGTAACATTATCGCAATGCAGGTTGAAAATGAATACGGAAGTTATTCCAACGATAAGAAGTATCTTGATGCCCTTTGCGATATGTATGATGAGCTTGGCATAGATGTGCTCAAGTTCACCTCTGACGGAACCTGGTGCAATATGCTTTCGGGCGGAACAATTGACGGTGTTCTGCCTACCCTCAACTTTGGTTCACGTGCTTCAAGCGCCTTTAATGCTCTTAAACCCTACGGTGACATTCCGAAAATGTGTATGGAGTTCTGGTGCGGATGGTTTGACCATTTCGGTGAAAAGCACCACACAAGAAAGGCTGATAATTTAGTTCCCGAGCTTGAAGAATTCCTCAAGCAGGGTGCCTCATTCAATATGTATATGTTCCTTGGCGGTACAAACTTCGGCTTTACGGCAGGTGCAAACCACATCAAACGCTATGAGCCTACGGTAACAAGCTACGACTACTGTGCACCTCTTACCGAGTGGGGCGATTACACCGATACATACCACAAGATAAGAAGGCTTATTTGTGAGCATCAGAATATTCCTATGGCTGAGTTACCCGCACCACCCGTAATGCAGAATATCGGTAAGGTAAAGCTTATGGAGTCCGCAGATTTGTTTGATAATCTTGATAATATAGCTCAGAAGCATTATTCGCCGCTTCCGAGAAGTATGGAGGCTTACGGACAAAATTTCGGTCTGGTTTATTATGTGACAAAGCTTAAAGGCAAGTACGATGCGGGATTCCTTTCAATTGCCGATGTGCACGATTATGCGCACGTTTATTTTGAGAAGAAAAAAATCGCAACGATAAACAGATGTAAGAAAGCATCTCTGCTCAATAAGCTCAAGCTTAAAAAGCAGCTTTTTATCAAAGGTACAAGCTCTGAAAGCGAAATAGGCGTTCTTGTTGAGGGGATGGGCAGAGTAAATTACGGTAAAGAGCTTTATGACCGCAAGGGTATTTCAAACATACACTTTGCAAATCAGGTACTGACGGATTTTGATGTTTACACAATACCTCTTGATAATCTTGATTGTTTGAAATTTGGTGAGATTAAAGCAGAAAACAAAAACGGTCCCGTCTTCCTTAAGGGTACATTCAAAGCAGGTAAGGGCGAATGCTTTGTTGATATGAGCGGCTTTACCAAGGGCTATGTTTTTGTCAATGGATTCAATCTCGGCAGATATTGGGATATTGGCCCGCAGAAGGCACTTTACTTGCCCGGCGCACTTCTTAAAGAGGAAAATGAAATTATAATTTTTGAAATTGAAAAATATAAAACACCTGAAGTTGTTATCGGAGATACTCCGATGTTAGGGTGACGAGTATAATCCGAACACGCCTGAAAGAGTGAATTTTCACGCCTCTTTCGGCAATTCGGATTAGAAAGGCGTTAAGGTGAAAGGAGAATAAAAATGGTAAATCAGGAAATCAAAAACGCATTTGAGGCATTCGGAAGAGGCGGAAACATCATAAACGTAGAACAGTTTACTGCAGGTCTCATCAATGCAACTTATCTTATTGAAACTGACAAGGCTGAAAAGTACATACTTCAGAAAATCAACACCTTTGTGTTTAAAAATCCAGCAGAGCTTATGTTCAACATTGTCGGTGTAACAAAGCATATCACAGAAAAAATCAAAGAAGCCGGCGGAGATTACAAAAGAGAAAATCTCAACTTCCTTCCTTGCAGCAACGGCGAATATTTCTATCGTGACGAAAATGACGGTGCATGGAGAATGTACATTTACGTTGATGAGGCTTTGACTTATAATAAGCCCAAAGATGCTGACACCTTCAGAAATGCAGGCCGTTCCTTCGGCAGATTTATGAAGCTTCTCGACAATTATCCTGCTGCAACACTGCACGAAACAATTAAGAACTTCCATTACACTCCTGCAAGATATGAAAATTTTCTCAAAGTTGTTGAAGCAGACATAAAAGGCAGAAAAGCAGTGTGCGAAGAGGAAATCAAATTCGTAACTGACCGTAAGGCTGACACACATAAGCTCACAGACCTTATTGCAGAAGGTGTTTTACCCCTCAGAGTTACCCATAACGATACAAAACTTAACAATGTTCTTTTCGATATAAACACTGATAAAGGTATCTGTGTAATTGATCTTGACACAATTATGCCCGGACTTTCACTTTATGATTTCGGCGACAGTATCCGTTCAGGTGCCAACAAAGCAGCAGAGGACGAGAGTGACCTTTCAAAGGTTGGTATCGACCTTGAACTATTTGAGGTTTACGTAGACGGCTTCTTAAGTGAAACCGCAGAAAGCCTTAATGATGCTGAAATTGAAAACCTTGCTTTCGGTGCAAAGCTTATGACCTTTGAATGCGGTATCCGCTTCCTTACAGACTACCTTGAAGGCGATGTTTATTTCAGAACAACTCACGCCGAGCATAATATAGTAAGAGCAAGAAATCAGTTTAAGCTCGTCGCAGATATGGAAGCTCACATGGATGAGATGAATGCAATTGTGGCGAAGTATAAAGAAAAATATAAGAAATAATTTATGGCACTTTTCATAAAAGCATTATATTGAGGTGACCTATGGCCAATATAAAAGAAATTAAAATCATATCTTCTCTTGAAAAAATCTATAACAGCGACAAAATGCCAACTGACGAATATAAAGGCTTTTCTATGCTTAAAAATGAAAAGAAGTCTTTTCAACTTGCAATTGAAGCTGCTGAAGATTGTAAAGTGGATTTGATTTATGAAAGTACTGTTAAAGACATTCGTATCTACACAGTTGAGCACATCAAATCCGATTTCCCCATGTGGAAAAAAGGGGCTGATGACTATTACAGATTCAGTGAAAGCGGATATTACCCTGATTTGCTTTTACCTTTTGACGGCAAGGTGAACGTTAAGAAGGGCGTAACAGTCCTTTGGTTTGAGGTCGGTGCTACTCAGAGCGATGCAGGAAAACACAGAATAGATCTTACTGTCGGTGAGAAAAAAGCAAGTATTGAAATTGAAATTATTAATGCAGAGCTTGATTTCAAGGATTTTGTTTACACCTGCTGGTTTCATACCGATTGTCTTATGTCCCACTATAAATTTGAGGCTTTCTCCGATGAATACTGGAGAGTGACGGAAAACTTTCTGAAAACTGCACGGGAATACGGAATGAACTGTGTTCTTACACCGATTTTTACTCCTCCTCTTGACACAAAAAAAGGTAAGGAAAGACCCACTGTCCAGCTTATTGATATAACAGTAAAAGACGGTGTTTACTCCTTTAACTTTGACAAGCTTACACAGTGGATTGATATGGCTCATCGCTGCGGTATTGAATATTTTGAGCTTGCTCATTTTTACACCCAATGGGGTGCTAAGCATGCTCCGAAAATTATGGCAACAGTTGACGGGAGCTATAAAAAGATTTTTGGATGGAGGACAAGAGCAAACTCACGCAAATACAAAGAATTCCTTACTGCTCTTTCTGTTGAGTTAAAGAAATATCTTGAAGAAAGAAATCTCAGGAACAAGGTGCTCATCCACGTAAGTGACGAGCCAAATGCAGCTATGCTCCGTTCTTATAAAAAAGCTTCTATGCATATTCACAGCCTTTTTGAAGGTTATAAAATAGTGGATGCTCTTTCGAATTATTCTTTCTATGAAAAGAAAATCGTTTCGAATCCAATACCTGCCACTGACCATATAGATAAATTTATTGGTAAAGTTAATAATCTCTGGACATATTATTGCAGCGCTCAGAAGAACCATAATGTAGCCAACAGGTTTTTCTGTAATGACTCAATAAGAACAAGGGTTATCGGTTATCAGATGTTCAAATTTGATATCAGGGGCTTTTTGCATTGGGGATACAACTTCTATTACAAAAGGCTTTCAAAGGGACTTGTTAATCCCTATGAGGTTACAGACGCGGGTAAAGAGTTTCCGTCGGGTGACAGCTTCATTGTATATCCGGCAGAAGACGGTACAGCCCATCATTCACTCAGACTCAAAGTCTTCTATGACGCTTTTCAGGACATGGCTGCACTCAACACATTGGAAAAGCTTACAGATAAAAGGACTTGTCTTTCCATAATTGAAGAACAGGGAAAGCACAACTTAACATTCAGAGAATATCCTCACAGTGATGAGTGGATGCTTACAACAAGAGAAGCGGTAAATGCCGCTATCAAGGAAAAAATATAAAATATATATGTAAACATCAACATCCCCCACCTGAACTGTCAGGCGGGGGATGTTTTATCAATAGTTAATATTTACCGTTTCACCGATAGCTCTGAGAAGCGAGGCCTCGTGGCTTGACGGAAAATCGCAGCTGTAATGCCAGATCATAACGCCACCGTAACCATTATCGATGGCATACTGTGTTTTTTGACTTATAACCTCAGGAGTGTTGAACCAGAAATCCTTGTTTATTTCATCACAATGATACCAGCCGTCCTCGGTCATTTTATCGCAGCAGCTATTATAACCGTACCAATAAGCTGACAGGTCTGTGGGTCTTGAATAGAAAGGAAGTCCGATATTTATCTTACTTGCGGGAATACCCTTGTCCTTGAGTTGCTCAATCTGAGCAATAGTATCCTCATAGGTTGCGTGTCTTCCGTTTGCATCAACATAGTCATAAGTCATAAGCTCAACTGTGTCAACAGCAGATATTGCTCCGAGAGTTAATTTTATATCCCAGGTGCTGAGTGCAATACCTAAGGTATAATCATCGTCCAGCTCACGGTTGAGCGAAACAAGGAATCTGTTAAAATAGTACCATGCATCATCAGTAATCGGGTATTCGTAATCGAAGTGAACACCGTCAAAGTCATATTTTTTCAGAACCTCTATGATGTTTTTTTCAAGCTGTCTGCTTCTGAAGGCATTGCTGTGCTCTGTGCTCTGTACTTCCATCTGCTCCTCCCATACGCTTGAATCAGTGATTCCGCGAGGGCCGAGAAGATTTAAAGTAATGTGAACATCTCTGTCACCGATTACGGTGCGTACAGCAGACATAACTCTTTCCATTTTTGCTTCGTCATATTCGACCTCGCCCTTACTGTTGAAGGTGGCACATTCAAAGATGATAAGATCGGTTATGATGTCGAAATCTTCAGAATGAAGGTCGGATGCGGAATAAACATTATCTCCCCTCAAATAGGTTGTTACCTTGAAATTGTCTACTTTACCGTCGCCGGAACCGCCGATGCCGAAAAAGCCGGTCATAAATACAACAACTGAAGTAAAAAAGCTGAGTATTTTCTGAATAATTGCTGCCATAATTCTGTCTCCTTAATTTATTTGTATGATATTTTCAAAATACATTCATTGGAAGGATTTACGTTGTTTTCGGCAAGCTTGCTGCAGCAACAGACTGACCGACACGGCGTGATTTTTCGTCGGGAATGTGGAGCTTGATTTTCTTGCTGAGTTCGGGGAATTCCTTATCGAGAACCTCCTGTGCTCTTTCAAGAAGAATCTGTCCGCCCTGACCTGAGGTAACTCTGCCCATAATCAGAATGTGCTTGATATCGTAGAATTCAGCATAATATGCGATTGCATAGCCGAAGTAAGCACCGATGGTGTCGTAGATGTCAGCGGCGTTTTTGTCGCCCTTTTCCATAAGGCCTTGTACAACCTTAAGCTTTTCAGCAGGAGAGAGGCTTTCGTCAAGCTCGATGCCTGCCCAGGGAGCAACCTTGATGACACCGTCCTGTGAGAAATATTTAACACCGCAGCCGTAGTCACCGGACCATTCATCAACCATAGCTTCTTCACAGAAGTCAACGGGTACAAATGCAAGCTCATTGAGCCAGCCTGTAATATTTCCTTGAGGGTCAACATAGCCGCCTGCTTCACTTGTTCCCATGGCAATTCCTAAAACAGAATCATCATTGAGATCCATAGCACCGGCAAGGGCTGTAACATCACCGTCATTTGCAACTTCAACGGGAATATTCTCACCGATTTCCTTTGCAACGTCAAGGTACATGTTCTTAACCTTTTTGTCGAAATCTTCGTCACTTACTTTAAGGAAAAGAGAAGCAACCATAATGCGGTTATCAATGTAAACACCTGCTGAGGAAACACCGATTGCATCAACACGGGGCATCTTTGAAGCAGCGGTCTTCATAGCCTCAAGGATTCCCTGATAATGATAATCGGGATCTGAGTTTGTCTTCGGAAACCATACAACTTCTTCCGAATATACGCTTTCGCCGTCGATAACTGCACTTACTTTTCTGTCGCTTCCTCCTGCATCAAAGCCGATACGGCATCCGTCAAGGTGTCTGCCTATTGGAGAAGCGGCAGATTTATCCTTTGGAGCATCTTCGAGTGAGCACAGAATAACCTCAAACTTTTCCTCGTATACTCTTTCCATAAATTTTACATCAAAGTCACGAAGGCCGCCATACGAAAATGCTTCTTTAATTTTTGTACCTATAATTTCACTGCCGGCAATTATAACTTTATAACCGCCTGCAACCCATAGCAAGGATTTTGTCAGACGCTCTATAAAACGGAAATTATCTTCATCATGACCGGTTCCGTCAGGATAAACACGCGTTTTGTAGGTTGTTGTGTAACCCTTGTTTCTTTCAATTGCAATAACAATATCCTGTCCGTTTTCTTTTGTTGCTTCACGCATTTCACGGACAACAAGTGAAAGGGGCTGAAATTTTGGGTCGAGTTTGGCATTTACTTTAAGCTTCATATTTAATCTCTCCTGAAATAATAGTTTTTTGTACTTCAAAATTACTGTCTGTGATTATAATATCTGCATCTTTGCCTGTTTCCAGTGAGCCTTTAGTCTTGTCCATACCAATGACTGCAGCAGGGTTGAGAGATGCACAGTTTACACACTCATAAAGAGGAATGTCAGAATTTGTATATACATTCCATACCCCTCGGTTGAGATGAAGAACACTTCCCGCAACCGTACCGTCTTCAAGACGGCAAACGATACCTTTATATATAATTTTCTGTCCGCCAAGGGTATATTCACCCTCGGGCAGTCCGCCTGCAGGAAGGCAGTCGGTGATGAAGCAAAGCTTTCTGCCCTTGAGCTTCCACAGCATATTGTATAAAGATGCATCAACGTGAAAAGTGTCAACAATAACCTCTGCACTTACATCACTGTTAAGTGCGGCACCGACGACACCGGGAGCACGATGAGCAAGAGGTGTCATAGCGTTGAAAAGGTGGGTAGCGTGCTTCACACCCGCATTGACACCTGCCATAGCAGTTTCATAATCAGCAGAGGTGTGTCCCATAGAGATAACCACGTCTGTATCGCGGCAGATTTCACGGATAGCGGTGAAATCTTCTGTATCCTCCTCGGGAGCGAGGGTGATGGTTTTTATGATATCCGCATATTCCTTGACAAAAGCAGCATCCGGCTTGAGTATGTATTTAGCATCTTGAGCACCTTTTTTGCTTTCACTTATAAAGGGACCTTCGGCGTGACAGCCTAAAATCGCACTGCCGTTCCAATTTTTACTTTCTTCTTTGAGCTTACGGCAAACCTCAAGTGCCTTACGGATAACGGACATATCTTCCGTCATGGTCGTGGGGAGATAACCCGTAACACCGTTTGCGAGAAGTCCCTTTGAAATTGTACGGATACTTTCCTCTTCACCGTCGCACACATCCTTACCGAGATAACCGTGAATATGCAAATCAATCAGACCGGGGGCAACATAACCGCCCTTGGCATCAATAATTTCAGCATCAGAAGGGATGAGTTCTGCGGGAACAATTCCTTCTATTTTATCTGTGAAAAGAAGGGCACAGTTTTCAGCAATTCTGTCTTTGAGAATAATTTTACCGCCTGTAATAGCTTTCATATTTATCACTTCCCTAAAAATAAATTATATCATTATGATTTTAACAAATAACAAAGAACATTTCAATAGTTTTCACAAAAGAAAAGGAGATACTGTTAAAATCAGCATCTCCTCAGATATTACTTGTTTTTAATTGATTTTATATGTATTTCTGTCTAAATCAATAACAACTGTTGTGCCGTCAGAATAAGTAGCTTTTTGTTTACGGTAGCTGCCGAGAAATTCGTGCTTCACCATCTCCTTGTTGTAAAGCTTTGCCTGTAATTCGCAAAGAGGCTTAATGCGTTCAAGTTCTTTTTTCAGATCTTCGTCACCCATCATTTCTATATCTGCAGTGCGCTTATCTGTTCCGATTTTACAAAGTGAATTTCCGTAGGGGTGAATATACGGCATACCTGCATTCAAAGCTCCGTATAAATCTCCGTCTTCACCTTTAGGGATCCCCCAGTTGTTAAACCAATTCCACGGAACCATTATACAGTCATGATACACAAGATTTCCGAGAGGAACGGGAATACCGACAGCTCTGCCGTTTTCCTGAGGCTTTAATGCGTGAGGACCGTGATGAACAAGAGCAAGATGGTTGAGAAGCTGCATACCCGGTTCCTCCGAGGACATTATGAGACCTTTTTCGTTTAGATAGTCAAAGCAAGCTCCTCGGTGCTTTATACTTTCTTCTCTTGTGACTCTATGCCCATTGTGGAAGCACTCGTCACCTTGCATAATAGAAAAAACATCGAGATATGCCCCTTGAACATCAATGCCATGCTCTTCCAACTCGGTGTAAGTCCTCCTGACAGCATCTAAAGCGAAAACTGAACAAAGATAGCTGTGTTCACCGCCATCCCATATTGAGCAGTAGGGGTTGGAACCGTCAATATTGGTTACCGCCTTGTCTTTGTCAAAAACAGGACTGTCATAATAATAGTCTCGGTATTGGTCATGAAGAGCAAACACATAGCCAAGCTTACGGCAAACTTCAGAAAAATTCTTAAATCCGTCCCAACCGCCTGCTTCCTCACAGGGTGGAAGAATATAGGGGTGCTTGTTGTCATATCCGTCTTTGCCCCAACCGTCAGTATGAATATAAAGCTTGTCCAGACCGAGAGCCTTAAGCTTTTTAATTTGTTCTGCACGCTCACAGAATGTAGCACAAAGGATTTCATTAGATCCGTTCTTGTCATAGAACTGGGACTTTTCATTGATTTTTGAAAAAATCTTATGGTGTAGAACAGGTGCACCGATAATATTTCTGATGTTGGGATTCTTTTGGATTTTTTCATCAAGGGTGACTAATTCGTTTCTTTCAAAGAGATAGTTGCGGTAATCCTTGGCAACTGTATTGTAATCTCCGTTATCGTGGAAAATAAAGAGTATTCTGCGTTCGTAAGAAAGTTTGCCTAAAGAGGACTGCCAATAGACCGTGTTAAGAAATGCCCCGTGCTTTCCGAAGGAAGTATATACGGAAGCATCATAGGGTGTTTCGACTACAGCAGAGTATGTATGACCGTCACATACTCTGCCCCACAAAGGCATATAACATTCACCCGAATTTATAGGTCTTTTGACATTTTTGTAGCTATGATTGATAAAATAATTCTTTTTGTACCTGTCAGGAAGAATAAAACCCTGACGCATTGAATCGACATGATAGGAATTGCTGCCTTTTATTCTTGAGTTAAATGGTGCAGGAAAACAAAGACCTTGAATTTCGCAGCCTGTTTCGTCTTCTGTTTTAACAGAAAAAACAACTTCGTTTTCTCCTGTGACTTCAGCAGTGCAGATTAGCGTAAAAGGCAATTTCTCACCGGCAAGGAAAAAATCAGAATATCTTGTTACAATTCTATTATCTGAATACTCTGTTTTTATGCTTTTGGCAGATTTGAAAGGTATATCTTTATTGTTTTGCTTGCTGTCGATGCTTTTGCAAACGGAAACAAAAGCCTTTTTTCCGTCACTTATCCATGAAAATCCGTTATAACAAACCTTATAAGAATCATTTTTTTCATTATAGCTAATTTTTATTTTTTCTTTCATCAGAAACTATCCTCCTCAAAAATATTACCATGCTAATTATACTCTTAATATTCTGACAAGTCAATTCTTTATATAACAATCCTCACCGCAGACACACCGCCCATTTCAGGCTTTTTCTCCATAACCCCATCAGGTATCTTGCTTTCATAGCTTTCCATATAAGTTGCAGAGCCGAGATAAGCAGAAATGTTAGTCCTCGGTATAATCACCCAATCAGAGTCAGGCTCTTTGTTTGCAGTGTAGTATTCGGCAAGAGTAATCATAAGCCTTTCAGTTTTCGCATTCACACCGTAAGCCTTAATCTTATTGAGAGTTTCATCGGGTAAAACAACCGCCTCAGTAGGCAAAGGACCGAGAACAAGAGCATCTGCAATAGCAGTATTCAAAAAGCAACTAAATCAGCTTGTAATGTTAAAACGAAAGCTTGCATCTCAAACGGATACTCTTGATGTCACAGACAGGCATTATGATAAAAAGTATCAGGATATGCAAAACAGGCTGTATGATTTCTATGATGAGATAGAAGTTGTTGAGGAACAAATAACAGTATTGCAGTCCCGTATAGCAAATATCAAAGAAGAAAAAATATCAGGTGAAAATGTCTATCTTTTTCTGCATTATTATGGTACAATGTATAAAGAGTTTACTGATGCAGAGAAAAAGAAGTTTCTCAATACCTTTATTGAGAGTGTTGAGATATTCAAAGAAGAGCGGCAGGGCGGCAGACTGTTAAAGTGTATCAATTTCAAATTCCCTGTCTTTTATGACGGGGATGAGAATGTGACACATATCCGTTGGGACAGTGAAACAACAGTCGAGACGGTTGTTCTTTTGTCACGAAACAAGAATTTATAATATCGGGAGGAGAAAAAATGGAAATCATTTCAAAAGTTAAAGGAATTTTTGCAGGTAAAGAAGACTGGTCAACTGAGCCGGTAGAAAGAATCAGCTATTATTCATATTTTGCCGGACAGAATATGATTTACACGCTTTTTAATGTGTGCCTGACAACATATCTCTTGTTTTTGGGTATTGACCCTATCAAGTCAGCAGCGGTAATGCTTATTGTAAAAGTATGGGACGCCGTAAACGATACGCTTTTCGGCGTGATATTTGACTCAATCAAATTCAAAAGCGGAAAGAAATATCTGCCATGGATACGCATTTCAACTATACTTATTCCTATTGCAACAGTACTTACTTTCATTATTCCGTCGGATTCTTCACAGACAGTCAAGCTTGGCTGGTTTGCCGTTGCATATATCCTTTGGGATACCGCTTACACTCTGTGCGATGTGCCCATTTTTGGTATACTAACCTCTATGAGTCAGAGTATCGACGAAAGAAACACAATTCAGTCCCTTAAGAGCATAGCAACCTATGCAGGCGTAGGTCTCACCTCAACTCTGGCAACTGTTCTTGTCAGCGAAAAGGTAGGTATGAATTACGGTGCCATATCTGCGATAATCTGTGTATTGGCTTTTGGTCTTATGTCACCGGCTTCATTCAAACTCAAAGAACGCTACCACGCTGAAACTGAAGAAACATTCACCATAAGACGAATGTTCTCATACCTTTTCAAGAATAAATATCTGCTGATATATTATCTTGGTATTTTCTTCTACTCTGCACTTAATATCGGTAATGCAT
The DNA here is from genome assembly GCA_045535965.1 of Acutalibacteraceae bacterium. Taxonomy (GTDB): domain Bacteria; phylum Bacillota; class Clostridia; order Oscillospirales; family Acutalibacteraceae; genus UBA6857. The sequence goes on from JAZSMR010000132.1 coordinate 23,084, forward strand.
TCACTCTTTATGTTTCATACTATCTCTTCAAGAGCTCTCTGTTCTCCTTGGTTGTGGGTGCTGTCGGAACGGTACCTCAGCTTATCGTTGCTTTGCTGCTTCCCAAGTTTATCCGCAAGTTCGATAAAATGAAGGTCAATCAGGTGTGCCTGCTGCTTTATGTTATACTCAGTGTTATCACATGGCTTGTAGGCTACGGAAATATTGTTGTATATATCATTCTCTTTACTATTCGTTCAGTTCCTTTGGCTGTTGTTGCCCTTGAAATGTTTATGTTCACTCCGGACTGTGCAGAATACGGCAGATTCAAGAGCGGTACCGAGGCAAAGGGTATAACCTTCGCTGTGCAGACATTTATGGCAAAGCTCACCGGTTCTATTTCAAGCGCACTGGGTCTGTTTATACTCGGTCTTGAATCAGTAGGCTGGAAAGTAGTAGAAGTTGGCTCATTCCAGGAACTCGAGCAGAGCGGTGTAACGCAGACACCTCACGCTCTTAATATGCTCTGGCTCATTTTTATGCTTATCCCGGCAATAGGCGGTCTTCTCGCATTTATTGTGTGGTCATTCTACGATCTCAGAGACAAAGACGTTCAGGTGATGATTGACTGTAATACAGGCAAAATCACCAGAGAAGAGGCTATGAGTATGCTTTCAAAAAAGTATGATATCAAACAGTAAAACAACTGAATAATATACAAATTTTCTTGCAAGAGAGGAACAAACAATGAAAAAAGGTATAACCAAGCGCGAACGCGAAGTAACCGACATAAATGAAATAAAAGAAATCTTAGATAAATCAATGATTGCCCATATCGGCATGGTAGACGGCGACGAGCCCTATGTAGTGCCTATGAACTACGGCTATACTCTCGAAGACGGAGTCCTTTGCATTTATCTTCACGGCGCAACAGTTGGCAGAAAAATCGATATTATGAAAAAGAATCCCAAGGTGTTCTTTGAAATGGAATGTGATATTGTGCCTTTTGAGGGCAAGGTAGCCTGCCAGTACGGCACAACCTATGCAAGTGTAATGGGTCTTGGTACCGCAGAAATTCTCGAAGATGTGGAAGAGAAAAAAGACGGTATGACCAAGCTTATGAAAACTCAGACGGGCAAGGACTTCTCTTTTGACGAAAGAATGGTCAGCATTGTCAGTGTTATCAGAATCACCTGCACTGAGTTTACAGCCAAGAAAAGACCTATGCCTATGGGCTTGAAGTAAAGGGAGTTTCTTATGCTTGAATCTATGAGCGACTTCTTTACTGCACGCACCGAAGAATACGACGAGCACATGCTTACAGAGGTTGAGGGCTGTAAAGAAGGATATATAAAAATGGCTTCTCTCATACCTTTGACCTGTGAAAGGCTTTTAGATCTCGGCTGCGGTACGGGATTGGAGCTTGATGAAATATTCAGGCTCTGCCCCCGCATAAAGGTTACGGGAATAGACCTGACTGAGTCGATGCTCCAAAAGCTCAGAGAAAAACACAAAGATAAGGATATGACCCTTATCTGCGGTGACTATTTTACAGTACCTTTTGATTGTGGCGAATTCGACTGTGCTGTATCCTTTCAAACTATGCATCACTTCTCTCACGAAAAGAAACTGGGACTATACAGAAAGATATATGAGTCTCTCAGCAGTGGGGGAATGTATATTGAGTGCGACTATATGGTACTGACTCAAGCTGAAGAAGACCATTGGTTCAGCGAAAATGAAAGACTCAGAAAAGAGCAGGGTATAGATGAGGAAGAGTTTTATCACTATGATACACCCTGCACTGTTGATAATCAGATAGTGCTTTTAAAATCGGCAGGCTTTTCGTCGGTGGAACAAGTATTCAGAAAAGAAAACACCACCATGCTGGTGGCTAAAAAATAAAAATATCAGGGAGAAAGAATATGAAAAACAGCGAAATTAACATCAGAGACCCCTTTGTGGTTTGCGAAGACGGAAAATGCTATCTTTACGGCACAAGAGCTGCAAACTTCGGTAAAGATGTAGGTGGCTTTGACGTATATGTATCGGAAGATCTGGAAAACTGGAGCGAGCCTATAGAGTGCTTCAATTCCATTAAATACGGTATGAACCGAATGGTTAACTGGGCACCCGAAGTTCATAAGTATAAGGGTACATACTATATGTTTGCTACCTTTACAAGAGAAAACGGCCTCAGAGGCACTTTTGCCCTTAAGGCTGATTCTCCTTTAGGACCCTTTGTACCTCACAGTAAAAAGGCTCTTACACCGGAAGAATGGGAATGTCTTGACGGTACTCTTTATATAAGCAAGGACGGTAAGCCCTATCTTGTATTCTGTCACGAACACACACAGATGATTGACGGCACAATGTGCTTTGTTGAGCTCGAAGAAGATTTGAGTGCATATAAAGGTGAGCCCGTGACTCTTTTCAGTGCTTCTTCTCCTCATTGGGCAGATAAAAAGCCTGAGGGTGAGCACTATATAACTGACGGACCATTTATGTTCAGAACAAAAGACGATGAGCTTCTTATGATATGGTCAACCTTCATTAAGGGCAACTACGCAGAATGTGCAGTTAAATTTATTGGCGGAGAAATAGGAGAGGACTTCGTACATCTTGAGCCTATTGTAACAAGTGACGGCGGTCACGGTATGATATTCAGGAAAGATGATAAGCTTTATCTTACTTATCATACACCCAATCAGACAGACTATGAACGCCCCACCTTCAGACTTATAGAAGATATGGGCAGTGAAATTAAGTTGATAGATTAAGATAGCAGAACGACGATGTCATTAAGACACCGCCGTTCTTTTTTGAGGAAACAAAATATCTTGAAAAGGGGTTATATTTATTTTGAGTTGGTGGGGTGACAGCTGCCTTTCATTGCACAGCCCTCACAACCGCATCCGCAGGCTGTTTTGCCTTCTTTCTTATCTTTGCGCATCTTTCTTACTATCATTGCGATAATCAATGATAGGACAATAAGAACGGCAATTGTACCAATATTCTGAGTAATAAAGTCCATTTACATCACCTTATTTGTTTAATTTCTTGTCGGGCTTAAGTGTCATAACAGCCATAAGGATAGCTACAGCGCCTGCGGCAATAAGACCGATGACGTTCGCATTGCCGGTAATAAGCATACCGAACTGATTTATAATAAGTGCAATAGCATAAGCAAAAGCGCACTGATAACCTATTGCAAATAATGTCCATTTCCAGTTGTTCATCTCTCTTTTGATTGCGCCCATAGCTGCAACACAGGGAGCACAAAGAAGATTGAAAGCAAGGAAAGCGTAAGCTGATACGGGAGTGAATATTGTGCTTCTGAGGATTTCCCAGATTTCTTCGCCTGTTTCAACTGTAACCTCGGGATTACCTAAGAGTACGCCAAAGGTTGCAACTACATTTTCCTTAGCGATAAGACCTGTTACTGTTGCAACAGCACTCTGCCAGTTGCCGAAGCCGAGAGGAGTGAATATCCAGGCGAAAGCGTTACCTATAACAGCAAGAACGGAGTTGTTGAGGTCTTCTACCATACCGAAGCTTCCGTTTTCTGTGCCGAAGCTCTGAAGGAACCAAAGAACAACTGAGGAAAGAAGAATGATTGTGCCGGCTTTTTTGATGAAAGACCAGCCTCTTTCCCAAGTTGTACGCAGGATATTGCCTGCTGTGGGCATGTGATAAGCAGGGAGCTCCATAACAAAGGGCGCAACATCGCCTGCAAAGAGCTTTGTCTTTTTAAGCATCAGACCTGAAAGTACAATTGCGGCAATGCCCATAAAATATGCTGACGGAGCAACCCATGCAGCACCGCCGAAAAGTGCACCTGCAATCATTGCGATAATGGGGAGCTTGGCACTGCAGGGAATGAAAGTTGTTGTTATAATGGTCATACGGCGGTCACGTTCATTTTCGATAGTACGTGAAGCCATAATGCCGGGAACACCGCAGCCGGTACCAACAAGCATAGGAATAAAGCTTTTGCCGGAAAGACCGAATTTGCGGAAAATTCTATCCATAACGAAGGCGATTCTTGACATATATCCGCATCCCTCAAGGAAGGAGAGGAATATGAAGAGTACGAGAATCTGAGGCACAAAGCCAAGTACAGCACCAACACCGCCAACAATACCGTCGATAATGAGACTCTGAAGCCAAGGGGCACAGTTTATGCTTGCAAGAAGATTCTCTGCCAGTACGGGAATGCCGGGAATGAATGCACCAAAAAGATTCCAGCCTTCGCCGAATACGCCGTCATTTGCCCAATCTGTTGCCCATGTGCCTACTGTTGTAACTGAAATATAGTAAACAAGGAACATAATAAGAGCGAAAATCGGAAGAGCAAGGAAACGGTTTGTAAGTATTCTGTCAATCTTATCTGATACAGTAAGACCGCCGCGGTTCTTTTTTGTATAGCAGGTTCTGAGAACTCGCTCTATGTATTCGTATCTTTCGTTGGTGATAATACTTTCAGCATCGTCATCAAGCTCTTCTTCAACATGAGCGATATCACTTTCAATATGCTCAAGAATTTCTTTGTGGATGCCAAGCTTTTCTATGACTTTTCCGTCACGCTCAAAAATCTTGATGGCATACCATCTCTGCTGCTCGTCAGGCAGAGAGTGAACAGTAGCTTCTTCAATATGTGCGATAGCATGTTCAACTTCACCTGAGAATCTGTGCTGAGGAATTGTTCTACCGTTTTTTGCCTGCTCAATGGCTAAATCTGCCGCCTCTGTTATGCCGGTGCCCTTTAAAGCTGAAATTTCAATAGCCTTGCAGCCGAATTTTTTAGAGAGTATCTCAAGATCAATCTTATCGCCGTTTTTATTTACAATATCCATCATATTGATAGCGATAACTACAGGGATACCGAGTTCGGAAAGCTGAGTTGTAAGATAAAGGTTTCTTTCTATGTTGGTACCGTCAACGATATTGAGAATAACGTCGGGCCTTTCGTCAACAAGATAGATTCTTGCGACAACCTCTTCGAGGGTATAGGGGGAAAGCGAGTAGATACCCGGAAGGTCAACTACAGTAACATCGGAATTTTTCTTAAGCTTGCCCTCTTTCTTTTCAACAGTAACACCGGGCCAGTTGCCAACATACTGATTAGAGCCGGTGAGAGCATTGAAGAGAGTGGTTTTACCGGAGTTGGGGTTGCCGGCAAGTGCGATTTTAATGGACATAATATATTTCCTTTCACTTGAAAATCTGTTTGTTAGTTTTAGCTAACTGCACATCCGAAAATTTTGAGTAACATGAAGTTACTCAACCTCTATATTCTGGCAGTCGGCTTTTCTAAGGGTCAGCTCATAGCCTCTTACGGTTATTTCCACGGGATCGCCTAAGGGTGCAACCTTGATAACTTTAATGGTAACGCCTTTGGTTATACCCATATCCATGATTCGTCTCTTAATGGCACCTTCACCGCCGACTTTTGTAACTCTGACGGTTTCGCCGATTTTCACATCTTTGAGAGTTCTCATGTATTTACCTCTTTTCTATATTATACTTACAGGATAATGATAACCTTTATGACAAAAGAAAGGTTAGTCTTGTCTAACTGGAATATATATTACTCCAAGAATTTACATTTGTCAAGAGTTTTTGAAGAAAAATTGCGATATTAATTTATGTTGACAAAAAAATCATTTTAGGTTAGCATAAAAGGGAAAACATAATAATAAAAGGGGAGGATACAATGAAAGTTTTACTCAAATCCATAATTACTGTTCTTATGCTCGTCAGTGCAGTGTTGCCTGATATTTTCAGCCTTGGCAAGGTGCCACAGGGGAAAACCATTAACCTTGATGAATTCGAGCTCGTGTGGAGTGATGAATTTGACGGTGAGAAGCTTGATAAAAGAAAGTGGACCTATGAATGGTGGGTAACTGAAAGAAAGGGCGGTTACTGGCATGAGGATATGGTAAGTGTTGAGAATGGTAACCTTGTCATCAGTTCGCAATATTTTGATGAGCCATTGAAAAACTATTATTATGATAAATGGCACAGTCAAATAGATTTCAAGGAATACAAGCCCGGTTGGTATACGGGAGCGATCAGCACAATAAATCTATATGAGCAGAAATACGGATATTTTGAAGCAAGATGTAAGCTGCCTGCCGCCTACGGCTTGTGGAGTGCATTCTGGATGATGAATGATAAGGTTGAAAATGTTGACGGCTCAGGTCAGGACGGTACAGAGGTTGATATTTTTGAGTCTTTCTATTATAAGGATCATTGGTGGGGTAATGACTGTGTTGTGTCGGGCATACACTATGACGGTTACGGTGAGGCACATAAAAACGACAGCATAGGCAAAACCTTTATCGAAAATGATCCGTATACGGAGTTTAACACCTATGGGCTTGAGTGGAACGAAAATGAATATATTTTTTATCTTAACGGTGTTGAAACGGGCAGACTTTCAACCGGCGGTGTGTCACAGAATCCGGAGTATTTGCTGCTTACTGTGGAGTTCAGCGGTGAAAACGGCATTGCTTCGGGAGATAGGCACGGTGCAGGGAATATAAATAAAACGCCGAAGGAGAATTGGCCGGCAGAATTTGTGGTTGACTACGTGAGATGTTACCAATATAAGTAAGTATTTTTATTTGCGGTGAGCTTTCAGCTATGCCATTCAATTTATGAAGCGGGAGGTGTGGCTCCGTGAAATCACCCCTCAGGGTGATTTCCGAGAGTGTCCTCGGGGCACTCTCGCGCCGTTCGCGGCGACGGAGCCACCGTAGCCGTTTCCTTGTATCAACTCAAAAAAATACCGGCACCTCTTCTGAGGTGCCGTGAGCGGATTTATTAATACTGGAAATCGCTTATGTACATATAGTTGTTAAGGATAGCTGTACCCTTTGCGGACATACCTAAAAGCGTACCGTCCTTGATTGTGATAAGAATGTGCATATACTGATCAAGTGAAACGATCTGACCTGTTGTGGGATTATAAACAAGATCAAGAGTACAATCGTGATACTTAAGCTCAAAGTCTACATTCTTGATGATAAACTTAACTGCCGGGTCGTTCTGAAGAGTGTTACGCACGTCTGCCATTTTGATAGGTGTGAACACTGAGCCGATGGGGCTATCCCATGTTGCAGCGCCTTCGGGAGGTTCGCAGTTAACTTCATCTTTTAATTCCATAGTGATTTTAACATTACCGTCAGGAAGCTGGGTGCAGGTGGCATTTTCGATTGCACTTGCGTCTGTAAGTAAGCAACCTTTTTCGTTGTGATAAATGGGGAACCATTCCATTGATTCGCCTTTGAGCTTAGCTTCTGCGTTGGCTCTTGCAGTTTCTTCATCTGTGAAGAAATTTGAAGCTATGGGAAGAATCCTGTTGAAAAGTGAACCTTCAAACTGAGCCTTATCAGCGGGAATTTCCTGATATTCAACCTTAGTAAAGCCCGGTGAGTCTGTTTTAGCCTTATTCATGAGTTCAGCGTATTTAGCAAGAATAGCTTCATTACCCTGAGGTAAAGCGTTATCGTCGGTTTTGTCAGTTACGGGTGCCGCTGTAGTAGTGGTATCACCGTTGTTGCCGGCAGGCTGTGTTGCAGAGGGTGTTGTTGCAGCAGGGAGAGTAGGTGTTGGTGCTGTTGGTTCTGCAACGTTTGCAGCGGGGAGGTCAGCGTCTACGCTGCCTTTAATGTTTATTTCGGTAGGTAATACCAAGGACAGTGTTACCGCAAGAAGACAGAAAACTGCTGCCAAGAGTGCGGCGAAAGTGAGTTCTGATTTTTTCATTTTATGTCTTTCTCCTTTACAAATAATTTTATAATATGATTTTAGCACTTATTTTTTCAAAAGTCAATTACATATTAAATAAGAAGTAAAGTGTTTTGTTGTGGCAGGGCTCTGGCATCGCTTTGCAATCCTTTGGGAAAGTAAAAAAAAGACTTGTTTTCTGTTTTTGTTAACTCAAAAGCGACCCTTTTCAGAGTCGCTTAAATATTGACTTTTATGCCGCCTGAGCCTTATCAGCATTCGCCGGGGGAGTGAGGTTCTTCTTTTTGCCGAGCTTCTGAAGAACAATAACAATTGCAAGAAGCACTACACCTGCAAGGTCAGTTGCAATGCCGGGGATAATGCAAAGAAGACCGCCGCCAAGGAGCATAAGTCTCTGCCACCAGGGACATTTTGCAAACATATAACCCTCCATACCTGCCGATACGGCAAATATACCGATAAGAGCCGTGATTACGATAAGCACTACATCATACCATTGAGCGTCGATAAGAAGCATTTCGGGGCTGTATGCGAAAATATAAGGCACAATAAAAGCTGTAATAGCAAGTCTCGTAGCCGTAACGCCCGTTTTCATGGGGTTGGACTTTGCAATAGCCGAGCCCGCATAAGCTGCAAGGGCAACAGGCGGTGTAATATCCGCAACGATACCGAAATAGAAAACAAACATGTGAGCTGCAAGTACGGGAAGTCCCATCCTAATAAGGATAGGGGCAGTAATTGTAGCCATAATAACGTAGTTGGCAGTTGTAGGTACGCCCATACCGAGTACGATACAGCAAACCATTGTAAGGAACAGAGCAAGGAACATACTGTTTTCTGCAATGGGAACGAGAGTGTTTATGAGAATCTGACCGAGTGCTGTCATAGTAACAACACCGGAGATGAGACCTGCCATACCGCAGGCAACTGCAACGCCTACAGTGTTCTTTGCACCGTTTTCGAGAGATTCAACAACTACCTTGGGTGTGAGTGTAGCATCTTTTGTAAAGAATGAAAGTGCTACACATGAAACCATTGAAACAAGAATCGCTGTACTCATATTGGCAGCACCAAAGGGCAGCCACAGTCCAAGAAGCACTGCGATAGGGATAAGAGGAAGAACTAACTCCCATGCATTTTGTTTGCTGAGCTTTTTTGGTACCAATGAAACTATCAGTGAGCCGAGGATTGCAAAGCAAGCTGAAAGTCCTGCACTGAAGTAGTTCATTGCGATAACAAGAACAACAATGGGAAGAAGGAGATATCCGTTCTTAAGCATAAGTCTGAAGAAGTTGGGGATAGCATCCTTAGGGAGACCCTTGAGGCCTAATTTCTTTGCTTCAAAGTGAATCATCATAAAGATGCCTGTGAAGTAAAGAACAGCGGGGAGGATAGCAGTAACTGCAATTGTCGAATAGGGTGTCTCTGTGATTTCTGACATAAGGAAGGCTGCCGCACCCATAATCGGGGGCATAATCTGTCCACCGGTTGATGCTGCTGCTTCAACTGCTGCAGCGAATTCGGGCTTGTAGCCTGTCTTTTTCATCATAGGGATTGTAATTGAACCCGAGCCTACAGTGTTGGCAACACTTGAGCCGGAGTACATACCCTCAAGAGCACTTGAGATAACAGCAACCTTGGCAGGACCACCGATTGATGAGCCGGCGATTGAGTTTGCAAGGTCAACGAAAAATGTGCCGATACCTGTTCTTTCAAGAAGAGCGCCGAGGATTATAAACAATACAATGAAGGTGGTACAAACATAAACGGGGGTTGAGAAAAGACCGTTGGATACGTCATAGAAAAGGCCGTACATAAGGCTTCTCAGAGCGGTGTCGGGGTTTTTGCCGATTGCGTTGACTGCCGCATAAGCAACAAAACAACCCGCAACTATGATAATGGGCCAGCCTACCGCTCTTCGGCAGAGTTCAACGAGGATAAGAATTGCAACAAGGGCAATTACTATCTGAATAGTACCGATACGGCGCGACATAAAGATTATATCTTCCTGGAAAATTGCATAATACAGGAAAGAGCCTGCACCTACAACTGAAAGAATAATGTCATAGAAGGGCACATAGTTGATTTTATTTGTCTGCTTTTTGTATGCCGGGAAAATGAGGAATCCTATGAATACAATAAAAGCAAGGAAAGTTGTGAGCTTGGTATACTTTGTGGCATTCTGGAAAACGAGAGCCATTGAGATCATATATACGCTGAAGAGAGACATAATCGCTGTGATTACTGTTTTTCTCCAGCCTGTGAAAATACGGGTGTTACTTTCTCTGTCGAATTCAGCCATAATGGCGTCGGCATCGATAGCTTCGTCTTCTGTCTGAAGGGGAATTTTATTTTCGTCCACAATTTTACCTCCTTTTTCTTTACGATTTAAAACTTAAATAAATGCTGCAAAAATTATTGCAGCATTTATTTGAAGTAAATATTTACTTATTCAACTGCGAAAGGAACTTATGCGATAACGCCGATTTCCTTGTAGTATTTTTCAGCACCGGGATGAAGGGGAACGTTGCCGATTGCAGCAGCTGCTGTATCCTTGCTCATTTCCTTACCCTTAGCATGTGCTACAGCGATTTCGTCCTGCTTTTCCCAAAGGTTCTTTGTGATTTCGTAAACCTGGTCTTCGCTCATATCGTTTGAAGCGATGAATGTAGCCATAATAGCAACTGTTGAAGCTTCTGCATCAGCAACGAAAGCATAGTCATCAGCTGAATATTCATACTTAGCATAGAAGGGATAATCAGCCATAAGCTTGTTGATTACGTCTTCACCAAGGTCAACAGCAACGATTTCTGTTGATGTAGCAAGGTCTGAAACTGCGGGAGTGGGAGTACCTGCTGTGATGAAAGCGGCGTCGATAGCACCGTCTTTAAGAAGAGTAGCAGCATCGCCGAAGGAAGCAGCTGTCTTATTGATGTCCTTATCGATGTCAAGACCTGCAGCAGCAAGAATCTGAGTTGCGTTGTAGTAAACACCTGAACCTACGTCGCCAACAGCTACGTTTTTATCCTTAAGATCGGCAATTGTCTTGATGCCTGAAGCCTTTGTTGCGATAACCTGGCAAACTTCAGCGTAAACACAGCCAACAGCTGAGAAGCAGGTGATGGGAGCAGCAAAGCCGTTTGTGCCTTCGTAAGCGTAGTTCATAACATCGTTCTGAACTATTGCGAAATAAGCTTCGCCATCTTCGATCATTTCGATGTTAGCCTGTGAACCGCCTGTTGCCTGAACGGTGAACTTGTAGTCGTCTGTGCCGAGGATCTGACCTACTGCTGTTGTGAAAGCGTAGTATGTACCCTGGTTGCCGCCGGAGCCTGTTACGATGTTAGCGATTACTTCAGTACCGGCAGAAGCATCATTACTGGGATCGGTTGATGTTGTGTCGTCTCCGTTGCCGCCGCATGCTGCAAGTGTGAAGAGCATAAGGGCTGCAAGAAGAACTGCGAGAATCTTTTTCATTGGGTATAACCTCCGTTTAAAAAATTGTTTCCTTCATAGTGTCTGAAAGAATTATTGATATAATTGTAATATATTTATAATGTAATTGTCAAGGGGCAAAGGCGAATCTTAACAAAAAAATCACTATAGAAATGAATAAATATTAGTTTTCGGAGGGATAATTGTGAAAATTATGTATGACAGAGCATAAAAATCATACTTATTAACAAAAAATATATATTTATACTGTATTATCTGATTGCAAAAGCTTATATTGACACAAAGGAGAAGAAACTATGAAAAAACTTGGTTTCGGATGTATGAGACTTCCGCTTAAAAACAAAAAAATAGGCGGAAGCGTTGACCTGGAAAAGACAAAAGAGATGGTGGACTATTATATAAACGAGGATTTTACATATTTTGATACGGCTTATATGTATCATGACGGCAGAAGCGAAAAATTCGTAAGAGAGGCTCTTGTCAAGAGGTATGACAGAGATAAGTTTCTTCTTGCCGATAAAATGCCCGTAGGTATGTTGGTGCTCAAAGGTGACACGAGCAGAATATTCCGTCATCAGCTTAAAAAGTGCGGTGTGGAATATTTTGACTATTACCTTCTTCACGCTCTCAATGCGAAATATCTTGAAAGGGCTGAGAAGCTGGGTGTGTTCGAATATCTTCTCGGTAAAAAGAAGGAAGGCAAAATAAAAAAACTGGGCTTTTCCTTCCATGACACTGCCGATGTTCTCGACAGAATACTGACAAGACACCCTGAAATGGAATTTGTTCAGCTCCAGATAAACTATCTCGATTGGGAAGACGAAAAGGTGCAGTCCCGTCTTTGTTATGAGGTAGCAAGAAAGCACGGCAAGGATATTATAGTTATGGAGCCCGTCAAGGGCGGTAAGCTTGCCGATGTCCCCGAAAAGGTAAAAGAGCTTTTCAGTGCTGTGCACCCGGACTGGTCTGCGGCGTCATGGGCGGTGAGATTCACTGCGAGTCTTGAGGGCGTTATCTGTGTGCTCAGCGGTATGTCAAATATGGATCAGCTTAAAGACAACACAGCATATATGAAAGACTTCGAGCCTCTCACAGAAAGAGAGCTGAACCTTCTCAAAACTGCGGCAGGTATCATAAACAACAAAGACAGTATTCCCTGTACCTCCTGCAGATACTGTACGGCAGGCTGTCCCGTGGATATTCCTATTCCCGAATACTTTACTGCATACAATAAAAAGATTGCAGGAGAAGATGACTATAAAGAATATTTTGTCAACAGTACCGACAAAACGGGTAGAGCTGATATGTGCATAAAGTGCAGAAAGTGCGAGCAGGCATGTCCGCAGCACATTGATATTGCAGATAAATTAGAGATGCTCAAGGATAATTTGTTATAATTCTTTCCGGCAGATATTTTATAGCATCTAACACAAAATTCAGTGATAAATATTGACTTTTTCAGTCTGCCGTTATATCATATAAGTTACAATAAAAACCTTCGGTAAGTGATGAGGTTTTTAATCAACAAGTAAAGGAGTTTTACTTATGGAAAAAATAATCTATGTTATTCCTGTTATAGGTATCGTAGGTCTGCTTTTCGCATTGTTCCTTGCAATGAAAATCGGCAAGCATGATCCCGGCAATGCAAGAATGCAGGAAATTTCCGCAGCTATTCACGGCGGTGCAAAGGCTTTCCTTTTTGCTGAATACAGAATTCTGGTATTCTTCATACTTGCACTTTTCGTTGCAATTGGCTGTTGCCTTTCATGGGGTACTGCCGCAAGCTTTTTAATCGGTGCTCTTTTCTCCATCGGCGCAGGCTACTTCGGTATGACCGTTGCAACAAAGGCTAATGTAAGAACATCCCAGGCTGCTGCAACAGGCGGCATGAAAAAAGCTCTTTCAATAGCTTTCTCCGGCGGTGCAGTTATGGGTATGAGCGTTGTAGGTCTCGGTATACTTGGTATTTCCTCAATTTATGCTCTTACAAAAGACGCTGATGTTCTTTTCGGCTTCAGCCTCGGTGCTTCATCAATCGCACTTTTTGCACGTGTTGGCGGCGGTATCTATACAAAGGCTGCTGACGTTGGTGCTGACCTTGTTGGTAAGGTTGAAGCAGGTATCCCCGAAGATGACCCCAGAAACCCCGCTGTTATCGCTGATAACGTTGGTGACAACGTAGGTGACGTTGCAGGTATGGGCGCTGACCTTTTCGAAAGCTATGCAGGCGCAATTATATCAGCAGTCTCTCTTGGCATTGCCGCTTTTGCTAATGCAGGCAATCCCTCAATCGGACCTCTTTATCCTCTTTACATAGCGGCAATCGGTGTTGTTGCTTCAATTTTTTCTACCTTCCTTGTGCGCGGAGGCAAGTCCGATCCTCATAAGTCACTTAAGGTTGCAACAAACGCTTCCTCTATTGTTGTACTTGCTGCAGGTCTTGTTCTGAGTAAGTATATGTTCGGCTCACTCAAATACGGTTTTGCAGTTTTAGCAGGTATCCTCGTAGGTATCCTTATCGGTTCTCTTACAGAGGTTTACACTTCAGACGCATATAAGGCAGTAAGAAAAATCGCAGAGCAGTCCGAAACCGGTACTGCAACAAACATTATTTCCGGTATCGCTGTAGGTCTCAAGTCAACAGCAGCTCCCATTCTTCTTATCTGCGTAGCTATATTTGTTTCCTACTTCTGCTGTAAGAGCGAACTTCCCGGCACAGGCATCTACGGTGTTGCACTGGCTGCAGTAGGCATGCTTTCAACAACAGGTATCACAGTTGCAGTTGACGCTTACGGTCCTATTGCAGACAATGCAGGCGGTATTGCTGAAATGGCAGGTCTTGACGAAAGCGTAAGAGAAATTACAGATAAGCTCGACTCAGTCGGTAACACAACAGCAGCTATCGGTAAGGGCTTCGCTATCGGTTCAGCGGCACTTACAGCCCTTGCACTCTTCTTCTCATATTCACAGGCAGTTAGTCTTGAAGAGATGGGTATTGATCTTCTCGACTATCAGGTAGTTATCGGTCTTCTTATCGGCGGTGTGCTTCCCTTCGTATTCTCAGCATTTACTATGGAATCAGTAAGTAAAGCAGCCTACGAAATGATCGAAGAGGTTCGCCGTCAGTTCAAGACTATCCCCGGTATTCTCGAAGGCGAGGCTAAGCCCGACTATAATTCATGTGTAGCTATTTCAACAACAGCAGCTCTTAAAGAGATGGTTGTTCCCGGTGTACTCGCAGTGCTTTCACCCTTACTTGTTGGTTGCATTTTAGGTGTAAGAGCTCTCGGTGGTCTTCTTGCAGGCTCACTTGTAACAGGTGTTCTTCTTGCAATCTTTATGTCAAACTCCGGCGGTGCGTGGGATAACGCAAAGAAGTTCATTGAAAGCGGTGTACATGGCGGTAAGGGCGGCGACGCTCACAAGGCATCTGTTGTCGGTGACACAGTCGGTGACCCCTTCAAGGATACAGCAGGTCCTTCAATTAACATTCTTATTAAGCTTATGTCAGTTGTTGCACTTGTATTTGCACCACTCTTTATGATGATCAATGAGGGTCAGGGCTTCCTGATGTAATTCGGAATTCGGAATTCGGAATTCGGAATCGCGGGTGAGCGAGATAAAAAAATTAGTATTACCCCGCCCGGCGAGTAAAGTTTTTTGGTTGCTTTTTTTCAAAAAAGTAACGCCACGCGGCGAGCGTATAAAAATAAAAGCAAGCGGTATCCATAACGGGTACCGCTCACTTTTTGGTGAGAAAGATATAGATAGAGGGTTACTGTTAAAATTTATCTGTGACTTCATCATCAGCGAGTACCTTAGCGATGGCACTGCTGTGTGTAATAAACATAACTTCAGCATAGGCAATGTTGTCAATTTTATCGTAAAGTCTGCCTGCACTGTAGGTGCCTTCATAAACGGTATAGACGCTGTTTGCCACATAGCCTACTGTGCCGATAAAGGGGTGCGAAACTTTTACAGCCTCATCATCGTGGAGGTTGTCAGGTTCCTTTTCAAGTTTGAAGACTCTGCCGGGTTTAAAGGGTGCTTTGCCGAAATAATTGTTACCGCCTGTGATAGTGATGTAGATTGTCTTATCCATATTGGTACTCC
Organism: Acutalibacteraceae bacterium; assembly: GCA_045535965.1. GTDB lineage: Bacteria > Bacillota > Clostridia > Oscillospirales > Acutalibacteraceae > UBA6857. Next base: position 38,387 of record JAZSMR010000132.1, read on the forward strand.
TTTCCTGTGTTATGATTATATTATACATATTCAAAGTCCGGATAATTGGAGTTTGGTGTCTGTAAATGAGAAAAAATAAAAAAATACACTAAAATGCAACTTTTCTGTCTTATAATCGGAATTATAGGTGAAAGGGGGAATTAAAAATGTCTTTTCAATCGTTGCGTACGGACGATTGCTTTGAAGAAGTTGTGGAAAAGTATTCTGATTTGGTTTATCGTGTTGCATATATGAATGTCAGGGTAAAAGCAGATGCAGATGATGTTTTTCAGCAGGTATGGTGCACATACTTTCAAAAGAACAAAAAATTTGAAAGTGAAGACCATAGAAAATATTGGATTATTAATGTAACTTTGAAGAGCTGTAAAAAAATATATCTGAGTTCGTGGTATAGGAAAACAGTTTTTCTCGAGGATTTCCCACTGCTAATTGAGGAAATGCCCGAAAAGGATTATGAGGTTTACTATGCCGTGATGAATCTGCCTGAGAAATACCGTACACCTATTTATCTGTATTATTATGAAAGCTTTTCCGTAGATGAAATCAGCAAAGCTTTAAAAGTTAACCCATCAACAATTAAAAGCCAGCTTAAACGTGGCAGAGAAAAACTTAAAGATCAATTGAAGGGAGATGAATTCAGTGAATAAAGAAAGTATTGAAATAATCAATAGACACATACGACCCGATGACAGTCTTGTAGCACAGGTAAAAGAAAGAGCGGTTAATAGCACAGCGAAAAAGACTTACGCTATGCCGTTAAAAGCAGTAGGAGCGTTTTGTCTTGTCATTCTTATTGCGCTGTCTTTGGGCGTGTTTAGCCGTGAAGGCGTGGTGCCTGTAGAAGAAAGTACATTGCCGAAAGAAACTGCCCACTACACAACAAACGCTGACGGTAATTATGAATACAGTGAAATGGTAGACAAAAGTGGTTTAGATGAGAGTCTCAATGGTTACCATTTATCTGCATGCATTAACAAAATGTGTTTCAACGAAGATTTATTGGTATACAGTGATTGTATCGCCATAGTTGAAGCGGTGGTGAAAGATGTCCGATTAAAGGAATATATTATTGTATCGGAATGTGATAAGTTTGATAAAAACGGCACACTTACGGAAAAAATTGACAGCTTGGTTTGTGAATTAGATATAACCAAGGTGTGGTATGGCGGTCTGAAAGAAAATCAGACTGTTACTGTTGAAAGCCAACTGTTTTCCTTTGATGAAGCAATGTGCATAAAAGAGGGGCATAGATATATTCTGCCTTTGTGTGATTCAGGAGATAAAATATCAGGATTTGCAGGTTCAGGGCCTATTATAAGTGGAGATTTAACGAGAGAGAGCAAGCTGGCTATTATTTACGCTATGCAGCCGCAGATTGAACAGGTAGACGGAGGATATATCTTCAACTCTCTTTGGGAAAGTCTTGTCTGTGATGAGTGCGTAAAGGTTGAAATGGATATAGAGCTTGGTGAGGAAGCTGAGTTTTACAGAGATAAGATGTATTTTGCTCCCGAGGATGTTTTTGTCGAAAGATTTGAGATGCTTGTGGAACGCTTGTTTTAAAGTTGAATAATCAAAAAGACCTGCCCACTCGGACAGGTCTTTTAATCTTTTCTGTTTTTGTTTGTGGTGGGACTCTGTCCCACACCCTGCAAGCTTTTGAAAAAGCTTGACCAAAACTTTGCTTATTTATCCCTTAAGGTAAATCCTCTTCATTTGCAAGGTTGTGCCATACATTCTGCACATCATCATTGTCCTCAAGCATTTCAAGAAGCTTGCCCATACACTTGAGATCATCCTCATTTGTCAGCTCTGTTTCTGTGCTGGGAATGTATTCTACCTGGGCGGATACGAATGTGTAACCCTTAGCCTCAAGGTCGTCGCGTACAGCACCTAAATCGTTAGGCTCTGTGCGGATAACAAAAACATCCTCGTCGTCGCTGAGGAAGTCAACTGCACCTGCTTCAAGTGCATCTTCCATAAGCTTTTCTTCGTCAGTGTCTTCCTGCTCAATAACAATTACACCGTAGCGTGTGAACATAAAGGATACGCAGCCCTGCTGACCCATATTACCCTTGTTCTTGTCGAAATAATGGCGCATTTCGCCTGCGGTACGGTTGCGGTTGTCTGTGAGAGTTTCAACGATAACTGCGATACCTGAGGGACCGTAGCCTTCATACATAATTTCTTCGTAGTTGTTGCCGCCTGTTTCGCCGCTTGCCTTTTTGATAATTCTTTCGATATTGTCGTTGGGCACGTTGTTTGCCTTAGCCTTAGCGATAACGTCCTTAAGCTTTGAGTTTGAAGCGGGGTCGGGACCGCCGTCACGTACAGCTACAGCGATTTCTCTGCCTATTTTAGTAAAGACCTTCGCTCTTGCACCGTCGGTCTTTTCTTTTTTTCTTTTAATGGTACTCCATTTTGAATGGCCTGACATTAATTTTCACCAATCTTTCTGAATATTTTTACAGTTATATAATGTAGCACTTTTTTGCCCGTTTGTCAAGACAAAACAAGGACTCTGCCGTAGTTTGCAGAGCCCTGAATTTCATCAAAGTGTAATTTTGAATGTTATACCCGTTGTACCCGAAGTGAAAACCTTGATTTTGCCCTTATGTCTGTGGACAATAGCCTGTGCTATGGAAAGACCTATACCGTACCCCCCCGTTTTTGTGTCTCTTGCTCTTGAAGAGTCAGCTCTGTAGAATCTGTCAAAGAGATGTGAAACGGTTTTCGGGTCAATATATTCGCAGGTATTGTAGCTTTCAAGAATTATACTTTTACCGGATTTGTAAAGATTCATCTTGATAAATCCACATTCATCAGTATATTTGATAGCATTGTCGCAGAGTATGGTGATAAGCTGTCTTATTTCGGCTTCATTGCCGTTATACTGAAGATCATCTGCGGCGGAGTAGGAGAAGTTTTTGTTGGCAACAGCCGCACTTGTTTCAAAGTTAGACGCTGTTTCCATAAATGCGAGACTAATATTGAAGTTCCTTCTGCTCTTATCGTCCTGCATTTCATTTAGCTTTGAAAGCTCAACGAGATTTTTTACAAGGTGACTGAGTCTCGTAGTCTGATTTTTAATACTTGTTGTCCACTCGTTTTCTCCCTCGCACATTTCCAGCACCTCTGCATTGGCGGCAATTATAGTGAGAGGCGTTTTTAATTCGTGACTTGCATCTGTGATAAACTGCTTCTGTTTTTCTATACTGGCTGCAACGGGCTTCATAGCTTTCTTAGACAGCCAATAGACCATAACCGCAAGGACAGTAATAGTCATAAGACTTACGAACATTGAAATAAACGCCAGAGCCAGACACCGTGCAAGGTCTCTTTGCCAGTCAAGGAAAATAATCATTGACTTATGTCCGTCGGTGGTGTAGTAGTATCTGTAAACATCGACAGTGCCGAAGCCCGGCTCATTTTGTCTGTATACAGTATGGGCGTATTCGAAAGCCTTGGTATTATCTACAGCTGCAATATGTTCAGTTGAGATTTTGGTTACGAGGTTGTCTTTGAGTTCAACAACAAAATATCTTGTGGAGTAAGGCATTTCTATATTCAGATGCATTTCTGCGAAGGGATTGAATATGTTGCTGAAACGCTCATCTGTTTCTATATATGAGTTAGGCAGAACCCCGCCGTTATTTGCAATGGTTCTGAGTATTCCGCGGATATCCATATCCATCTGATATATGTTAATGACGTTAACTGCAAATGATTGTACCAGCACGAGCGATGCCAGAGCAAACATTGCGATTGCCATAAAACTCTTTTGTAGTTTTTTCAGCATCGGATTTTTTGACAGTGACCGTAGTCTCTGTTTCCCCTTTCCTTTGTTTTAAGCAGTCTCTTCAAGGGTATAGCCGACACCTCGTACCGCTTTGATTTCAAGCTTTGCACCGAGATTTGAAAGCTTCTTGCGAAGATAGGAGATGTATACCCACACAACATTGATTTCGGCTTCCGTTTCATATCCCCAGATACGCTCCATAAACTGTTCTGTAGAAATAAGACGGCCGGGATTGCTCATGAGCATTTCCATCATCTGGAATTCCTTATTGCCCAGTCGAATGGAGTTGTTTTCAACGCTGAGCTCAAAGGTTTCTCTGTTGAGTGAAAGATTTCCTGAGGTGAGAAGATTAGGTGAAAACTCAGATTTTCTTCTGGTGATGGCTCTGATTCTCGCAAGAAGCTCACCCATAGAGAAGGGCTTTGTCAGATAGTCATCGGCGCCCATATCAAGACCGAGTATTCTGTCGTCTACCTCGGCCTTAGCCGTCAAAATAAGTACCGGGGTAGAAACGCCTTGATCACGAAGCTCCTTGAGTACCTCAAGACCGCTTTTTTTAGGCATCATAATATCAAGGATAATACCGTCGTAGTTTTCGCAAAGCCCGTAGTCAAGAGCGTCCTGACCGTTGAAAACCGCATCGACGGAGTAGTTGTTATGCTTTAAAATGGCACAAAGAGCTTTTGATAATTCTTTTTCGTCTTCTGCTAATAAAAGTCTCATATATTTACCTCCTGAATCAAGGATATTTTTTATTATAACTCATAAACTGAATAAATTCAATCTTATACCGTTATTGTTCGGTAAGTAAATAATATTATTGCAACTTTAAATAAACTAAAAAACTGCGGTAATAAACCGCAGCATAAGTTAAACTGATTTTTCTGTAAGATAGGCTTTGTTCATATATCCGGTCACATCGTCTATGCTGACATAAAGCCAGGCACTGTTTTCCTTGCAAGGTTCAATTACCGTAACGGTTTTTCCTTTAGGGATAACGGATATAGCTTCGTAATTCATTCCGGGGCCTATTCTTAAGTAAAGGCCTTTTTCCGCAGTTACGGTAGCGTAGTACTGTGCTGTTTTCTTTGGCTCTTCATCTTCGGTATCCTTGCTTTGATTTTCGGTTTCTTTTTCGGACGGCACCGTTGTTTCAGGTTCGAGAAGCTCAGATGATTCTGTCAGATAAGAGCATAAAAGCCAACCGTAAAGATCGAGAGAGGGAATGTATACATAGCCCCATAAATCGTTGGTCAGGCTTTTTCCAATTACCTGTAAGCGTGTGCCGTAGGGAACTGTCTCTATGGCGGCATAAGTATTGCCGGGACCTTTGCGAAGAGCCAACCCTTTTTCGCTCATAACGGTGCAGAGGGTGCTCTTAAAGTTAATATCAGGGGCAACGGTACCAAGTGAGCTGTCATATTTATCTGACACCGTAACATCAGCGGCAGTAGTATCTTCCTGAGAGGGGGCAGTCTGAAACAAATCTGAAAAAGCAGGTGTAAGCTGAAAATATTCTCCCAGGGTGAGGACGCCGATAATAAGCAAGGTGACAATAAACAGCGAAACAAAAGCGACTGTAGCCTTTGTCCTTTTGCTTTCTTTTTCTTTTGGTGGGTCGGTGTAAATATAGACGGGTTCGCTTTGAAAAATGGAGCTTTTTTGTTCTTTAGGTAAGGGGTGTTCTTCTTCCTTAGTATTTTCTTGAACTGAGCTTGAAACGTCTGTGAGCTTTTGTGGAACTCCGCAGTGGGGACAAAAGTCCTCTTCGCCGCTTAAATTGTGATTGCAGTTTCGGCAAAGCATAATAAAACTCCTTTACTTTTTTTGTAAGAGAAGTTTATCACCATAACATAGAGAAGTTTGTCATAAAGTGCAAGCAAGGTCAAATATTTATATGTTTCAAGACGGAAAGAAACCGAGTATCCTGACTCATACTCGGTTTCTTCATACATATTTGAAAGGAGAGGGGAGTGCGGTGGGAAGGAGGGATGATGAATGAAAAATCGGAAAAAAACACACATCAATTCCCATCGCACAATCACAGTATACGGGGATAACTTTAAAAGTAATTTAAAGCCTCATTATCTGTGTTTGCTTTTTGTGTAAACAATTTTTGATTAATATTTCATATTTTTATCACATTACCAGTGACTGGCTCCGCAAGCACACATCTTTTTTCCGGGACTGAAAATCATATAGAAAAACTTAGTAATTGCCCACCAGAATTTCGTCCAGCTTTTACTTGCGTGACAGTTGCAGTGGCAGACATTGTTTTCCTTTGCTTCACCGAGTCTCTGAGAAGACAGCCATGTGATTATTGACTCGTTTTCGCTTGTGTTTATGTTAGCACCCTTCGCAGTAACCGTGTTCATACCGCAATCCGAGGGCTGATTCAGAAGGTCTGAGGCAACGGCGAAATGTACATAATGGTGTCCGCCGTCATAGTAGTTATATTTATTGAAGGTAGTTATTCTGCAATACGAGGGAATATTCGTAATGTCTTTGACACTGTTCCAAAAAGGCTTTGCAAACAAGGGGTGAGAAGCTGTGGAGTCTTTTGTGCAGGTAACAAGCCATATAGGCGTATTTTTCATAGCCTCTACCTGAGCTGTTGTAACACTGTCAAAGGGTGCAATTATAACTGCTGCCGCAAAGAAGTTTGAATTGTTTGCGGCTACGCTTACAGCACCTGCTCCGCCCATACTCCAGCCAATGAGATAGATTCTCGATGTGTCGATGTTTGCGGAATATCTTGATATGTAATCTCTGATAAGAGCCATAAGATCTGAATGAAGTCCTGTGTTTGCCCAAGTTGTACCGTCACCGCCGGGGGTTCTCGGCATAAGGATAAAAGCACCGCCTGCATTTTTGAAGCGAGCCTGATATTCACTGCTTGACCAGTTATAAAAGTCCGTACCTGTAAGCTGTTCGCCTTCTTTACTGCCGCTGTATTTTCCGTGAAGCATAACAACAAGGGGATATTTTGTTGTGTCGCTCTGATCTTTTAGGGGAGAGTAGGCTCTGTAGTCAAAACCACGACCCTCAGCTTTTTCCCACTGAGCAACGAGAGCATCTTTGCCCTGAGAGATACTTACGTTTACGGCAGATGTACCAAAGCAAACGCAAGTAAGTGAAATCAATGTAAGTAAGCAAAGGAAAACTGATATAATTTTTTTCATTGGAAAAACCTTCTTTCCGTATTATACTTTGAGTTTACTACAGGGAGAAGCAAAAGTCAATTAAGAAATATAAAAAACAGCGTCGGTGGGTCCGTCGCCGTGGACGGCGCGAGGGTGCCGTAAGGGCACTCTCGGGAATCGCCCCGAGCGCTTTCCCGGGGCCACACGGTCCTAATTCCTCACCCCTAC
>JAZSMR010000080.1:0-11533 GCA_045535965.1 Acutalibacteraceae bacterium
CAATAATTTACCTTGCAGGTCTTTTTCAGTTAGTGGAAGGGGGCTCCATTAAATCGCCCTGAGCGATTTACAGCGACAGCGTCGCTGAGGCGAACACAGTTCGCCTATGGAGCCCCACCTCACCTCTTCATCAAACTGAAAATAAATGTCATAACAGTAAAAGAGGCGGGTAGGAAGTACCCTACACCGCCTCAGTCCGTCGCAATTCCGCATTCCGAATTCCGCATTCCGAATTCCTAATTTATTTCTTACCAGCCGAAGCCGAAATAATCTCTGAAGAAGTCCTCGAAACTGCCCGCACCGCCGTAATAATAACCGTCGTCATAGCCGGGAGCTGTAGTTGTAGGCTCTTCCTCCTGAACATCACCCTTGTCTTCAACAAGTGTTATTGTAACATCAAAGGTCTTTGTCTTGTAGGTTCTCTGCTCAATACGGCAGAGTGTAAGAGTGAGCTTGTCGCCGACTGCGCCCGTATCAATAAGATCGAGAAGCACACTGCTGTCGTCCATATCCTTACCGTTTACCGCAATAATGAGGTCGCCTACCTCTGCCTCAGTATTTGCAAGTGAGCTGTCCTCAGATATACCTGCAATAACAAGTGAGCCCTGAGGGAGCCCCTTAATGGAAACTACCATACTGTAAAGCTGATATGCACTGACTTCTGCATACTGTATACCGAGCTTTGGTCTGTTGGGCACATACTGATATTTAATGAGAGATTCTACAACGCTCTGAGCGATTGATGTGGGTACTGCAAAGCCCATGCCCTCATATTCGGTTGAAGCAATCTTTGAGGAGTTGATACCGACAATCTGTCCTGCCGTATTTACAAGAGCACCACCTGAGTTACCGGGGTTGATAGCCGCATTGTGCTGAATGCAGGTCATTGTATAGGTTGCGCTGACACTGCGGTCGATAGCTGATACGATGCCGTCTGTGATTGAACCGAAATATTCTGCACCGCCGGGGTTACCGATGGCGTAGATAGGCTCACCGACTCTCAGTGATGATGAGTCGCCGACTTCTGCAAGAGGCAGGCCCGTCGCCTTAATCTTAAGGACACCGATGTCTGTTCTTGTGTCCGTTGCTACCATTTCTGCTTCGTAAGTCTTGCCGTCAAGCAAAAGCACACCATAGGACACATTGCTCTCGTTAATAACGTGAGCACAGGTAACAACATAGGTGTAGGTACCGCTGCTGTCCTCGCCCCAGAGTACGCCTGAGCCCTCACCTGCAAGCTGACCGTTTGAATAAACCATTACACCTACAACGCTGGGTCTTACCTTTTCAGCAACATAAACAGAATTTACCGAGCTGAGATTAAGGGAGGGTGCAGTTGTCTGAATGGAGTTGATTGTCACATCATCGTCAACGCCGAGAGTGGGATTTGTTGTCTGCTGAGTGTTTCCGCTGTTACCGCCGAAAAGGCTTGTAACAATAGCACCGAGAGCTATTACAACACACACTGCAACAATGGCAATAATCGCAATTTTGCCCTTGGACTTCTTAGGCGGAGTCATATCGGGGCCGTTATATGAAGGCTGCTGATTAAAAGCATAGTTATTATTCTGATTGTAGGGGGACTGTGAAGAATTCTGACTGCCCTGAGTATTATTAACGTTTCTGTACACCTGATGATAGGCACTCTGAGGAGGTGCCGCATAGGGATTGAAAACGGGAGGGTCTTCTTTTATTACATGTGGCTCCTCGCTTTTATCCATAGGCTCACCCGCTTTGATAACAGGCTCCTGGGGATTCACGTATGTGTGCTTAGGGAAGCTGTCAAAGGGATTGCCCTCATATACCTCCTGAGTCTTTGTGGGTTCAGCTTCTGCCTCTGCGGGCACCTCAGCAGGAATTTCCTCGTCTTTCGTATAAGAAAAAACATCTCTTGAGCCTATGGGCGAGAAGACATCCTCGCTCTTTGTTTCTTCTTTCTTCTCTTTAGGCTCTGCTTCACTATGAACTTCATTTTCCTCAGGTAAAAGCTCCTCAGGGAAGTTGTTTTCATTATCGTTCATAAGTATTGCTCCTTTCTGCATTTACAGAAAATGACTGTAATTTATATTCAATATGCTAATAGCTTATATTCGATTGCTTAAAAAAAGTTAAAAATTTATAATCAGTTTATAAAAGGAATTTCAAAGGAGAATTCCGTATATTCGCCCTGCTTACTGGAAGCGGTGATTTCGCCGTCGTGCATATTGATAATAGTCTTGACAATATACAGACCGAGACCTACACCCTTTGTATCAAAGCTTCGGGACTTGTCAACCTTATAGAAACGCTCGAAGATTCTTGCAATTTCCTCTTCGCTTACACCTGCGCCGGAGTTTCTTATAGTTACCCTTGTACCCTCGCCGTCACTGTGAGCCGCTACGGTTATTCTGCCGTTTTCGGGAGTGAATTTAACAGCGTTATCGAAAAGATTATATACAACCTGCTGAAGAAGGTCACGGTCTGCTTCAATGATAACACCGTTCATTTTCTCAAAGCCCACTACCTCTATGTGCTTTTCCTCAATTTTCTTTTCGAAGGAAAGGAGTGTTTCGAATATCTGCTTGCCTACATCGTACTTTCTTGCCGAAAGCTGTATTTCGCCCGCCTCAATCTTAGAGATATTCAGCATAGATACAACCATTCTCGAAAGTCTCTTCACCTCATTTGAAACAATACTCAGATACTTCTTTTCTTCCTGGGGAGCAATTGTACCGTCAAGTATGCCGTCAATGAAGCCGCCTATAGAGGTCATGGGAGTTTTCAGCTCGTGGGACACGTTTGCAATAAAGCTCTTCTGGGCTTCATCATCTATTTTCAGCTCATAAGCCATCTTGTTAAGAGCCTTGGCAAAGTCTTTGAAGTCACGCTTTCTGTAATTTTCGTTAGCCTTGTATTCGAAGTCGCCTCTCGCAAAGTGCTCGGTAACCTCGCGCATTTCAGTAAGAGGCTTGGTGATACCTCTTGCAGTAAAGAACATTGCGATGAATACGAGAGCCAGTGCAAAAAGCATAGAATAGGAAAAGGCTGTGGCTATGCTTGCAACATAGGGGATAAGACCTGTGATAGCGTCTTCAACGGCGAAAACCACACACCTGACCCCACCTGTCTCATCTCTTACGGGCACACCGACAACGAATCTGCCGATACCGAAGTCATCGTCGGTCATATAGTCCGAAAAACCGCCGTCCATAGCTCTGAGAAGTGTCGCCTCGTCAACTACAAGCTCTTTGTGATTGTCACAGCTTGAGGACTGACCGCTTTCGCAGTCACCGCAATAAAAGGCTTCACCTTCGGAATCTGTAATGAAGTATTCCGACTGTGTGGCTGCGGACATAATCTTAAGAGTACCTGTAATAAGCTCCTCGTCCAGCTCGTTATCCGTATCAAGATAGGTATAAACTGCAACTATGTCCTGGGCATTTTTGCTCAGCACGTCAACCTTATCGGTCCACCACTGTGCCGCAATAAAGAAAATCATTACAAGGGCAATGAAAACAAAGCTGACAAATACTGTCATAGCTGAAATGGCAAAATATCTTATAAACAGATTACTGCCTCTTTTTTTTCTTCTGTTTTTACGGTTTGCTTTTTTCATAGGATTTCCTCCCGCTTCAATAAAACGCCTGACAAAACTATCAGGCGTTTCAGGTATTCATTTAGTCCTATTGTGATTATTCCTTGGTTTCGAACTTGTAGCCTACACCCCATACAGTTCTGAGCTCCCACTTATCGGAAGCGCCCTCAAGCTTTTCACGAAGACGCTTAACGTGTACGTCAACAGTTCTTGAATCGCCGTAGTAGTCATAGCCCCATACTTCATCAAGAAGCTGATCTCTTGTGAATACTCTGTTGGGGTTCTTTGCAAGGTGGAAAATAAGCTCCATCTCTTTGGGAGGTGTATCAATCTGAACACCGTTTACCTTGAGCTCATAGTTTGTAAGGTTGATTGAAAGCTTGTCGTAGTGTACTTCCTTGATTTCTTCGCCGGCTGAAGCGGCACTTCTTCTGAGAACTGCCTTGATTCTTGCAACGATTTCTTTAGTATCGAAGGGCTTAACAACATAGTCGTCTGCGCCCAACTCCAGACCGAGTACTCTGTCGAATACCTCACCCTTTGCTGTGAGCATAATAATGGGAGTTTCAGAGAACTTTCTGATTTCTCTGCAAACCTGCCAGCCGTCAAGCTTGGGAAGCATAATGTCAAGAAGCACAAGGCTGGGGCTTTCCTCCTGGAACATTGTTACGGCAGAAACACCGTCATTGGCTATTACAACGTTATAGCCTTCCTTTGTAAGATATAATCTGAGAAGTTCACAGATATTAAGGTCATCATCTACTACGAGTATTTTCTCTACGTTCATGGTTTTACTCCTTTTTGTTTAATTTGTTTTTATTATATGGGTATTACTTAAATTTACATTAATAATATTATTTTTCCCTTAAGTCAAAGCGTATAATCGAAAAGATTACATTCTTTCGGGAGCTTCAACTCTGAGCATATTGAGAATACTCTTCATTGTATCCTTGACGCATACACAAAGGAAAAGTCTTGCCTGCATAAGCTCTTCGTCCTCTACGCTTACACGGCAGGCGTTATAGAACTTATGGAAGTGAGTTGCAAGGTCCACAGCGTAGTGAGTAACCTTAGCAGGGTCATAGTTTTTAGCGGCGTTGATAATTACATCGCCGAGAGTTGAAAGGAAGCGGATAAGCTCTCTTTCCTCGGGACAGTTAAGCTTTGCCAGCTCTTCCTTGGTGCAGTCTCTTACGGTCTTGCCCTCAGCGGCTATTTTCGACAGGATACTGCATATTCTCGCGTGAGCATACTGGCAATAGTAAACGGGGTTCTGTGAGCTTTCCTCAACTGCAAGGTCAAGGTCGAAGTCCATAAGTGAGCCGGGCTCTCTGATATTGAAGAGGAATCTTACTGCATCGATGGGTACTTCATTAAGAAGGTCAACAAGGGTAATTGCCTTACCTGTTCTCTTGGACATTCTTACAACCTCGCCGTCACGTACGAGACGGACAAACTGCATAAGAAGAATATCGAGTCTGTCAGGGTCAATGCCCACAGCCTTCATTGCACCCTTCATTCTTGCAACATGACCGTGGTGGTCAGCACCCCATACGTCGATAGCCTTGTCGAAGCCTCTCTTTTCCAGCTTGTTTCTGTGGTAGGCAATATCTGCCGCAAAATATGTGGGGTTGCCGCTAGCTCTGATGAGTACATCGTCTTTAAGCTCAAGCTTGTCTATATATTCCTGAGTCTTGCCCTGAGCTAAGAGCATTTCCGTCTGAATCTCTATATTCTTATACCAGAGGGCACCGTCCTTTTCATAGGTGTATCCCTTTTCTGTGAGAATGTCGATAGTCTCTTTCAGCTCGCCGCCGTTGTGAAGAGTCAGCTCGCTGAACCATAAGTCATAGTCGATACGGTACTTTGCCATAGCGGCTTTCATGTTCTCTAAGTTTTTGGGAAGCGCGAATTCTACCAGAGCCTTTCTTCTTTCAGCTTCACTCTTATTAAGATATGAATCACCGTAAACCTCTTTGAATTCGGTAGCCCTTTCGATGATGTCCTCACCGTGATAGCTGTCCTCGGGGAGCTCGATATCGCTGCCTGAAAGCTGCTGATATCTTATATCAAGTGAAAGTGCAAACTTATCAATCTGATTGCCTGCATCGTTTACATAGAATTCTCTTGCTACGTTATAGCCTGCATAATCGAGTACAGCGGCAAGACAGTCACCCAGAGCACCGCCTCTTGCGTTACCCATGTGCATAGGACCTGTGGGGTTAGCGGAAACGAATTCAACGTTTATGCTCTTACCCTTGCCGTAGTCGCTTCTGCCGTAGCTGTCGCCTGCTTCTTTTATTTCAAAAAGGATATCTGCATAATAGTCATCGCAAAGGAAGAAGTTTATGAAGCCGGGGCCTGCAATTTCCACCTTTTCGAAGTATGTGCCCTCGAGATTCATACCGCCGCAGATAGCTTCTGCAATTTTTCTCGGAGGCAGACGGTAAATCTTTGCGTTTACCATTGCGGCATTTGTGCTGTAGTCGCCGTTAGCTCTGTCGGCAGGTACCTCCACCTGGAAGGGGTTGCTTTCGCCCTCACCTAAAAGTCCCTGTGTCTGAGCTTTGGCTATTGCAGATAAAACAAGGTCTTTAATCTGTTCTTGTGCTATATTTACAATCTTTGACATTTTATTAATCCTCTCCTAGAAATTCCCTTGAGACTTTGCCTTTTCGTCTGAGGGTTATATCAAACTCGGCTTTGCCAAGGGCTTCGCCGCCTGAAAAGGTTCTGTAGGAAAAATAGAGCTTCACACCGTCATCGGTAACCTCCGATGCAATTTTTTCTCCCACTATATCAAGGCTGAATTCACCGAAGGGCAAGCGGTGAAAGGAAATATGTCTTATTCCCTCTTCAACTGTCATTTCCGTTTCGATTTCGGCAAAGCGTTTAATTTCAACTTTTCTGCCGTCTGTTACCGTTATGTGAGTTTCCTCATCTCTTTCGGCTTTTTCTTCTTTATAGACTAAGGTATAGCCCTTTGGGAGAAGCTCAAAATCAGCGTGGGTGATAATTTCGCTTTCGGTTCTGTCACCCTCAACTATATTGACGGACCTGACTTTTATAAGGTAATTGCTTTTCATTTTCTGCCCTTTCGGTTGTGAATACAAATATACATAATATATATTACCACACTATTTAAGAAAAATCAATTTATTATTCAGTTTTTCTTCGAGTTTTTTCGTGGTATGAAAATGCATCAGCTTCGACGTGAATGATCCGAGAACCTGACTAAACTCATAAGTTCTGCTTTTGATATTCTTGTTTGTTCTTTCTTTCACACTCTACGTCGCTCGAGCCGCGAGGCTCATACTTTTGTCGGTTGTGACAAAAGTATGCAAAAACACGCCTTGCTTAATTCGTCCGAAAGTGCAAAGAATTACCGAGTCAGGTTCTTCCTTTACTTTTCTCTTTGCACCCTTTCTGCTCACCGTGGAAATAAAAACAAGATTTCTGCTTATCGGTAATTTTTGCGTTTCTCCCATCTGCTTTATGGCGTCTCGTCTGTCCGATAGCTCAGATTCCCGCTGACTTGTTTTTATTGAGACGCTACAGATTCGACTCCCTCTGCCTTGTCATATTCGCACTCGTCATAAGACCATTTTACTGCTCGACCGCTATACCGCTACGTCTCTGTTTTCCGCTGATGAATTCCTCTTAGCGCTCTTCACTGACGATTTCCGTTAGGTTGAAGTGGAGGGAACGTGTGGCTCCGTGAAATCGCTTCGAGCGATTTCCGAGAGTGCCCTTAAGGCACTCCAGCGCCGTTCACGGCGACGGAGCCACCGACTTTGCCGCCAGCACATTTAATAGAAGCACAGAGGAAGCACAGGGGACGGTTCTGTGTGTGGACAATAAGTAATCTTAGCTTACGGTTTGCAGACAGCTAAAACATAGAACTGTCCCCTGTGCGGAAGCAGAGCGATATATCTGCTTCGCAGATGCGATATACGTCTGAAGACCTGCGATATTTTGCCTGAGGCAAAGCGATATGCACCTGAAGGTGCAAGAATGAATTGGCTTCGCCATGAATTGACCTGCGGTCATGAATTGCCTTACGGCATGAATTGAAGCTATGCTTCATCAACTCCTAACTCCTCACCCCTAACTCCTAACTTCACCCTTGACTATCTCCCCCACAATAATGTATAATATTAAATTGAAATAAAACTTTCGAGGTGACATTATGTTCTTATGCTATAAAGAGCCTGCAAATATGAGCTATTTCGGTTGGGAAAATGAAGCTCTCCCCCTTGGCAACGGTAAAATCGGTGCCAAAATATTCGGCGGTATGGAATGTGAGCTTATCCATTTCAACGAAAAGACTCTCTGGTCAGGCGGTAAAGATGTAGGGGGCTTCAATTACGGCGTGAAAAACGACGACAAGGGTGCTTCTCTTCGTGAAATCCAGTCTCTTCTGGGTGGCGGTAAAACCAAAGAAGCCACAGCTAAAATGAAAAATCTCGAGGGCGATATGACAGGCTTCGGGGCTTATCAGTCCTTCGGCAACCTCTATATAGCCTTCGACCATCAGGGCGAAAAGGACAAATACACCCGTGACCTTGAGCTTGACACAGCCTCTGCAATGGTAACCTACCGCATCGGCAACAGCTCCTTCACCCGTCACTATTTCCTCAGCTACCCCGACAATGTTTTTGTCGGCAGAATCCAGGCTGAAACTAAGGAAGCTCCCACCGACGAAAACGCAAAAAACAAGGGTAATACAAAGGAAACTGTACCCGCTAAACTCAACCTCGATGCCTATTTCATCTCCGACCAGAAGGGTGTCAGCAAGGCTGAAAACGGTACCATCACAGTTTCGGGCAATGTCCTTGGCAACATCGGCACAGACGGCAAGGACAGCAAGGATAAAAACTCCATGAAATACGGCGGTGCCTTTAAGTTCATCACCGACGGCGAAATGACCGAAACCGCAGACGGCCATATAAAAATCAAGGACGCCGAAACCGTTGTCATTATCGCATCTCTTGCAACCAACTACATAAACTCCTTCCCCGAATACTTTGACAGTAGCGACCCACTTGCAAAGGCACTTTCCTGTGTGGACTCTGCCGCTGAAAAGACCTTCGGCGAATTATACAGAGCTCACCTCGCAGACTACAGACCCCTTTACGACAAAGTAAAGTTCAGCCTTGAAGAGGGCGAACACATTATGGCTACGGATTTTCTTCTGAGCCGCTTTGAAAAGAAAGGCGAATACAAGCGCAACCTTATCACTCTTCTTTTCCAGTATGCGAGATATCTGCTTATTGCATCTTCACGTGACGGCTCACTGCCTGCAAATCTTCAAGGTATATGGAACGCTAAAAACAATCCTCCCTGGTGCTGCGACTATCATTTCAATGTAAACGTGCAGATGAACTATTGGGGTGCTTATGCGGCAAACCTTGCAGAAACCGCACTGCCCTATATCGATTTTGTCAATTCCCTTAAAAAGCCCGGCAGACTTATTGCCAATAAGACTCTCGGCATCGGTGAAGACAAGGCAGACGGTACTCCCGACCTCGATAAGGCTACAGGCTTTATGCTTCATACAATGGTAACTCCCTTAGGCTTCGTCGGCCCCGGAAACGAATGGCGTTGGGGCTGGGCACCCACCAACGGTGCATGGGCAATTCAGGGTATGTATGACTATTTCCTTTTCACAGGCAACACGGAAAAGCTCATAAATGACATCTACCCCGCCATGGAAGAATGTGCACTTATGTGGACTCAGCTTCTCGTCGAAGACAAGAAGTCAGACAGGCTTGTCTGCTCACCGGGCTATTCACCGGAGCACGGCCCCGTTGCGGCAGGTAACACCTATGACCAATGCATTATCTATAATCTTTATGGAGACCTTCTGTCAGCGGCAGAGCACCTGAAAAAGTCAGGCAACGGCGAATGTGTGAACGAAAAGCTCATCGAAACCGTAAAGGCGCAGATAGTACGCCTCAAGCCCCTGCATATAGGCAAATGGGGACAGATCAAGGAGTGGTACGACGAAGACAAATTCTTTATGCGCGGCTTCTATAATCAGGGTGTGCAGAAAAAGCACAGACACATTTCACATCTGCTTTCCCTTTATCCCTTCAGACAGATTACTCCCGACAATGAAGACCTTGCCAAGGCAGCTCTCACCACTCTAAAGGACAGAGGCAACAAGAGCACAGGCTGGGGACTTGCTATAAGACTTCTCAGCTATGCGCGACTGCATAAGGGTAATGACTGTGACGAAATTATTGAGCAGATTATCAAAACAACAATCCTGAAAAATCTCTTCGGTACTCACCCGCCATTCCAGATTGACGGTAACTTCGGACTTCTTGCGAGCATCTGCGAAATGCTTCTGCAGAGCCACAGCGGATATATCCGTGTGCTTCCTGCACTGCCTGAGAGTTGGTCAAACGGCGAAATCAGCGGTCTTATGGCAAGGGGCAACTTTGAAGTGAGTCTCAAATGGAAAGACGGCAGACTCAAGGAGGGCACTGTCAGGTCAAATCTCGGCGGCGAATGCGCCCTTAAGTATGACGGCAAGATTATGCTTATTTATGATGAAGATGGCAAGGAGCTTGAGACGAGCTTCGAAAACGGTGTGACGAGGTTTATGAGCGAAAAGGGAAAGACTTATAAGATTAGTTAGGAGTTAATGAAGCGTAGCTTCAATTCATGCCATCAGGCAATTCATGACCGCAGGTCAATTCATGGCGAAGCCAATTCATTCATGCCTTCCCTTTTAAGGGAAGGGGGACCGCGTCAGCGGTGGAAGGGTCTTTCCACGCCGGCAAAAAGTAACGCCTGCCCGGCGAGGGCAATGTATACAAAGAAAAGACAGCCTGTAATCAGACTGTCTTTTTTGTTCGCTATAGAAAAGTAAATCCGTAAGGAGTTTACTTGCAGGTTTGCATTTTATCCGAAGATATTACCGATTAAGGATATATCAGTCAATGCGAAAGAGGAATATCAAAAATTAATCTTGAAAAGCTTTCTGAAATTTCAGATATACTTAAATGTGATATAAGTTATTTTGTAAACGGCAGTTCTTATAACGGAAAAGAATATTTAGTTGAAGAATATATTGAAAAATACGAACAGCTCACACCAAGACAGAAAAAACAGATAGTAGGTTTTATGGATGTAATTATTAACTCCTGACCTGCAGAATAAAAGAGACAAACAGCAAACCGACAGAGATTTTTTCCCTGTCGGTTTTAGTCTATTAACATCAATTTACATCATTACAATTCCGGAATTCACCGGGAATGAGGGATCTTTCTTAGTTAAGAAAAGGAGTCTGCAAGCGGCACCGTCAGGATGATTGCGTCCTGCTTCCCACGCTTCAACAGTTTTCACAGACACACCCATATATTTTGCAAACAAGTTTTGAGTCAAACCTGTGCTGTTTCGTATAGACTTGATTTCACTTGAAGTGTACACACCAACCGGCTCAATGGAAACTGTAGTAGTTTTCGCCTTTAAATTGCCTTTTTCATATTCAATAGCTTCGTTTAAACCCGTTTTGATTTCATCAAACAAACTCATTATCTATCCTCCCTTTCTTCATTTTCTTTAAGTTGCTGTTCAAGAATATGAATCATTTGTTTTAATTCATTTCTTTCGGACTGTGTTAAATTATCTTTTTCATTTTTAGGATATGCGGTTATAAGAAAAATTTTCTCGTAAACTTCAAAATCAACATAAATAACTCTTACACTTCCGCTTTTTCCTCTCTTTTCAAAAGCAAAACGCATCTTTCTAATTCCGCCTGTACCTTGCATTACTGCTCCTACCTTCGGATCAGCTATTATTTCTTCCTACAAACGCTTCAGATCTTTATCATCCAATCCCATTGATTTCCATTTCTTTTGAAAAAAAGGCAACTCAACAAAAGTTCTTGTCATATAATCTCAACATCCTCTCTTTTCAAATTTATTATACCCTATTTAATAGGGTTTG
>JAZSMR010000137.1:0-24853 GCA_045535965.1 Acutalibacteraceae bacterium
CAAGGTTAAAATTGACCTTTTCAGACGCTTTGGTTACATAGCCGCCGCAGGTGACAGACATCTTGCTGAATTCTGTGAGGGTAAGTGGTACCTTGAATCTCCCGAAAGAGTTGAAAGTATGCTCTTTCACCTTACTCCCGTCTGGTCAAGAAAGGACGAGCTTAAGGAAAGACTTGCAAAAAGCAAACGCCTTTTAAGCGGAGAGGAAGAAATCAGAATCAAGCCTACAGGCGAAGAAGGCGTTAAACAGATGAGGGCAATTCTCGGTCTTGGTGATTTTGTCACAAATGTCAACCTTCCCAACCTCGGACAGATTCCCAATCTTCCTTTAGGTGCAGTTGTTGAAACAAACGCCTCCTTTACATCGGGTAGTGTAACACCTGTTATGGCAGGTGAAATCCCCAAAGAAATCTATCCTCTCATTTCCCGTATCTGTACACAGCAAGAAGTTCTCTCTGACGCTATTGCTGAAAGAAATCTCGATAAGATTTTCGAAGTTTTTGCAAATGACCCTCTTGTTACCTGCTCTCTTTGTGAAGCAAAGGAGCTTTTCAATAAGATGGTAAACAATACAAAGGCTTATCTTACCGATTACAATCTCGGCTGATAAGAGTGGATAAAAAATGAAAACATTACCTTTTATTTTTGCGGTTATCACCGCTTTATTGCCTGTTATAACACAGAAAACGGGACTTTCAGAAAAGTACGGATTTAAGATGAAAATGCTGTGTGCATTTATGTATCTTTCTACAGGTATCCTTTCGGCGGTATCACTTTGCACAGTTACGGCATATTCAATTATGATACTCACAGCACTCATTTTAGGTATGCAGGGCGATTTCTTTCTGGAATATAAATCGAAAAAGTTTTTTCCCTTAGGTGCTGCATTTTTTGGGGTGGGACACGTTGTTTACAGTTGTACATTTCTTTTTATCGGCGATTGCAAGGCTTCCTCTTATATAGAAGCCGTAGTCGGTATTACCCTTGTACTGACAGCTATCATTCTGCTTTTTGCAAAGCTGAAGCTAAGACTGAAGGGTAAAAAGAAACTGATTTTAGCTTATGCTCCCGTTCTTGTTTTTGCATTTGCCTCAGCTCTTGTCAGTGGAGGAGTTGCTGTCAGTGAAGGCAATCTTTCCTTCGGTCTGTGTCTTATAGTTGCAGGTGTGCTTTTCTTCTTGTCTGATATTATGATAGGCGTAGGCAAGGGCGGTATCGAGAGACCGGATTTTCTGCACAATGCTGTTTCCTATACCTATTTTGCGGCGCAGGCGCTATTTGGCTTGAGTATATGTTTTCAGTAACGGAGGTGTTAAAATATGAAAGATGAATTTTTACCTGTACTTCGTTTTGTGATATGCAGTGATGCACACATTGGGGGAATCGGAACACCGGGATATTACAGATTAAAGGATTCAATAGACTACTCTCTTGATTTTGCCGAAAAAGATGAGAACTACAACAAGATTGATGCTTTCTTAATTGCAGGTGACATTACAAACAAAGGCTCAAAAGACGAGTTTGACTCATTCAAGGAGATTTACGATTACGGCATCGGAAAAGGTCTTAACATTCTGTGTACCGTTGCTAAAGGACACGACTCTATAACAATGGGTAAAAAGTCTCTTGAATATTATAAATCTCTTACAGGACAGGAGACGGACTTTCACAGAGTTATCGGCGGTTACCACTTCATCGGTGTATCAACAAGCAAAATGAAAAAGCATTTCAATTCACAGTTTCAGAAAATGTGGCTGAAAAAGGAACTTAATAAAGCTGTCAAAGACACTCCCGACAAGCCTGTTTTCGTTATGCATCACGAGCATATAAAATATACGGTTTACGGAAGCTATGACGAAGACGGTTGGGGAAAGATACTGTTTGCAGATCTGCTTAAAAAGTATCCTAATGTAGTGGACTTCTCGGGGCATTCACACTATCCCGTTAACGATCCCCGTTCTGTATGGCAGAAGGAATACACCGCAATCGGCACGGGCTCACTTAAATATACAGAGCTGACGGTTGACGGTGAGCAGAAGATTCATCCTGCTTTCCACGAAAATTGTGCCAATTTCCTGATAGTCGAAGCCGACAAAGATAACAATATACGCGTTTTTGGTGTTGACTGTCTTGAAGAGGAAATACTCTGTGAGTATTACTTCAAGAACCCCGCTGATAAAAACAACCGCGAGTATACTTGGGAAAAACAGCGTTCACGCTCTTTGCCTCCCGTATTTGCAGATGATGCAGAGATTTTCATTGACAAGCAAAGCGACATTTACACAGCAGTATACCCCGAAGCAAAAAGCACTGACGGAATGCCTATATTCATTTACCGAATTTATATTGAAGACGCTGACGGAAAAATTATCAAGACAAGGAAAACCATACCAACCTATTACCTTTACAGAAATGACGGCGAATTAAGAACTTGCCTGGGGATGTTTTCAGAGGGTAAATATAAAATAAAAGTTGCTGCCGAAACACCTTTCGGTGTGCACTCTGAATATATAGAAAAAACAATAGAAATATAAAGGAGAAAAACAAATGGGAAAACTTAAATACAAGCTTCAGAAATTTATTGATAATCCCGATGTAGCCTTTAAAGAGCAGATGGGCTATGTTTCGGGTGTGTTCGGTAACTGTATGGGACAGGACTCTGTCAGCACATATACTGACCAGTTTATGTATGACTATATGGGTCTTGAATCAAGCCATATTGTCGCTATGAAATCAACCACTACAGCTGCAAACATTCTCATTGCACCCATCGTCGGTGCAATGCTCGATAATAATCACTCCGGCAAGGGTAATGCCAGACGCTTTATGATGGCATCCGCAATTCCCTTCACTCTTGCCTCGGCGCTTCTTTTTGTGGTACCATCGGCATCTCTCACCTTCAATTTGATATGGAGCTTTGTGCTTTATCTTACCTTCAATATTGCTGACACATTCTTTGATGTGGCATTATCAACTCTTTCCGTACGAATGACAGCCAATGCAAAGTCCAGAAAGAATTTCTACACCGTAGCTCAGGTTGCCTCAACTCTCGGTTCAATGTTTCCCGGCTCGCTTGTACCCATTATTATTGAAGCTATGGACGGCGACTACAACACAGAAAAATGGGCGTTCTTTACTGTAGCTCTTCTTTTCGGCATTCTCAGTCTTTTCACAATGCTTGTGCCTTGTATGACACTTAAGGAAAGAAATATCGTTCTTCCTCCCAGGGATGACAAAAAGATAAAAATTGACTATAAGCTCATTCTTCTTAACAGACCTCTTCTTCTGCTGTGTTTAGCTAACTGCATTGAATCTGTAAGAAGAGTATGCTATAACGCACTTCCGTTCTTCTATAAGCAGACACTGGGCAGATACGATATGAAGACTTATGTGGAGATGGGTTCATCGGCACTTTCCTACGCCGGACTTTTCTCCGTTCCCTTTATCGGCAGAAAGCTTTCATCAAGAGACATTGTTGTGGCAGGCTATATGCACACTGCTATCTGTTACATACTTCTCGCCATTTTAGGCTACAAGAATCTCTGGATTGTAGGTATCCTCATCGCTCTCGGCGGTCTTCCCAATGCAGGTATGAGTGCAGCAAAAAGAGTTTTACTTGCTGACTCTACAGACTATATGGAATGGAAAAGCTATCAGAAATACGGTGTGGCACAGCGTAACGAGGGTATGGTTTTCGCCTTCAGTACCATGGTGTCCAGAATTGCTGACCTCTGGAAGGAGCTTCTTGTAAACGGCGGTCTTGCACTTATCGGCTATCAGAGCGCACAGAAGGTGGGAGATCAGTTAGTTGAAGCTGTTCAGACACCTGAGACCTTACACGGTATTTTCCTTCTTGTTGCGATTCCCGGTATCATAGGTAACCTTCTTCCCGGTATCATTATGATGTTCGATAACTTTACAGGTAAGCGTAAGGAAAAGATTATGGCAGAGCTTGAAGTAATCAGGGCTGAAACAAAGGCAAAGCTTGAAGCAGCAGAGGAAGCATAATGAAAAAGACAAAGGAAAACAGAAACAAAAAAACAGATAAAATACAAATGTAAGGTGGGATATGGATGTTACCCAAAAAATGGGGACAAGGACAGTTATTTGCTTTTTCCGCCCTTGACGGTGAAAGTCTTTTCAATGATGATTTCACAGGTACATTATGCGGGGATAAAATAGGTGTGATATTTGAAACGCTCTGCCGAAGAACTCTTTATTTCGGGGATATGAACAAATATGTTTCTCCCGAGTTTAAATGTGTAACTTCGGATATGATTATCCTTGAAACTCTAATCGGCTCTTTCAGTATGCTCTTTGCCCAAAGGCATCTCGTTGTGGGGGAATATAATGATATTCCCGGTGCTTTCGTCAGCCTTGCAGGTAAATGTGAAATTGTCAGAAAAGGTGATATAGAAATACACAACAGCAATGACGGTGAATATACAGCTTTACTTAAAAGAGACGGCATGTTTGCTTTAGCTTATGGCAAAAGCGAAAATGAAGTTATCAGTCTTTGCGAAAAAGGTATGGTAATCGACCTTCAAAAACTTAAAGAGATAAAGAAAAAGCCTTTTGAAAAGGAACTTCCCGATAATGACAGATACGCTGCATTGTATGCTAAATGCATAAGCGTGATGAAAAGTCAGCTTTATTCACCCGAGGGCAATATTAAAAGAATATGGTCAACACCCGACCGTCTGCCTCACAGAAATATATGGCTGTGGGATTCGGTTTTCCACGCCATCGGACACAGACATCTTGATACAGAAATCGCACAGAATCTCATTCTTGCCCTTTTTGATGTGCAGAAAGAAGATGGATTTATCCCTCACATGGCAAAACCTGACTATATTTCTGATATAACTCAGCCTCCTGTTATAGCTTGGGGAGCTTGGATTGTTTATGAAAAAAGCGGTGACAAAGAGTTCCTTAAAACTGTTCTGGAAAACAATAAAAGATTTTTGCTCTGGTGTCAGAGAAACAGAAGAAAGACGGAAAAGGAGCTTTATTCCTGGCATACCAACCCTGAACTCAATAACCGTTGCGATGAATCGGGTATGGATAATTCTCCGCGTTTTGATACTGAAAGTGACCTTTATGCTATTGACCTTTCCTGCTATATGACAAACGAGGCAAGGGCTATGAAGAAGATTGCAGACGAGCTTGGTGATGAGGAAAGTGCAACCTTTTTCGGCAGTTGGTACGAAAAAATAAAAGCCGATATAAACAGCACACTCTGGTGCGAAGAAGACGGCTTTTATTACGACTTTGATACAACCAATAACTGTTTCAGCAAGGTTAAATCTGTTGCCTCGTTTTTACCGGTTTTTGCAGGTGTATGCGGTGAAGAGCAGTGCTGTAAGCTAATTACTCATCTTGAGAATCCCGACGAATTCGGCACTGAATTTCCTATACCGACTATATCAAAAAAAGATAAAACATTCGGATCTGATATGTGGCGCGGCCCTGTATGGATCAACTATAACTATATGATTTCAAAGGGACTGGCTGATTACGGTTATGAAGATTTATCACGGAAAATCAAAGACAAAACACTTGAAGTGATAAACGGATGGTATAACTGCACAGGTACCGTTTATGAATTTTATGACAGCGAAAACAGAATACCTCCTTTCTGCTTCAACCGAAAAGGAAAGGTACACGAGCCTTACGATTTCAGATTAAAATATCAGACTATCAGAGATTACGGCTGGAGTGTTACGCTGGCGTTTGATTTGATGAATGAGGATAAATGAATTTAATATGGTTCGAAAACAAGACGTACCTCCAAAAGCCGGCAAGTTTTGACTTGTCGGCTTCTTAGTTAAGTTGCCGTTAGCAAACGGATTTGACTTTTCAGGTTTGTTGTTATACAATGAGTTCAAAGTGATAATATGGTTGCGATTGTCGATTATGCCTGAGAGACGGAACCAAAGAGGTGAAGTCGTTTTGCATTTGCAACGGGAACGGCTTTTACAGAAAGAGAGGAATATAAATGTCCGGAAAATATACTCATGTGATAGTTATAGGTGTTGACGGTGCAGGCAGTTGGTTTAAAGATGCTGACACTCCCAATTTTGATGAAATATTTAAAAACGGTGCAGTTACATACAATGCCCTTTCTTCAAAACCGACAATAAGTGCAGAATGCTGGGGGTCAATGCTTATAGGCGTCGGACCGAAAGTGCACAAGCTGACCAACAATAAGGTTTCGGTTTTGCCTTATCCGATTTGGTCGAAGCATCCTACGGTTTTCCGCCGCATAAGAAAAGCTTTTCCGAAAGCAGAACTCGGCTCTTACTGCGACTGGAATCCAATCAACAAAGGAATTGTTGAAAAGACCGCAGGCGTAAACAAGCAAACAGCAAGAGATAAAGATCTTACACCGCTTATCTGTAACTATATCAGAGACAAAAAGCCTGACTTTCTTTTTGTTCATTTCGACAGCGTTGACGGAGCAGGCCACGGTAACGGCTACGGAACACCTGAGCACCTGAGCGCTATAAATAAAGTTGACTCGCTTATCGGCGATGTTTACTCTGCAATCGAAGATGCCGGCATACTCGAAGACACACTCTTTATGGTTATCGCAGACCACGGCGGTACCAACAACGAAGAAGGCAAGGGAAGTCACGGCGGCTGGACCGACGAAGAAAAATATGTCACCTTTGCCGCAACCGGAGAAGATATAAACAGCGGAGAAATCAAAGAAATGAATATCCGTGACCTTGCAGCCATCATTCTTTACGCTTTGGGTATCGACATTCCCGATTTCGACGAAAAAGGCTGGACTTCGCAGATACCTGACGGATTATTCAAGGATTACAAGGGCGAATGCCGTGATATTTCACATCTTACAGGTGCTGCACCGAGAATTTCAAAAGAGCATCACAAATCCGAACTTGTATAAAAAGCGATGAGACTTAAAAAGTCAAAATGTTATTATTACAAGATTATATAGGCGGAGTGAATTATTATATAGGCGGAGTGAATTTCGTTGGTGTTGACGAATCTTTTCATCAGGCGGAAGACGGACAACTTGATTTTCTGAAAAAAGAAATCGAAAAAGGCTGCCCCGTTATACTTTTTATGCACGCTCTTTTATAAGAAGAAAAGCTTTATAAAAAAAGCTGTGAATTCTGGAATAATAAAAATTATCTGCTCGGTGCAGATACAAAGCTTCATCCTGAGATCATCGGTGATATGACAGAGCCCACAGATGCTTCGAGGGCGTTTTACGAATATGTTATAAGTGAGCCACGTATAAAAGCTTTTCTTACAGGGCATCTGCACTTTGCCTTTGAAAGCAGACTCCCGGGCGGTACAATGCAATATGTGACAAACCGCGGTGACAGAGGAAATACAAGAGAGATAACAATTATTTAAAAGAAGGTCTACGGTATGAATTTTATAAAGGTTACAGACAATAAAAATGTTTTTGCAGACGGTATTCACGATGACACAAAAGCTCTTCAGGAGTGCATTGACAAAGTGAAAGACGGGGGAACTGTGTACTTCCCCGACGGCATATATCTTGTTTCGGCGGCACTGATTTTCTATTCGAATCAGATTTTTAAGCTCTCTGACAATGCTGTTATCCTGAGAAGCAAGGAAAGCGAACCAATAACAAGATATCTCCTGGCTTCTTATTCTGAACCCGAGTGGGGCGCCTATGAGGGCACTCACGATGTAGTTATCTCAGGCGGTATCTTCGACGGCAACGGAGATATAACCGAAAAATCCACTCTTGTCAATATGGTACACTGCCGTAATATCAAAATAGAAAACTGCCGTTTCCGTCATTGCTCAACGTGGCACATGATTGAAATCAACTCAACTGAAAATGCTATAATACATGACTGTGTTTTTGACGGTAATACATATACATTTATTCCCGAAAATCTCCTTAATGAGCAGATACAGCTTGACCTTGCTCATGACGGCTCCTACGGCCCTGTCTATAACTGCGACGGCACACTTATCGATTTTTGCAAGGATGACACCGTCTGCCGTAATATCGTAATCACAAACAACATATTCAAGTGTGCAGGCTTTCCTGCTATCGGCCATCACGGGGACTGCTCACATCACAATGTTTTTATCGAAAACAACATTTTTGACGGCGCCTCGGGTTTATACGGCAACAGCAGAGGCTATATAATCTTCAGACCTACGGTTTATGATGTGGAAATAAAACATAATTTCTTTGTCTCGTCTGAAGAAACCGACTCGCCGAATTATGGAATTATATTTGAAAATCCCAACGAAGATAAGCTGGTGACACAGGACAATATTTTCATCGGCAAAATCGACAAAGAGGTAATTACAGGTGCAGGTGAATAAGATGCTGAATTCCTTGAGTAATAAAAAATCGAATTTTCTTATATTTCTCTGCTGGGCGGCTTATACGGCAGCCTATGTAGCAAGACTTAACTATAACGCTTCAATGGTTGAAATTCTCTCTCAGATGGGCACAACCAAGGAGGCGGCCGGAACAGTCAGCTCATTTTTCTTTTTCGCTTACGGTGCAGGTCAGTTGGTAAACGGTCTGCTTTCAAAAAAATATAACACTAAATATTCCGTTACCGTAGCTCTTGCAGCCTCCTGCATAATCAATCTTGCCATAACATACTGTCAGGGAATAGACAGTATGAAATATCTCTGGTTTTTCAATGGCGTATTTCAGTCAATTCTCTGGTCATCGCTTATCAAAACTTTATCAGACAACCTTGCCGATAATAAACTCTCAAAAGCCGTTATGGTTATGAGCACCACCGTTGCTTCAGGCACCTTTACTGCCTACGGTCTTGCTGCTCTTTTCTCATACCTGAGTCTTAACTGGACAACAATTTTTTATGTGGCATCGATACTTGTTGGTGCTGTAGCAGTGCTCTGGTTTATCGGAATGAGTACCATCAAAAAAGCAAAGGCAGAAAAAGAAGTCACCGAAATAACAGCAAAAGGCAAGTTATCTTTTACACCGATGTTTGTTATAAGCATTGCCGTTATAATCGTTTCAGCAGTTTCTAACGGATTCATAAAAGACGGCATAACTACATGGGTGCCTTCGATTCTGAAAGAGGAGTTCGGTGTGCCATCTTCTCTGTCGATTATTGTTACTCTGCTTCTTCCGGTGCTGTCGATTTTCGGTACATCTCTTGTAAATGCACTGCACAAAAAACAAAGGGATGAAAATGCTCTTAACGGAATTTTCTATTTCGTGACAATAATTTTAACGGTACTTATAATACTGACGCTTAACCTGAAATCAGTACCGCTGACACTCATACTGTTCGGGGGCATTGCCTGTCTTATGTCAGCTGTAAACAATGTCATAACAAGTATTGTGCCTCTTTATTCAAGGGATAAAATTGATTCCGGTTTTTCAGCAGGTCTTCTTAATACATTCTGTTACATAGGAAGTACTCTTGCAACATCTGTGCTCGGCAAAATTGCAGACACAAAAGGCTGGAACGATGTTTTTATCTGTATTTTAATTTTCACTGCCGTTTCATTTGTTGTCTGCTTTGTCTCGGCGGCGTTAAATAAAAGAGCCGAAGCGAAAGCGTGAATCGGATATTCTCAAGGAGTCAGAATTCACAGAAAAAATAGTAGAAGTGTAAGGAGAAATTTTATGAAGCTTTCAGATGTTGCCACCTATTATGCGGAAAGAATCCGCGATGAAAAAATTAAAAAGATGTTTGTGCAGTGCTTTATGAGCACCTTTGAAACAACGGTTCAGCTCGAAAATGACGGAAGTTGTTTTGTAATTACGGGTGATATACCTGCTATGTGGCTTCGTGATTCATCAGCGCAGGTCAACCACTATATTCCTTTTGCCAAGGACTGCGAAGAGGCATTTAAAGTAATAAAAGGACTCATTAACCGTCAGATGGATTGTATCCTCAATGACGCTTATGCCAACGCCTTTAACCGTGAAGCTAACGGTCACGGACATCAGAAGGATAAAACGGATATGTCTCCATACGTATGGGAAAGGAAGTATGAAATCGACTCTCTTTGTTATCCTGTAAAGCTTGCCTACCGTTTCTGGAAAGAAGCAGATACAGTCTCACATTTTACCGAGGAAACAAGGAAAGCTTTTTACAGAATAATTGAGCTCTGGACTCTTGAACAGAACCACGAAAAATCATCCTATTATTTCCGACGTACGCGCTGCCGCAAGTCAGATACTCTGTCGCACAAGGGTAAGGGTGCACCGGTGAAATATACCGGTATGACCTGGTCAGGCTTCAGACCCAGTGACGACTCCTGTATTTACGGATATCTTGTCCCTGCAAATATGTTTGCTTATGTAGTCCTTGGCTATATCGGCGAAATTGCCGAAGAAATATATAAAGATGCCGAGCTTAAGGAAAAAGCAGATAAATTGAAATATGAAATCAAAGATGGTATAGAAAACTATGCTGTTATAAAAGACAAGGACGGAAAGAATTTTTATGCCTATGAAACCGACGGTATGGGTAACTATAATCTTATGGATGATGCCAATGTGCCGAGTTTGCTGTCTCTTCCTTATCTCGGGTACTGCTCAGCTGAAGATGAAATGTATCTGAATACCCGTAAATTTATCCTCAGTGAAGCTAATCCTTATTATTACGAGGGAAAGAGTGCAAAGGGTATAGGAAGTCCCCACACGCCGAAAAATCATATCTGGCCTATTGCGCTCAGTATGCAAGGACTGACATCTTCTGATAAAAACGAGATGCTCTGTCTTATCCGCACACTTTCTGAAACCGATGCAGATACCGGATTTATGCACGAAAGCTTTCATAAGAATAAGCCAAAGAAATTCACTCGCGAGTGGTTTTCCTGGGCTAACACTCTTTTTGCAGAGCTCATAATAAAATACCTTTCCGAGGGCGGAGAAATATAGCTGTGATTATGAATCAGAAAAAATTATCTCTGTCTTTCTTGTTGCGAAAGATATTATGAAAGGAGAAGTTATATGTTATACAACAGACACACATCAGCTGATTCCGAGAAAATAATTATTGACGGTATTCCCGAAAAAAAGAACGGAGCCGTAAGAATTATGTCCTTCAATCTTCGTTACTGCGACGATAAGGCGGGGAGCGTGAAAGACCGTTCAAAAATCTCTGCCGCCATAATTGAACAGTATGAGCCCGATTCTTTCGGTGCTCAGGAAGCCACAGGCAGATGGATGAAAATTCTTGGTAAGGCACTTGGTGAAAAGTATGCGTATGTGGCTCATCCGAGAGACAAACAAGGTTATAAGTCGGAACGAAACCCCGTCTTTTATCTCAAAGATAAATATAATCTTATCGATAAGGGCACTATATGGCTGTCAGAAACTCCCGAAGCGAAATATACCAAAAGCTTTGACAGTAATTGCCACAGAATAGCTACCTGGGCAGTACTTGAAAACAAAGTGACAGGTGAAAGATATACCCACATTAACACACATCTTGACCATATACTCGAAGAAACAAGAGTCGCACAGGTTGAGGTGCTTATAAAGAAACTCACTGAACTTCAGAAAGAAAACCGAGTATTCTGCACCGGCGACTTCAATACCGATCCAAGCAGTAAAGTCTACAGCCGTATGACAGAAACTTCAGACGATGTTAAGACGGTTGCAAAAATTACAGATGACGGTATGACATTCCACGACTACGGAAGGTGCTCTAAACAGGCCGGCAGTACCATTGACTATATCTTTGCATCTAAAGGCTCAGATGTTGCAACTTACAAAATTATCCGTAACACTTTCAATGATATGTACTCATCAGACCATTTTCCGATTGTTGCTGATATAATTGTGGATAGTGCTGAATGATACCGGATAAACGGGGGAGGAACAGCTTTTCGGTTTCTCCTTTCTGCTTCGTATAGAAAAGGAACGGTGGTTGAGCACTACGGTTTCAGGATAAAGTATCGGGTGATAAGAGCTTACGGTCGGAGCGTTATACTTGCTTCTGACATGATGAATTAAGGATAGAAAATCAAGTGCGGCTTCAACTGTGTTTCAAAAATGAGATATGCTTTTAAACAAAAATCCGTTCACGGAAGTGGGCGGATTTTCGTTCTTTTGTCAAGTTTACCTTTTCGCTTGCCGGAGTCGCTATCCGCAACTGATTATAAAATCACCTGTCAAACAATAAACCAAAGCAAATTTCTCCCTTTCTTGTTGAAAAGCACAGAAATCTTTGATATAATGAAGATTAACAGGATATAAGGAGAAATACGTATGAATAACGGTGCTACAATTATTGCTCTTTCAGGTAAAGGCGGTGTGGGTAAGACCTCGATTTCCGCTGCTATTGTAAAGCTCCTGGTAGAAGAGTACCCTGACAAAAAGATACTTGCTATTGATGCTGACCCTGCCGTGGGACTTTCAACGGCTCTCGGTATTGAGGTTGAAACAACGATTGATGATATAAGAAAAGAGATTGTCGAAACGGTTGAAGACGGCAATACAAAGGCTGCTATCGAGCTTCTAGGCGATGCGAGATATAAGATTTTCGATGCTCTTGTGGAAACAGACGGCTTTGCTTTCATTGCTGTGGGCAGACCCGAAAGTGCAGGCTGCTACTGCAAAATAAATGCCTACTTAAAAGAGGTTATCAGCCTCCTTTCGGCAGATTTCGATTATGTTGTTATTGACGGCGAGGCAGGTGTTGAGCAGATAAACCGCAGAGTTATGGAAAAGGTCACACACCTTCTTCTTATTACCGATGCGAGCAAAAAGGGTACTCAGGTAATATCTACCATTAAGAGTGTTGCCGATGACCTTGTTATGTATAAGAAAATCGGAGCTATTGTCAACAGACTTCCCGATAAAAGCGTTATCGAGCACATAAACACAAACGGCATTCCCGTGCTGTCTTATATTGAAAACGATAAAAACCTTGCCATATACGATATCGAGGGAAAGGATATCACCAAGCTTCCCGACGATTCAAATGTGGTTGAGGGTGTAAGAAAGGCTCTCAGCGAGCTTGAGATCTTATAAAGGAGAAGGCTATGAAGGATTTAAAACATCTTTACGAATTTGAAAAGCTTTTGCAGGACGCTAACAATGACCTTGTCAAGCAGGCAAAGGCTGACGGCGGTATACCTTTAGGCTACACCTGCTATCATATTCCTGAGGTTTTGCTCAACTGCGGCAACTGCTTTTCTGTAAGACTCAGAGCACCTCGTACAGGCTCAATGGATATTGCAACATATTATATGAGTAACTTCTTATGCGGCTACTCAAAGGCTATACTCGAAAGAGCAATTGAGGGCGGTTATAACTTCCTCGGTGCACTTTTAGCTTCGGAAACCTGCTCTGAAATGAACAGAACAGCAGAGCACTTCGAGCTTCTTGACTTAGTAGACGAGGAGAAGTTCTTTGTAACCTTCCTTGATATGCCCTTTAAGCTTGAAAAGCATACAGTCAAGCACTATGTCACTCAGACGAGACTTAAAATTCTTGATAAGCTCAGCGAGGTTTACGGTGTTGACACCTCAGACGAGGCACTCTTAAAGGCAGTCGAGGAGCACAACGAGGTCTGCCGTCTTATGACAGAGATAGGCGACTACCGCAAGGAAGAAAATCCACGTATCACCGGCTATGAGTATCATATTCTTAACCTCATTACATATTGCTGTCCCAAGGCTCTTATTCTCCCTATGCTTCGCGAAACTGCCGAAGAGCTCAAGACAAGAGAGGTTGATGCAAAGAAGAACTACAGAGCGAAGATTGTTGTTGTAGGCTCGGAAATGGACGACCCGGATTTCACGGCTCTTATTGAAGACAGCGGAGCTCTTGTTGTTGCTGACAGATACTGCTTCGGTGCTCTGCCCGGCAGACAGGAAATCATCATCAAAGAGGGCGAGGACGTGCTGACACAGATTTGTCTTCACTATCTTAAAACAAGTCAGTGTCCGAGATATATGAGCCACGAAAAGGTTCAGGAAAGACGCGACTATGTAAAGAGACTCGTTGACGAATACCATGCAGACGGTGTAATGTACGAGCAGCTGAAATTCTGCGAATACTGGGGCTATGAAAGAGCACTTGCATCTTATGTTATGAGCAATGACTACGGAGTACCCACTGCCGCTGTTGACAGACAGTATACAGCTTCAGCATCGGGACAGCTCCGCACACGAGTTCAGGCTTTTGTTGAAAGTCTCGAAATCAAGAAGATTCAGAAAGAAAGGCAGGCGAAAGAGAATGGATAATTACGGCAAGCTCTATAGAGAGCATACCGCCATACTCAGGCATAGAGAATGGCGCGGCTTCAAGGATACCGTGTATGACTATTACCGCTGGCTTGTCACCTGGAAAGATATGATAAAAATGGTGCTCAAGGCTCCCGTATCAACAGTCAAGGGCATATGGCGTTACCGCTGGATGTCCTCATATCTTTCGGCACCGTCTTTCATAGACAGACACGTTGCAGGTCTCAGAGGACCTCAGCTCCGTATGGCACATCTTCACTACAATATGATAGTAAAGCATACGACTAACCTTATAAACATCTCCTTACGTGCCGACGAAAAAATCAACCCGGGCAACAAGCTTTCAAAGAGAATAGTCCTTATGGATGAGATTGTACCAAATGAGGTGTTCACAGGCTTCCCAAATCTTATTCCTATGCCTCTTCAGACCTTGCCCATATTCCTTTCCTCAATGGTCGACCAGCAGATTACACCGCCTTATCTTGAGGTTACTGAAAGCTTCGGTGTACCCGCTGACGTTTGTCCTCTACCCAGTGCTGAGGCAGGCGTTGCCATCGAGGATGATTACCCGAAAATGGGCTGCTGCATGGTTGGCACAAATATGCCCTGCGACGGCTCAATTATGAATTCATCATTCCTTGACAGAAGACTTAATCTCCCGACTCACTGCTTCGGTGTACCTCTTCGCTATGACGGTGAAGATGTTCAGGAATACGCAGTTGAGGAAATCAAGTCCCTTATTAAGTTTATCGAGACAGAGACAGGCGAAAAGTTCGACTGGGATGCATACTTCAAGAGAATGAAGGACTACAATAAGCAGCTCGAGTACGAGCGTCAGAAATGGGATATCAACAAAACTCCCTATCCTCAGATGACAGGTGCCTGCTTCTGGCTTTACAGAATCTTCTACTTCAACCTTTCAGGCGGTACAAACGAAAAGTTCCTCAAGGTTGACGAAAAGGTCAACAAGATAATGATGAAGGCTTATGAGAAGAAAACTCCCGTATCAAAAGAAATGCGTCACAGAGCAGTCGTATGGTCTTGCCCTGCTAACTACTATACTTCCTTTGCAAACTGGCTTGAAAACTGCTGGGGTATGAACGTAGTGATGGATATGGAAACAATGATCTCATATCTTGAAATCGATACAGAAGACAAAGAACAGTCCCTGAAGGACCTTGCAAAGACTTATCAGCGCTCTATTATGCGTAAGCACACAAAGGGCGGTTACAGAAATGTTGTTGATGAGCTCTGGAGAATTGTTGAAGAATACAATGCTGATACAGTCATTATGTATGACCAGATTTCCTGCAAGGGTATGGACGGACTTACAGGTATATTTGACGATCAGGCAAGAGAAAGAAATATCAACTTCATCTGGGTGCGTCAGGACCTTATGGACCCTCGTACAATTTCAAGAAGAGATATGCGTGAGCAGGTAAACCAATATATGCGGACAGTTCTTCAGGAGGAACCCTTAGACCCCTCACTTGTAGATTTCGAAGACGATTTAGCTTGGTAAAGGAGAAAAAATACTATGAAATATTTTGGCGGATGCGATGTAGGTTCAACCTACACAAAATGCGTTATTTTAGATGAAAACGGCAAGATGGTTGCCAACGTTACAAACAGAAGTAAAATCAACCCCGTTGCAAGTGCTGAGATTGCACTGGGCGATGCAGTGGCTCAGGTTGACGGACTCACTTCGGCTAAGGAGCTGACATATCTCATCGGTACCGGCTACGGCAGAAACAAGGTGCCCTTTGCAGATGAAAACATTTCCGAAATCAGCTGTCACGCTATGGGTGTGCACGTTACAAATCCTGAAGTAAAGGCTATTATTGATATCGGAGGTCAGGACGTTAAGGGTATAGCTATCGACACTGACGGTACAGTTAAAAATTTCGCAATGAACGACAAATGTGCTGCAGGTACCGGCAGATTCTATGAGGCTATGGCCAATGCTTTTGAAATGACACTTCCCGAATTTTCAAAGCTGTCACTTCAGGCTAAGAATACAATCCCCATCACAGCTCAGTGCACTGTTTTCGCTGAAAGTGAAGTAATATCCCTTGTAGGCGAGGGTAAGCCTATGGACGAAATTGCAGCAGGTATTCAGCTTGCAGTTGCAAAGAGATGCTTTGTTATGGCTAAGAAGGCAGGTGCAACAGACAGTATTACACTTACAGGCGGCTGTGCAAAGAATGACGGTCTTAAGGCTGCTATTGAAAAGGTGCTTAAAATCAAGGTTGTTGAACTCAGCACTGACCCTCAGCTTATGGGTGCTCTCGGTGCGGCAGAGTACGCAAGACAGAAAGGTCTCAGTAAGGTGAACTGATATGGATATAATTTTAATTATACTCGCTGTCATAGTCTGTCTGTTTGTCGTAACCTTCGCTATTTATTGGTTTAACCTTGATATGAAGCTCGTAAGAGTAGTTTACGATTGGCTCTGGAAAAACCGCTATGACAAAATGAAAAGGGATAAAAAACTGTAATGAACTTTTTTGATTCTTTAATCAGCGATGTTTTTTCTCTGACAGATAAGCTCCCGAAAAAGGACTTTCCTTTAAGCGAAAAGCTCTGGACAGATACGGGCTACAGTCAGGTTATACTTCAGCGGGATACTGCCTTCGAGCTTGAGGGTACAGGCTTCAACCTTGTTACAAGTGCTCAGGTGGAAGAGGGTATAACCGTCATAGGTGATGACCTCGACAGCATACCGAAGAGCAAAAAATTCGCAAGAGTCTGCCTCCTTCAGATTGAAGATGAGCAGGATCAGCAAAAGGCGTATAACTTAATAAGAAAAATTGAGTATGTCAAGTATCATCATTTCCCTGAGGGGTATATGATAAGAACATCTTCACGCTCACATAAAGAGGCGGTCCGTGTATCGAAAAAAGCTCTCAGAGACGGTATCAGCTTTCAGAAAATCGGCAGTTTACTTATCAGTAAATATAAAGAGAACCCTGCCGTAAAGGGTGTAAGGGTAATCTATATAACTGCTGAAGATGCCGACTACAGACAGCTGGAAGACTTGGCAAAGAAAAACAACAGCATCACCGAAACTCTCAACCATATTATGAACAGCGTAAAATTTGACTGCGACTCCTGCAACCTTAAGCCTATATGCGACGAGGTTGAGGGAATGAAAGAGCTGCATTTCAAAAATGCTTCAATGGGGTAAGCCATGGATAAAAAGGATGTTATTGAATTTTTTGACAGCATGGCACTCTGTTGGGATGCTGACCAAAGCCGCAATGAAGAGGTTATCAGTCTGATTCTCAGTAAAGGCGGCATTGCAAAGGGTAAGCAGATACTCGATGTGGCCTGCGGTACAGGTGTACTTTTCCCGGATTATATGTCTCTTGGTGCAGAAGTTACGGGAATAGACATTTCTCCGGAAATGGTGAAAAGAGTGAGGGAGAAATTCCCCGAGGCAGAAGTAATATGCGGTGATGCCGAAAGCTACAGCTTCGGAAAGCTCTTTGATGCGATTATGATTTATAACGCTTTTCCTCATTTTATAAACCCCAAGGCTCTTTTTGGAAATCTCACAAAGCATCTTAAAAGCGGCGGCAGACTTACAGTTGCCCACGGAATGAGTGAAAAGGAGCTGCAGGAGTGCCACTCGGGCAAGGCAAAGAATATCTCTCTGCCTTTGCCGTCTAAGGATAAACTTGCAGAGCTTATATCTGAATTTTGCGATGTTGATGTAATGATATCCGACGACAGAATGTATATGGTGTCGGGTGTGAAAAAATAAGCTTCAGAATAAAATCACAACAGCCCGACTTAAAAGCGGGCTGTAAGTTTTTTTATAACACTTTTTTGAATTTTACCACTCAAAACTCTCGCTGAAAATGTTTTCTCCAAGGTTGTTTACTGCTTTGAGACTGAAGCCTTCTGAGTCAACGGTCAGCATTGAAGCTGTGTAGGTTTTACCGGACTTACCGCCGTCCATATATCCGATAATATCGGGGTGGGCGGCGAAGAATTCCTGTTCTTTGCCCTCGGCGGTACCGATGAGTCTGCACTGATGAGTATGACCGGAAATCATAAGTCTTGCGCCGATTCTGTCGATTTCGTTCCAGCCGGTTGCTGAAAGGTCTTCTTCAACATCGCTGATTTCCCAGGAGTGGGAGAGGGCGATAACCTTATCGTTAGTTGCCTCGGCAGCTTTAAGCCACTCAATCATATCGGCTCTGTAGGTGCCGTAGGTTGTAAGTCCGCCGTATTCGGGGTGAGAGTCCTCTTTATCCTCACCGCTGTCGAGTACAACAAAGCTGTAGGGACCCATATCGAGTGTGTAGTAAAGCTCATCGAGACCGAGTACCTGAGGCAGATCGTTGGCGAAAGGTCCTCTTGTTTCGTGGTTGCCTCTTACATAGATAACAGGCATTGTGCCGCCTGAAACTTTGCCGGCAAACTGAACGGTGTTCTTGATTACATCTTGTTCATAGTCAACACCGGGTGCAGAGTCACCCATAAGGATTACTGCATCGTATTCTCCAAGATAGCCTATAGCACTGTAAGCTTCGTCGAGCATCGTATGCCAGTCGGAAACAACAAGATAGATCTGATTGTCGGAATCATTATATGTAAAAGTATATTCATCTGAGTCTACAGCTTTTCCGAGTCGGCTGCCGTAGCTGAAATCATCGATAACTCTTGTTGAGCCGATGGTGTAGGTGTTGTTTCTGAGATGCTCATAGGGTACGCTGATGTTGTGGATTCTGCTGTCGCTGTCGACTCTGCCGGCGGTGTGGTCATAAACCTTATAATCCTTGCCTTCGAATGTGTATTCAATATATCCCGTACCGTAATCGCTTGTAGAAAAAACAACGCTGTAATCCTCTGAGGTATCAATAACCGTAGGGTCGGAAGTGATTTTATACGGAGTGAGAGGGATAAAGTCGTTGATAATCCAGAGGGAGGTTGCTATTACTACGAGAACTGTAACAACACGCTTAGCTTTGCAGCCGAGAGCAGGATAGAATATAGCAAGGGAAATAATTGTTACTAAAGGAATAGCCTTTGAAAGGGCTTCAGCAAGCTTCAGAGTGAGTACACCTGAGTTTTCATCTAAGAATAAACCTATACTGTATCCTACTGAAAAAGCAAAAAGTATAAAAGAAAGCACTGAGGCGACAGTGAAAACAATCTTATGAAGCTTACCCTTATAAAGAGGTGCGCCCTTTTTTTCGAAACCGTATATTCTTACTGCGCTGAGAACGCCCATAACTACTGTATTAATTGCCGCGAATGTCAGTAGCATCTCGCAGAAATGGTTGATTTTCACTGTGGCATCAATAAACACCCACCATAAATTGAAGCAGCTGAAAAAGACAGTGGCCGTCAGTGACAGAAAGGTGAAAATAATGTGAGCAGGGATTGACTTAGAAAGTCTTAATTTTTTCTTCATGTTTATCTCTCCTTTATGTTTGTTAATTACAGTATATAAAATTAAAACGGTGTTGTCAATAAAAGTCTTTTACCATGCTGAAATATTGCATATAATTAAAAATTGTGCTATACTGAAAAAAGAATAAAAAAGGGGATGAGTTTATGAAAAAGGCACTTATGGTAGCTCACGTTGCTTATGCCATTGAACTTTTTAATATACCTAATATCAGGCTTCTTCTAAGTATGGGATATGAGGTGCAGGTTGCCTGCAACCTCGATGACAGAAGCTCACTCAGTGACGAAAAGGTGGCTCTTTTAAAAGAAAAGCTCACAGCTATGGGCGTAAAATATCATAACATTCCCTTTGAGCGTCAGCCCCTTAAGCCTGCAAATATGAAAGCTTATACCCAGCTTAAGAATATCATCGACAGCGAAAAGTTTGATCTTATTCATTGCCATACACCGGTCGGCGGTATCCTGACAAGACTTGCCGCAATTCGCTCGAGAAAAAAGAACGGTAGCAAGGTTATTTATACGGCTCACGGTTTTCATTTCTTTAAGGGAGCACCGCTTATTAACTGGCTGATTTACTTCACCGCTGAAAAGCTTTGCTCATATTTTACCGATACCATCATCACCATAAACAAAGAGGACTTCGCCAATGCCGAAAACAAGCTCAGTGCAAAGAAGGTCTGTTATGTGCCCGGTGTCGGAGTTGACACTGAATATTTTATGGGTACGGCGGGTAAGCGGGAGGCTCTTTTTAGTGAAATCTCCGCCGATGAAAACAGTATTATACTTCTGAGTGTCGGCGAGCTCAGCGACAGAAAGAATCACAGAGTTTCAATTGAGGCTCTTTCAAAGCTTGAAAATAAAAATATACATCTTGTAATTGCAGGTACAGGCGAAAAGAGAGAAGAATTCCTCAGTCTTGCAAAAGACCTTAGCATAGACGGCAGGGTACACCTTTTAGGCTTCAGGACAGATATTGCCGAGCTTTTAAATAGTGCAGATATTTTCCTCTTCCCCTCACTTCAGGAGGGCTTGCCTGTTGCTTTAATGGAAGCAATGTCCTGCGGTTTGCCTATAATCTGCTCCGAAATCAGAGGTAACACCGACCTTATTGATGAGTCCTGCGGTGTGCTGTGCCCTGCAAACGATGTTGAGGCTTTCAGGTTGGCTATGGAAAGACTCGTGTCTGACGGAGCACTTCGCGAATCTATGGCAAAAAACGCTCTTGAGAGAAGCAAGGACTACGATATAAATATAATCGAAAACTATATGAAAGATATTTATTCGGGTGAGTAATATGAAATACAGACCTTTAGTCAGCATAGTCATACCCGTCTATAACGGCAGTAATTTTATGGCTGAAGCTATAGACAGTGCCCTTTCGCAAACCTATGATAACATCGAGATTATTGTAGTCAATGACGGCTCTAAGGATGAGGGTAAAAGCGACGAAATTGCAAGAAGCTACGGCGATAAAATAAGATACATCCCTAAGAAAAACGGCGGCTCGTCGTCTGCTCTCAATGAG
Organism: Acutalibacteraceae bacterium; assembly: GCA_045535965.1. Taxonomy (GTDB): domain Bacteria; phylum Bacillota; class Clostridia; order Oscillospirales; family Acutalibacteraceae; genus UBA6857. Next base: position 21,164 of record JAZSMR010000137.1, read on the forward strand.
GGCATAAAGAATATGAAGGGTCAGTGGTTTTCCTGGCTTAGCCATGACGATTTATACTATAAAGATAAAGTACAGAAGCAGGTTGAATATCTTAATACTCTGCTTGACAGCGGTATAAGCGAAGAAGATCTCTGGAAAAACATCCTTTTCACAGCCTGCGACTATATAAACGGCAAAGGCAAGCTGATAAAGAAAAGCAAATTCGAAGCTGATAAGGAATTGTCTGAGAAAATCGCAAATCTCAGCGGAAATGAATATCTTATCTGTGAGCCGACTAAGTATAACTTTTACGGCTGCGGTTGCCTTATAAACAAAAAGGCTTTTGACGAGGTCGGCGGTTTTGATGAAAAATTAAGACTCATCAACGATCTTGATATGTGGTACCGTCTCTATGCAGGTAATTTCAGACTTCACTATATGCCTGAGGCACTCACCATAGGCAGAATCCATAAGGGTCAGATTTCACGAAGTATAGGTTTTTCCTATCACAATGCCGAGCAGGATATGCTCTGGCAAAGAAGTCTTAAGTATCTTAAAGACGGTTGCAAGGATAACTACGAGGTCTTTTATCTTTTCGGCTGTAATGCCTTTACAAAGACCAGAGACAAAGAGGGTGAGGAAGCTTTCAATATAGCTTCCAGAATTTCACCTGATAAGAGTACATTTCTTCACAGTACCAAGAAAAAATTACGGCTCAAAGCCAAAATCCGTACCTTCATGAAAAAGGTATATATGGCAATATTTATGAGGTAAAAAGATGAAAATTGTTCAGCTAAATATCACCTGCGGTGTGGGCAGTACAGGTAAAATCTGTCTTGCCGTCAGTAAGCTCTTGAATGAGAGGGGAGTAGAAAACTATATTCTTTTCTCTGAGGGCGAAAGCGACTACGAATACGGTATAAAATATGCCGATAAATATGAAATCAAGCTTGAGGCACTCAAGTCAAGAGCTTTCGGCAATTACGGTTTTAATTCCAAGGCTCTTACCGAAAGGCTGATTGCAAAGCTTGATGAGATAAAACCCGATATTGTCCATCTTCATAATCTTCACGGCCACGGCTGTAACCTTGAAATGCTATTTAGCTATTTCAAAGAGAAGAATATCAAGCTCTACTGGACCTTCCACGACTGCTGGGCGTTTACGGGATACTGTCCCCACTTCGATATGGTCGGCTGTGACAAGTGGCAGACACAGTGCGGTAATTGTCCTCAAAAGGGTGCTTACAGCTTCTTTTTCGATAAAAGCGATAAGTTATACTCCAAGAAGAAAGGGCTCTTTTCGGGTTTGGATCTAACAATTATTACACCGTCAGAATGGCTCAAGGGTTTAGTGAAAAAATCATTTTTCAAAGATTATGAGGTTAAAGTAATAAACAACGGTATCGACCTTAACGTGTTCAGACCGAGGGAGAGCGGCTTCAGAGAGAAGTATTCGCTTCAGGACAAATTTGTTGTTCTCGGCGTAGCCTTTAACTGGGACGAGAGAAAGGGCATAGATGTTTTCTGTGACCTTGCCCATACCCTGCCGTCTGATTGTGCTGTTGTTCTTGTAGGTACAAACGAAAATACAAGAAAGCTGCTTCCTGAAAATGTTATAGCTATAGACAGAACAGAAAATCAGCAGGAGCTCGCTGAAATATATTCTGCCTGCGACCTTTTTGTCAACGCTACAAGAGAGGATACTTTCCCCACGGTAAACATTGAAGCGCTTGCCTGCGGTACTCCCGTGCTTACATTTGATACAGGCGGAAGCGGTGAGACAATAGACAGTACCTGCGGTATGAAAGTGGCGAAAAATGATGTGAATTCACTTAAAAAGGCGCTTCTTCACATAAAAGAAAACAAACTCTTTACCAAAGAGGCTTGTCTCAAAAAATCGGAAGAGTACCAAAAAGATGATAAGTTCAGAGAATATGCTGATCTTTATTTCGGTTAAATAACAGATATCAAAGCGGTAGGGCAAAACTTACCGCTTTAACTTTTGCAAAACTATTGACAAACAGGATAAAGAGGATTATAATATAAGGCGAACAAATGTTCGGAAAGAGGTGCACCGTGGAAAGAATAATAATACATTCGGATATGAACTCCTGCTATGCTTCCATAGAGTGCAGTCTCAATCCAGAGCTAAAGGGCAAGCCCGTGGCAGTGGGCGGCAGTGTAGAGGACAGACACGGCATAATTTTAGCTAAAACCGCCGAGGCAAAAAAGTTCGGTGTAACTACAGGTGAGGCAATATGGCAGGCTCAGCAGAAATGTCCTGATCTTATTATCGTGCCGCCTCACTTTGATATTTACGCTAAGTATTCTGCCCTTGCACGTGACATTTACCGCCGATATACCGACAAAATTGAGCCTATGGGACTTGATGAAGCCTGGTGTGACATTACGGGTAGCATTCTGCTTTTCGGCAGTGTGGAGAACATCACAAACGGTATAAGAGAGGCTTTTAAAAATGAACTCGGCATCACCGTTTCAATTGGTGTGTCATATAATAAGATTTTCGCAAAGCTTGGCAGTGACCTTGCAGGAATCGACGAGGTTGTCGCTATAACAAAAGAAAACTACAGAGACATCGTCTGGCCGCTGAGTGTCGGAAGCATTATGGGAGTCGGCAGAAACACTGCAAAGAAGCTGCAAAGCTATGGTATTCGCACTGTGGGGGACCTTGCCAATACAGACAGCCAGTGGCTGAAGCTCACATTCGGCGTTGTAGGCGAGGATATGTGGCGATATGCCAACGGATATGACAACAGCAGAGTTATGCCTGACGGCTATGCCCGTGAGGTGAAGAGCATCGGTCACGGTGTTACCTGCAGAGAAGATTTAACCAACGATGAAGAGGTGTGGCTGGCATTTTTACAGCTGAGTCAGGACGTATCAAAAAGACTGAAAGAAGAACGCCTTGCCGCAACGGCGGTACAGATTTCCGTCAGGGATACTTTTCTTATGACAAGGCAGTTTCAGTGCGAGACGGGGTATCCTACTCAGTCAGCTATGGATATATCAAAAACAGCCCTTAAGCTTTTCAAAGAAAGCTACTCCTGGGTCAGCAATGTAAGAGCCCTGAGCGTAAGAGCCATAAACTTATGCGACGAGGATGCACCTATGCAGCTTGATTTATCGGGAGAGTACAAACAGCACGACAGACAGAAGATAATAGACGATACAACATTGGCACTGCGTGAGAAATTCGGCAGTGAGGCACTGTTTAACTGCTCTGTTATGATGGAAAGTAAAATGCCGGATATGAAAGGCAAAAAGTCGCCGTTGCCAATAAGAATGTATAAGTAGAAAAGAGATGAATTAAAGTGAGCCGAAAGGTATATGTTAAGGTGCTTTCCGAAACCGATGAAGAGGGGAATATCCGCCCGGTGGAAGTAACATGGGAAGACGGAAGGACTTACACTGTAGACAAAGTGACAGACATCCGCAGAGCTTATGCAAAGAAAGTCGGCGGCACGGCAATGAGATATACGGTGAGGATTGCAGGCAAGGAGACCTACATTTTTACGGAAGACGGCAAATGGTTTGTGGAGAGTAAAGTGTAAATATTTTTTGAGAAAACAGTTGATTTTTAATATCTTATCGTGTATAATACTAAAAGTCACTTCGGGGTGTGGCGAAGTTTGGTATCGCGCTTGGTTCGGGACCAAGAGGCCATGGGTTCAAGTCCCGTCACTCCGACCA
>JAZSMR010000087.1:0-1516 GCA_045535965.1 Acutalibacteraceae bacterium
TTCTTCCTCCACGCGGCATCGCTGCATCAGGGTTTCCCCCATTGTGCAATATTCCCCACTGCTGCCTCCCGTAGGAGTCTGGGCCGTGTCTCAGTCCCAATGTGGCCGTTCAACCTCTCAGTCCGGCTACTGATCGTCGCCATGGTGAGCCGTTACCTCACCATCTAGCTAATCAGACGCGAGCCCATCTCTGAGTGATAAATCTTTGGTATATCTAAGATGCCTTAAATATACGTTATGAGGTATTACCATCCGTTTCCAGAAGCTATCCCTCTCTCAGAGGCAGGTTGCTCACGTGTTACTCACCCGTCCGCCACTAAGAACTCTAAGTAAACTCAAAGTTCTCCGTTCGACTTGCATGTGTTAGGCGTGCCGCCAGCGTTCGTCCTGAGCCAGGATCAAACTCTTTATTAAAGTTGTATGTCAATCAGGTCTCCCCGAATGATATCAATCCTGTTCATAACGCTTGCGTTATTACTGCGCTTCATTTTTTAGTCTTTGCTTGACTTTTCTCAATTTTCCTTCTTTTCAAAAGGAATCTCAAGGGTCGTGTTACTTTCTTAGCATTGTTCAATTTTCAAGATACTGTTTGCCGCCTCTCTTCCAAGACAGCTTTAATATTATAGCACAACCAAATCACTTTGTCAAGTACTTTTTTCAAAAACTTTTTTTCGATTCAGTCCGCTCGCTTTCGGCTTTATTTCCGACAGCTTTATTATTATATCACCCATTTCTTACTTTGTCAACTCAAAGTTCAGGCGGTTTTTTCGTGAATTTATGTGTATTTTTACCATATCAGAAAGGCATCGTCAGCATAAGGCACAGTTCTTTCTCGTTTTCTGTCACAGAAATGGTTAATTCTCCCTCAACACCCGACGCAAGAATTATCTGAAAAATTTCCTCGCCCTCCATAAAACGCTCTTTAAAGCCCTCGTAAAGTTCCTTATCGGCAAATTTCAGCTCTATCTGAGGATTTCTCGCCTCAATCTCACGGGCAATTATCTCCTCCGCGCACTCATCATTATTTATATATAAGTCATTTTTATTAAAGTATGTATTTTCTGTCGCTCTGCACTCAAAAGGAGCAAAATGTTCTGTATCCGCCATATGAGTCTCTGTAAAGGACTCGTCCTCTACAAGAAAATAAGTGTGACGCAGATCGTCAACTGTATCGGTATCGTCCCAGGTCACATCGCAGTTATACCATTCTCCGTGAATTTTCACCTGATTCCAGGCGTGATTTTCGCCCTCGTCGGTTACTCCCGTTACAACAATACTTTCAAGTCCGCAAGCTTTGGCAAGAACATCAAACGCCTTTGCATAGCCCTCGCAGTGCGAGCTTCCGTTCATAAGGCAACCGTAAGCAGTTGCTCCCAGCCCGTCATCGTAATCTATCTCGTAGGTGCACTTCTCTATTATATAATCGTGTATCTCCAGAGCCTTTTCGTAATCGCCAAGCTGTGAAAGCTCATCTGCAAAATCGGCAACAGCCTTTTCGAAGTCGGAGGCCAAGCGG
>JAZSMR010000142.1:0-19877 GCA_045535965.1 Acutalibacteraceae bacterium
AGGCGGCTGGGGTAACAGCCACTTTGCAACTGCCACAAGACAGACTCCCCGTTTTGCCAAGGGCGGTAACCCGGGTGAGGAATGGGAGGTTGTCCTCGAGCTCAAGCTCCTTGCAGATGTGGGACTTTTAGGCTTTCCCAATGTGGGTAAGTCCAGCTTCATTTCCGTTGTCAGCCAGGCTAAGCCCATTATTGCTGACTATCACTTCACAACTATCACTCCCGTTTTAGGTGTTGTATCAATGGGTGAGGGCAACTCATTCGTTATGGCAGATATCCCGGGACTTATTGAGGGCGCAAGTGACGGTGTCGGTCTCGGACACGCTTTCCTTCGTCATGTTGACCGTTGCAGAATGCTTGTTCACATTGTTGACGTTGCAGGCAGTGAGGGCAGAGACCCCGTAGAGGATTTCGAGAAAATCAATCTCGAGCTGGAGCGCTTCAATCCTGAGCTGGCTGTCAGACCTCAGATTGTAGTAGGCAATAAAATCGACCTTGCAACCGATGAACAGCGCGAGAGCTTCAGAAATTACATTGAAGAGCAGGGCTACAAATATTTTGAAATGTGCGCTCCCATAGTCGAGGGTACAAAGGAAGTTATTGATGCTGTTGCGGCTATGCTCAGCACCCTGCCGCCTGTAAGACGTTATGAGAGTGAAGAGATACCTCTTGAGACTCTTTTAGCAAAGCAGAATACAGGCTTCGAGATTACCGTAGAAGACGATGTATATATTGTGGAAGCTCCCTTCCTTATCAAGATTCTCTGCCGTACCGACCTTGACGACTACGAGTCGTTGCAGTATTTCCAGAGAGTGCTTATTTCCAGCGGCATCATTGATGCTCTGCGCGAAAAAGGCATTCAGGAAGGCGATATTGTAAGTGTTTATGATTTTGAATTCGAGTTTGTAAACTAATTGCAAATTACGAATGAATGAGGAATTATGAATTGACCTCTCAGTCAGCTAAAGCTGACAGTTCTCCTAATAGAAGAGCCAAATAAAGCCTTCCCTTTTAAGGGAAGGGGGACAGATTGCGGTGGATGAGTCAAGCCTCTCCTCTCAGGAGAGGTGTCACGTAGTGACGGAGAGGTTCGCACCTGACGGTGCGAGAATGAATTGCCTTACGGCATGAATTGACCTGACGGTCATGAATAGGCTACGCCATGAATTGAAGCTTCGCTTCATGAATAAAGGAATGTATATGGAAAGATTTTTAAAAGAAAATTGCGATGTTAAAATGCTCAGCCCCCTTAACCTTGCCTTTGTAGGCGATACGGTCTTTGACCTTTTTGTAAGAGAAAGGCTTGTCTGTCAGGCAAACAGACCCGTAAACAAGCTTCATAAGGAAGCGACCGCATTGGTAAAGGCGTCGGCTCAGGCTGAGGCGATGGGTAAAATTATGCCTTTACTCAATGAAGAAGAAATAAGTGTATTCAAACGCGGCAGAAATGCCCATACTAACCACAAAGCAAAAAATGCAAGCGAGGGTGATTACCACTACGCAACAGGTCTTGAAGCACTTTTCGGCTATCTTTATTTAAGCGGCGAAAAAGAAAGACTCAGAGAGCTGTTTGAGATTATCGTATCCGAGTAAACACCCGCGCCTTTCTGGTGGGTAGTTTATGAAGATAAAAAATATACTCTGGGATTTGTTCCTTAGTGTGTCAGGCTCAGCACTGTTCAGCATTTCTGTGAATATGTTCTCTGCACCCAACAATATAGTCCAGGGCGGTCTTACGGGCATCGGTACTCTTGCCAATTACCTGTTTTCCCTGCCTATCGGTACGGTTATACTTATACTTAATATCCCTCTTTTTGTCTTAGCGCTTCGCTATCTCAAAGTGAAATTTCTCATAAAAACCGTAGTCAGCACAGTTATATTCACTTTATTTATAGACATCGGTGCTTATGTGATACCGCCATATAAAGGGGATCTGCTTTTAGGGTGCATCTTCTGCGGAATGCTTTCAGGTGCAGGACTTGCTCTCGTGTTCCTGACAGGCGCAACCACAGGCGGTACGGATATAATTGCGATGCTCATAAGAAGAAAAAAGCCCGAGCTTTCCATGGGCAACATAATGTTGATATTTGACCTTGTTGTTATTGCACTGTCCTTTGCGGTTTACCGTGAAATGGAAAGCATAATGTATGCCGTAATTGTCATATTTATTTCAGCAAAAGCTATCGACTTTGTCCTTTACGGCAGAGAACACACTAAGCTCATATTTATAATCACAGCCAAAAAAGACGCCGTACTCACTGCCATACTTCTTGAAATCGGCAGAGGTGCAAGTGTGCTGCCCATAATGGGCGGATACACGGGCAAGGAGAAAAACCTGATTCTCTGTGCGGCAAAGAAAACACAGATAAGAGAAATACTGCGCCTTACTGCAAACAAAGACCCGAGCGCATTTACGGTAGTATGTGATGCAGGTCAGGTAATAGGACAAGGGTTTGGATAATTTAATGAATAATGAATATTGAATAATTTAGGGTCAGCTTTGTTGACTCGATATGCAATCTGCGATTGCGAGAAATTACAGGAGGAAAAACTATGAACCCCAACTCAAATGACAACTTCTGGCTTGTCAAAACAGCCGAGAAGAAAGTGAATATCAAAGGTGCAGCTTACCTCGATATGGTTCTCTGCGACAAAAACGGTGAAATCACAGGTAAGCTCTGGGACTACAGCGAGCTGGTTCACGGCACATTCCGGGCAGGCGACCTTGTAAAAATCCGCGGCAGTGTCACTCAGTTCAACGGTAACGACCAGCTGAGAATTGACAAAATCCGACTCGTCAACGAAAGCGACGGCGTAAATGTTTCAGATTTCGTACCCACAGCAGAATACAGCGGTGAAATGATGTACGGTCAGATTATGAATATAATCGACGCAGTAAAGGATAACGACCTGAAGCAGCTTACATACGCCCTTGTCAAGGATAACGAAGAGAAGCTGCTTTTCTGGCCTGCTGCCTTCAAGCTTCACCACGCTATCAGAGGCGGACTTTTATACCACACACTTTCCATTATCAAAATGGCAGAAAGCATCTGTAGCATTTACCCCTCAGTAGATAAAGACCTTCTTATGTGCGGTATCATTGTCCACGACCTTTGCAAGATTGATGAATTCGATATCAGTCCGGCAGGTCTTGCCGCAGGCTACAGCGTAAAGGGTGAGCTTATCGGCCACCTTGTAATGGGTGCTATGAAAATTGAAAACAAGGCTAAAGAGCTTGGCATCAACCCTGAAAAAGCAATGCTGCTTGAACACATGGTTATTTCCCATCACGGTGAGCCGGATTTCGGTGCGGCTGTAAGACCGATGTTCCTTGAAGCTGAGATTTTAAGTCAGCTTGACAAGCTCGATGCAACAATATATGAAATCACTTCGGTAGTGTCCGAGGTAAAATCAGGTGAGTTCACTCCGAGACAGTGGGCACTTGACAACAGAAAGCTCTATAACCACGGAAGAAAAGAAGTGGAAACCAAGGCAAATCTCGAATAAAAACCCTGTAAAACCTTGTATGTTTCGGTAAAATTTACCCGATTAGCATAGTAATTTTAAGTAAAAAAGTAGAAATTAGGCAAATAGTGTTGATTTTTTTTCGAAAAAATGTGATAATGTATCGTAACTAATTATGTCAAGGGAGGTATAAGCATGAGAGTTATCACAGGCTCTGCAAGAGGCAGAAAGCTCATCACCCTTGAGGGTGACGATGTAAGACCCACCACTGACATAGTTAAAGAGGCACTTTTCAGTATTATTCAGTTTGAGATTGAAGGGAGAAAGGTTCTCGATTTATTCGGCGGCTCAGGTCAGCTTGCAATCGAAGCTCTTTCAAGAGGAGCAGAAAGTGCAGTTATTGTTGACCTTTCAAGAAAGAGCACCGAAGTAATAAGACAGAATCTTGAACATACAGGCTTTTCAAAGAAGGCAGTTGTTGTTCAGAGCGATGCACTGAGCTTCCTTTCAAGAAGAACGGAAAAATACGATATCGCTCTTCTCGATCCGCCCTATTCCAAGGGTATTCTTGAAGCGGCTCTTGGCAAAGTCCACGAGGTTATGAATGAAGGCGGTGTAATTATCTGCGAGGCTCCCTATAAAGACGAGCTTCCCGAGTATGCCGGAAATTTCAGACTTCAGAAGAAATACAGATACGGTAAAACGGGTCTGTTCCTCTATAGATTTTCTGAAGAGGAGGCATAATTATGAAGGAAAGAGTTGCCATATATCCGGGTAGCTTTGACCCTATAACCATAGGACACCTTGATATTATTAAAAGAAGTGCCAAGCTTTTTGACAGAATTATCGTGGTTGTAATGTCCAATCACCGCAAAGCAGGTTTACACGCCTTCACTGTGGAAGAAAGAGTAGACCTTGTCAGAAAGTGCACAAAGGATCTGCCTAATGTGACTGTTGACTCATATATGGGTCTTCTGGCAGATTACGCAAGACAAAAAGAGGCTATAGCCGTTGTTAAGGGTCTGAGAGCGGTATCGGACTTTGAGGACGAATTTCAGCAGGCACTTATCAACAAAAAGCTTAACGATGAGATTGAGACGGTATTCATGGCTGCAAGCAGTGAGAATATGTTTCTCAGCTCAAGCGTTATCAAACAGGTTTGTACCCTCGGCGGTGATGTTACACCGTTTATCCCCAAGGAAGTATCAGAAGAAATCATTGATAAATTAATGAAAGGATGATTAAGATATGGCAACTTACGATATCGAAGATCTCGAAGTAGAAGACGTAGAAGGTTCAGAAGACTATATGGATAGCAGTTATGACGAAGAGGAGTATGAGGAAGTAAGAGAATTCGGTCCTTACGACCACGATGCTGCTGAAGAAAAGTGGAAGGATCTCGACTTTGAACAGTTAGTTGAGCAGATGTCACTTTACGTTTCAAACGCAAAGAAGTTCTTCTTCTCAAAGACAAAGAGAGTTGTTAACGGCCACGATGTTGATACTCTCGTTCAGTTTATGCAGGAGAAATTCCCCGATGAATTCATCAAGTCAAAGGACATTATCGAAAGAGAAACACGCATTATCTCCGAGGCTAACTCAAAGGCTGACAAGCTTGTTAACGATGCACACAACTACAAGAACGAAACAACTGCAAAGTCACAGCAGTACTATAACGATGTAGTTAAAAAGGCACAGGCTGATGCTGAAGCTATTATTGCAAGAGCTAACAACCAGGCTGCAGAGCTCGTTAAGGAGCACAACATCACAAGAATGGCAAGAGAAGAGTCCGAGAGAATCAAGGCTGAGACAGAAAAGACAGTTCAGGCTATGATCGCAAAGACAACAAACGACTGCAACGAATACAAGAAGCAGGCTAACGACTATGCAAAGAGCATTGTTCAGGGCGCTTACAACTTTATCACAAGCGGTCTTGCAGGCTATCAGGGCATCGCTGCCAAAAATCTTGACGAAATCAACAAGGTTAATATGCAGTTCCAGCAGGAATACGCAGTTCAGGTCAAGAACCTCGGCATTGATAAATAATTCGGAATTCGGAATTGCGGGGGAGAGTGTGCTTATAAACAGCTCTTTTTCCGCCGATGAAGATTCAGCAAAGCTAAAAACTAAGACACAGGAGATTACTTCTGTGTCTTTTTATTTATACTAAAAATTGCTTTTTAAGTAAACAAAATGTTAAAACTATTTAAACTGTTTGAACTTATTAAAAACTTGTGATAGTATATAAGTGGCAATTATTAAATAGGAGGAATAACAATGAAAACCACAAAACGTATTATTTCATTGGTACTCTGCCTTGTTATGCTTATGTCGGCAGTGTCCCTTGCTGCGGGTGCTGCTGATTACAAGTGCAACTGCGGCGTCACACCTGTCATTTATGTCAAAGGCAGAACAAACATCTACAAAGACCCGAGTCTCGGTGAGAGCAGTGAAAATATGGCTGAAACCAATCTTTCCGGCGGCACTGATTCTATCATTGAAGCGGCAACAAATATTCTCCCTGCTCTGGGCGTTGCGCTTCTGACAGATGAATGGGACGATTACTGCGACATTCTTTTCGAAGAAATTGTGCCTATTTATGACGGCTATAAGCTCAATAACGACGGTGAAAAAGGTGAAGGCAATATCACCGGTATTTCCCTTGAATATGAAATCAACAACTTAATACAGCGCTATAAAAAATCTAACATAAAATACGGTCATACAACCGAAGCTTTCGGATGGGCTCAGTATATACAGTTTCAGTACGATATGCGTCTTGACCCCAGAGAAAATGCGAAAGATCTTAAAGCTTTTATTGATGCAATAAAGCAGATCACAGGTCACGACAAGGTTAATATCGTCTGCCGCTGTGAAGGTAATGTTATTGTTAATGCATACCTCAATATGTATAAGGAAGAGGCAAAAAATGAAATTGAAAGCGTTGCAATGTACAACAGCATTGCTATGGGTTCGGAAATTGCTGACCAGGTATATACCAATAAGGTAGAATTAAACCCTGAGGCATTGAACCGCTTTATAAATACATTTATTGATACAAGCCCTGTTCTTGACTTTGTTAAGGAAACAGTTAACCTTGCAACATATAACGGACTTCTTGAAGAAGGTACAGATTTTATTATGGGCATCTATGATAAGATCAGTCTCAATCTGATGCCGCGTCTCATCCGTGAAATTTTCGGCTGCTGTCCCGGCTGGTGGGGTATGATTAGCCCTGAGGTCTGCGAGGAAGCTATTGATTTTGTGCTCGGAACCGACAATGCTGACGGCAAATATGATAAGCTTATAGAAAAGATTCGCGGATATAACGACCTTAAGGCAATGGCCGATGATGTTCTCAAGGAGGCTCAGGCAGCCGGTGTAAAGGTATACATTCTTACCAAATACGGCGATCAGATGTATCCTTGCATTGAAAATCACGATGTTCTCGGTGACGGTGTTGTTTCTCTTTATAAGCAGAGCTTTGAGGGCGCTACAACATCAAAGTTAACCGATAAGCTCTCCGATGATTACATTGCCGGAAGAGTGGAAGCAGGCTTTGGCAAGTACATTTCAGCAGATAAAATGGTTGACGGATCAACTGCACCCTTTGCTGATTATACCTGGTACGTAAAGGAGCTCAGTCACGACGAATATCCCCACAGCGTAGATTATATGGTGCTTGACATTTTTAGCAGTGATGCTTATGTTAAAGCAACAGAGTCCTTTACAGGCGGTCACGGCACATATACTCAGTATATGTATTATGAACCCTCATTCGAAGAAATGCCACACGGTAAGGTTGAGGAAGTGGGTATCCTTACACCCCTCACCGATGAAAATAAGGATGTCAGCAAGGACACCACTGATACTTCATCCCCCTTTGCAGTGCTTATCAAGTGGTTTACAGCCTTCTTTAACTTCATTGCTTCTCTTTTTAAGAAATAATAATGTATAAAAATTTAAGCAACAGACTGTTTTTGCGGTCTGTTGCTTTTTCTTATGAAACAAGTATTATGAAATATCTTGCCGTCTCCTCGGGTGAGATATTCATTTTTTTATTTGTGCACCATTTGATTACGGCACAGAAGCTGTTTGTCAGGTGGCTGAGCAAAAAATCCTCGGGCACATCTTTTTTGAAATCTCCAAGGTGCATTTTAAACAGTAACTGAAGATAGTCTCTGATATACCCCATAAAAAGCTCTGCACTTTCGCAGGAAAGAAGTCCTGTTATATCCTTCTTATGGTCTTTCAAATGCCATAAAATATGGGCGAGTTTTTCTTCAAGATTGTGAGTTTCCCCGGGGTATTCGCAGATGTCACCCTTGAATATGTGGTCGAATATGTCACTGCAAATAGCCTTGAGCAAGGCATCTTTGGTCTCAAAGTGGGAATAGAAGGTGCTTCTGCCTACATCAGCTTTGTCGATGATGTCCTGCACGGTTATATTTTCATATCTGCTGTGCCCCAGCAGCTCACGAAAGGCGATGAAAATTGCCTCCCTCGTTTTTCTCTGTCGTCTGTCCATTGCTTTTACCATACAAATTTTCCATAATGTTCAGTATCTTACAAGAGGGTAAATTTATATGTTGTTTTTTCACCTGCCCCTTGGTAATATAATAATGAACTAAGTGTTCGGTATCATATATATTGTATTATCATAAATTCAAAAAGTCAAGGTGGCATTTATGAAAAGCGAAAAAAATATCCTTATTGCATTTTTACTCAATCTCTCCTTTTCAGTATTCGAGTTTCTCGGCGGCATCTTCACCGGAAGTGTTGCAGTTATGTCCGACGCGGTACACGATATAGGCGACGCCGCAAGCATAGGCATTGCCTTCTTTCTTGAAAAGAAAAGCAAAAATGCGCCCGACGAAAAATATACCTACGGCTATGTGAGATTTTCCGTTCTCGGGGGACTCATCACAACCCTCATACTTCTTTTCGGTTCAGTTGCCGTTACGGTAAACGCCATAAACAGAATACTCAACCCCACGGAAATAAACTATGACGGTATGATAGTCTTTGCCCTTATAGGTGCGGCAGTGAATTTTACGGCAGCCTACTTCACACGTGAGGGCGATTCCATCAATCAGAAAGCTGTCAATCTTCACATGCTGGAAGACGTTTTGGGCTGGATTGTTGTCCTTGTGGGCTCAGTTGTTATGAGATTTACGGACCTTGCCATAATTGACCCGATTATGTCTATAGGCGTTGCAGTGTTCATACTCATAAACGCAGTGAAAAATTTAAAGGAGATACTCGATCTTTTTCTTGAGAAAACTCCCGACGGCATATCTGTAGAGGAAATCAGAGAGCACCTGAGCGAAATCGAGGGTGTCAAAGACGTGCACCACATACACATTCGCACAGTTGACGGGCACAGCGTATATGCCACAATGCATATCGTAACAGATGAGGATTCACATATTATCAAGGATAAAGTCAGAGAAGAGCTCCGAGAGCACGGCATAGTGCACTCCACACTCGAGCTCGAAAGAACAGAGGAGCACTGTCACGAAAGGGAATGTCATATTGAGGTCAGTGAACACCACTGCGGACACCACCATCATCATTAAAGTGCAAAATGCAAAATGCAAAGTACAAAGTGGCGTCGGACCGATACTGAATAAACAGCCGTTTCCCCGCCGGTTTTACAGATTACTATTTCCTGACGATTCAGTCAGCGGGCGGTGACGGCAAAGTCGGTGGCTCCGTCGCCGTGAACGGCGCGAGAGTGCCTTAAGGGCACTCTCGGAAATCGCCCGAAGCGATTTCACGGAGCCACACTTCCCCTCTATCTCAACCTTACGGAAATCGTCAGTGACGGACGTAAAAAGGAATTCATCAGCGGAAAAGAGAAACGTAGCGGTATAGCGGTCGAGCAGTAAATTGGTCTTATAACGAGTGCGAATATGACAAGGCCGAGGAAGTCGAATCTGTAGCGGCTCATTAAATATAAGTAAGCGGAAAATAGAGCTGTTCGGCAGACGAGCAGAGGTAAAGCCGGCGGCAGCAATTGAAAAATTACCGATAAGCAGAAATCTTCTTTTCCTATACTGCGGTGAGCAGAAAGGGGGCAAACAGAAAAGTAAATAAACAGCCTGACACGGTAATTTTTCATCTTGCGGCAGAATAGAGAAAAGCGTGTTTTTGCATACTTTTGTCACAACCGACAAAAGTATGAGCCTCCGCGACTTGAGCGGTGTAGAGTGTATAAGAAACGATATACAAAAACAACAAAAGTAAAACATATAAGCTTCGTTAGTAACTACCTTACGTATTAAAGAAACAAAAAACGGCGGGAAAGACGTTGTTAATTTAACAAGCCTTTTCCGCGCCGTCAATGATATTAAATTATAAAATAATATCAAAGTAATTTTCATTTGTGGGACTCTGTCCCACACCCTGCAAACTTTTGTAAAAGTTTGACAAAACTTTACTTATTTGCCTATTTTTCTTAAAATCTCAGGGTCGCAAGTGTCCGCCATCTTGCCGATTTTCTCCCAAAGAGCATCAGCCTTTGCCTTCCATGCAAAATATCCCGCAGGTGAATCAGGATATTCATCATAAAGCTTGCCAACCTCGCCACTCTGCATAAGACCCGTAAGGGTCTTTTTTACATTTTCAATCTTAAGCTTGCCCGTAGCAACACCTGCTAAAATACCGCCGACAATCTTCGCAATGTCCTTGGGTGAAAGCTCCAGCTCCTGACCCATACCGCCAAGAATCTTCTGACTGAAAATAACGTCGTTTTTGAAAAGATACTCAGCCTCGTCATAGCTGAAGTTGACTATGCCTATAAGCATAGGTCTAAGGGCATCGAAATCCTTACCCTGAACCTTGAAGTAGCGCTTGTTGATACTCCACATATTTTCTTTAGTGAGAGGCTTACCTTCTTTGAGGAGCTTTGAAATAACCTCTACAGCAATCTCTGCCTGATAAAGTGACGATGTGCAGCCCTCACCGCAGGTGGGCTTTGTCAGGAACGCGGTGTCGCCCATTGCAATAAAGCCGTCGTCAACGAAGGAGTAAAGAGTTCTGTGGTAAGGAGTCATACCTTTTTCTACCTTGTCAACTGTGTATTTCGGCCAGGGTACATTTTTTTTCCAATCTCTGTTGAATATCTCTTCTGCATATTCGTAAGCGTGGTTTGCGCCGACACCTAAAATTGCGCCGTGGTCGTCACCGCTGGGAGCTGACCAGGACTTATACTGCATAAAGAAGCCGTGATGATCCAGAGGGTTGATCTTTTCGTCGGTATATTTTGCATAGTAAAGGACAACATAGAAAATATCCTCGGGCTTGAGTGCGAAGTTTTCAACATAAGCATTGTCGGGGAGCTTTCTTCTTGCCGCTGAGGGGATACCTGTGCAGTCTGCAACTAATTTTGCTTCTACCTGCTGTTCACCCTCGTCTGTTATGTACTTGGCGCCGATTATCTTGCCTCTTTCGTCTTTGAGAAAGTCGCTGAATGCCGCACCGTAAATGATCTTTGCACCTGCCGCCTCGGCCTGACGGTTCATTTTCATAATGAACTCGTGCTTGTGCATACCGATAACAGTTTCGTTGCCGTATTTTGAGTAGTTACCGTAGGGTGAGTAGCTTCTGCCAGAGGTGAAGACAAAGCCGTAATCTTCGTCACCCTCCTTGGGAATATCGAGACCGAATCTCTCCATTTCCAGCTTGCCCATGTGGAAAATGTCATACTCTCTTGATACATTGTCGGGCTTCTGCTTTTCGATTACGAGTACGCTGTGACCCTGCTCTGCCATTTTCTTAGCGAACCATGCACCTGTTGTAGATGCACCGGCAACTAAAATATCATACTTTTTCATTTCATATCACTCCTGTTTTTTATGTTGGGTATTAATCTGTACGTAACAATCATATCATTAATATGCAACATTTTCAATAGAATTTGCAACATCCGGGAAGAAAAATCATTAATTTTCAACAAAAAACTTATTTTTAATATCATAATATTTCTCGACAAGCCAGAAACGCACCTCATATTTCGGGTTTGCCGTCACAATAGCCATTTCTTTTTCGTTTAAGTAGTTGCTTATGACCTCTTTGCTACCCGTTGCCGCAGGCAGACAAAGAGGTGGGAACATAATACACCACCAGTTTTTGCCCTTACCCTCGCCGATAACTATTCTCACAGCCTTATAGTACCCTGCCGGCAGAGTGAGGTTGTCATATATACGGGTAGGGAAGTAGCTTCTTGCAAGCTCGATATTAACGTCATAGTCATAACCGAGATTTTTTATAGTTTCTTCTGCGGCGGATTTCAGCACATCTGCTTTCTCTGCAATTTTTCCTTCGGCAGAAATAATATCCTCACTGCCCGAAAAGATTGTCTTTCCCGACAGAAGCACTGCATCACGTACTCTGAGCTTCAGCTCCTGGTCATAATCCTCATCGGAATTTGCAATAACGTGAAGCCTCAGGACTTCTTCTCTTATACCCTTACAGCTGTTTTCGAATGACACAGTTGCGATAATGCAGATAATAAGTGCCGCAAAAACCGATATATCAATAGCTTTGAGTTTCATAATATGTATCTCCCTTTGACTTTTGGTGTAGAGAGTTTCGTCAGAAGAGAGAAGGATTATGCAAAGAGAAAAATATATTTTCATAAGAAGTTCACGGGGTAGAATTAAACGCCTTTACTTGACAAACAATAAGCCTATGTAATATTATTTAAGGAGATGAATTACAAATGGATACCTTACAGAAAATAAAAGAAATCATCAGTGAGCAGACGGGAATCGAAGAAGAAAAACTCAGCGAGAGTACCACCATAGAAGACGTTATGGCAGACAGTCTCGATACGGTTGAAATGCTTATGTCAATAGAAGAGAGCTTCGATATGGATATCCCCGACTCTGACGCTGAAAAATTCACCAATATCGGAGACCTTGTCTCATATATCGAAAGCAGAATGCTGTAAGAGACAAAGACTCAAAGGAGAAGAAAAAACAGATGAAGTATAAATACATAATCTGGGACTGGAACGGTACAATACTTGACGATTTACAGATTAATTTCGAAGTGGAAAACACCCTTCTTTCAAGGCGCGGAAGAATTCTTATAAAAGACCTTGAGGAGTATCAGGAAAAGTTTCAGTTTCCTATTATAAAGTTCTATGAAAGTCTTGACTTCGACCTTGAAAATGAAAAGTTCGAGGACATTGCAAGGGAATATGTATTGGAGTTTGACGAAAGATTTTACGAGCTTGAGATTTTTCCCGACGCTGAAAGTGTCATAAGGGAGTTTAAGTATAAGGGCATTGAGCAGATTATTCTTTCTCAGACGGAGCAGAGATGGCTTGAGAAGCAGGTGAGGGTACACGATATAGATTATCTTTTCACAGAGCTTTTAGGTGCGAGGGATATCTATGTCAAAGGCAAGGTGGGTATTGCTCTTGCCTGGCTTACTCAGAATGACATTGACCCTGCTCAGGTGCTTATGGTGGGGGATACTCTCCACGATTTTGAGGTTGCCGAAAACATAGGCTGTGACTGCGTTCTTATTGCAAGAGGACATCAGTCAAAGGAGAGACTTCTTGAGACAGGTGCACCTGTTCTTGACAGTATAGAAGAACTCAGAAGGATGGTAATATAAATGAAAAAGATAGTTATTGCTCCCGACTCTTTCAAGGGTACTCTATCGTCGTTTGAGGTCTGCAATCTCGTTAAAGAGTCACTGCTGGAGGAAAGAGACGACCTCGAAATAATCTCACTTCCCATTGCCGACGGCGGTGAGGGTATGACAGAAAGCTTTATGTGTGCGGTAGAGGACAGCGAAAAGGTTGAGCTCAAGGCAAAAAGCCCTCTTGGCAGAGATATAGATGTTTACTACGCCATAATTCACGGTGATACTGCCGTAATTGAAATGGCAATGGCTTCGGGTATCACCGTAGAAAAAGAAAACGATGCAATGAGGGCATCGACCTACGGCACGGGTGAAATAATAAAACACGCCCTCGGTAAAGGTATAAGAAAATTCTTCATAGGCATCGGCGGAAGTGCCACAACTGACGGCGGTATCGGCTGTACTGCTGCCCTCGGCGGAAAATTTCTCTCTGAGGACGGAGAGAGCGTCTCCCTTTGCGGCGAAGGACTTTCTGATATAGTCAGCATTGATTTATCCTCTCTCGATGAAAGAATAAAGGAAAGCGAAATAACCGTACTCTGCGACGTTAAAAATCCTCTTTACGGCAAAAACGGAGCTGCTTACATATTCGGCCCCCAAAAGGGTGCAAGCGAAAAACAGGTAGAGATACTTGACTCGGGTCTTAAGAACCTTGCAGATATTTCGGCAGAGTACCTGAAAAAAGACTTCTCACAGTATGAGGGCACAGGTGCCGCAGGAGGTCTCGGCTTCGCACTCGTTGCATTCCTCGGCGGTAAGCTCAAGGGCGGCATTGACCATATACTTGATATGCTTTCATTCGATGAAAAGGTAAAAGAAGCCGACCTTGTTATAACAGGTGAGGGCAAAATGGATTCTCAGAGCCTTATGGGTAAGCTTCCCTTCGGCGTTGCAAAGAGATGTGCACATACGAGAGTTGCCGCCATAGTCGGTCTTAACACTGCCGACGAAAAGCTCATCAATGACCTCGGAATCGCTCAGGTGGTTGAAACTAACCCTGAGCACCTGTCCTTTGAACAAATAAAAGCCTCTGCAAAGGAAGATTTAATCAAAGCGGTGAAAAAAATTATCGTTTAAATTCGGAAAAATTGAGCCTGACTATTGATTTATTTACAATTTTGTGGCTTAATATAAGGCGATATAAAAAAATAACAATAAGGAGTTACTAAAATGGAACAGATCAAAAGATTAAAGTATTTCATTGACGGTGAATGGGTAGAGTCAAAGACCGAAAAATATATGCCCGTTTACAATCCCAGCACAGGTGAAGTTATCGCTGAAACACCCTGCTGTACCTCAGAAGAAGTTGAAGCTGCTATTCAGTCAGCTAAGGCTGCATTCCCCGCATGGTCAAACACACCCGTTATGAAAAGAGTACAGGTTCTCTATAAATTCCGTGAGCTTCTCATCGAGCACATGGATGAGCTTACAGAGCTTTGCGCAACAGAGCACGGTAAGGTTCTCTCAGAAGCAAAGGGCGATATCCTCAAGGTTAAAGAACCCGTTGAACACGCACTGAGCGCTCCCTCTCTTCTTATGGGCGACGCAATGAGAGACACATCAAACGGCTATGACACAACTCTTTACTATGAGCCCCTCGGTGTTTTTGCAGGTATCGTACCCTTCAACTTCCCCGGTATGATTCCTATGGGTTGGATGGTTCCCTGCTGCATTGCTTCAGGTAACACAATGGTACTCAAGCTCGCTTCAATGACTCCCATGACAGCTATGAGACTTAACGAGCTCCTTTATGAAGCAGGTCTTCCCAAGGGCGTTGTTAACCTTGTAACCTGCTCAAGAGTTGAAGCTGACATTTTCCTCAAGCACCCCGATGTTAAGGGTATCACTTTTGTCGGTTCAACAAAGGTTGGCCTTCACGTATATAAAGAAGCTTCAGCAACAGGCAAGAGAGTTCAGGCTCTTTGCGAAGCTAAGAACCACGCACTTGTACTCGAAGACGCTGCTCTTGAAAGAAGTGCAAGAGGTATCATCAACTCCTCATTCGGCTGCGCAGGTGAAAGATGTATGGCTCTTCCTGTAGTTGTTGCTCAGGAAAGCATTGCTGATAAGCTGGTTGCTCTTCTCAAGCAGTACGCTGAAGAGCTCAAGCTCGGTCCTGCATACTGCCCCGAATCAACTCTCGGCCCCGTTGTAACAGCTGAGCACAAGGCTTCAGTTATCAACTGGATCAACAAGGGTATCGAAGAGGGTGCAACTCTCGTTCTCGACGGTAGAGGTGCTAAGGTTGAAGGCTATGAAAACGGCTTCTATGTAGGTC
Source organism: Acutalibacteraceae bacterium (assembly GCA_045535965.1). Classification (GTDB taxonomy): domain Bacteria; phylum Bacillota; class Clostridia; order Oscillospirales; family Acutalibacteraceae; genus UBA6857. The sequence continues at coordinate 15,403 of JAZSMR010000142.1, forward strand.
CTACAATTCTTGACAACGTAACAGAAGAAATGTCTGTAGGTACTCAGGAAATCTTTGGCCCCGTGCTTTGCATCAAGAGAGTAAAGAACTTCGAAGAGGGTCTTGCTCTTATGAACCGCAATCCCTTTGCAAACGGCTCAGTTATCTTCACACAGAACGGCTACTATGCAAGAGAGTTCGCAAAGAGAACAGACGGCGGTATGGTTGGTGTTAACGTTGGTATCCCCGTACCCGTTGGCGTATTCCCCTTCACAGGCCACAAGCTCTCATTCTTCGGCAATCTTCACTGTCTCGGTAAGGATGCATTCCGCTTCTTCACAGAGACAAAGGCTGTAACGACACGTTGGTTTGACGAAGACGAAATGAAGGCTACCACAGTTGACACATGGGACGGCTCAGTAGGTGGCGGCATCTGATTTAATTCGGAATTCGGAATTATGAATTCGGAATTGCGGGGTAATTTCGTCTGAGAAATGACTATCTGCCCGCCAGGTTTACATCTCAATAAATTTAAGCGGTAGGATTATCCTGCCGCTTTTTTAGTCTGATGAGGAAACGGCATTGCGGCTCCATACCCGAACTGCGTTCGGGTCGGCTGATGTAGCAGCCGTAAACCGCGCAGCGGTTTAATGGAGCCGCTGCTCACCTCCTGCACAAACTTTTCCGTATTCTATTACAACTTAAAAAGGCGGGTAGGGACTTCCCTACTCGCCTTAACTTTGTCGCAATTCTGCATTCCGAATTCCGCAGTCCGAATTATAGAAGCTCTGCGCCGTGTTCCTTGCAATACTTGATTGTCTCCTCATCCCAATAAGATGACTGCACCTCACCAATGTGCGCCTTTCTCAGGAAGAACATACACATTCTCGACTGACCGATACCGCCGCCGATAGTGTAGGGGAGTTCACCGCTAAGAAGTGCCTTGTGGAAGGGGAGTGACTTTCTGTCCTCGCAGCCGCTTTCCTTAAGCTGTCTTTCCATAGCCTCTTCATCGACACGGATACCCATGGATGAAAGCTCAAGAGCAATGTCGAGCACAGGATAGTAAACAATAATGTCGCCGTTGAGAGTCCAGTCGTCATAGTCGGGTGCTCTGCCGTCGTGAGGTTTGCCGTCTTTGAGCTTGGCACCGATCTTCATAAGGAAAATTGCACCGTGTTCCTTTACGGCAGCGTACTCGCGCTCTTTGCGGCTGAGTGTTGGGTATCTTTCTTCAAGCTCGTCTGAGGTGATAAAGGTAATCTTCTCAGGAAGAAGTGAGCCGATGAAGTTGTATTCCTTGGTTATGTAGTATTCAGTATGACGAAGAGCAGCATAGATGAGCTTTACGGTTGATTTGAGAGTCTTCTCGGTTCTGTCCTCTTTGCTGATGATTTTCTCCCAGTCCCACTGGTCAACGAAAATTGAATGTATATTGTCCGTATCCTCGTCGCGGCGGATAGCGTTCATATCTGTGTAAAGACCTTCACCCTCGCTGAAGCCGTACATCTTAAGAGCGAAACGCTTCCACTTTGCAAGGGAGTGCACTATCTCGAAATTCTTACCGCTGAAGACATCGAATGATACGGGTCTCTCGGTACCGCTGAGGTTGTCGTTAAGACCGCTTTCGGTGTCAACGAAAAGAGGAGCCGAAACTCTTGTGAGGTTAAGCTCAATAGCTAAGTCTCTTTCGAAGAAGTCCTTTACTTTTTTTATTGCAATTTCAGTGTCACGAAGTGACAGGTGAGGCACATAGTCCTCAGGAATATAGTGGGGCATAAATAACCCTCCCGTTTAAACAAAAATATATACTCAGTTATTATATCAAAATTATATCCCCTGTGTCAATATCAAGTTTAAGGAGTATAGAAAATATATTCTTCGTTATTTTGCACAAAAACCATTAGCGAAGTTCTCACATTTTAACTAAAGGGTAGAAACAGCAAATTTTGGAATTTTTTTCTGAAAAAACACTTGATTTTTTGTTTTTCATAGTGTATTATATGGCTGTACTCAAGAGAGAGTACACGAGAGAGCGAAAAGCTCTCACCTTAAAATGCTTACTCCACTATAATGTTTTCTTCATATTTTCTCCTTTTAAAAGCACTCGGTTTTCTCCCCGGGTGTATTTAATTTTAATTAGTAATTAGCAATGAGCAATTAGCAATGAGGGTCGCTTCGCTCCGTATAATATCCGTTTGCAGTAGTAAATGGATATAAAATACTACCCGCCAAACAAAACAAAAAAATCAAATAGGCGCCTTCATTTCAAGGCGCCTCTTTATATTTATAACTTCTTATTTTGAGAAATCCTTCTTTGCGGCAGGAAACTGACTGATAACAGCAGGTAAACCCGCGACCACATTGCTAATTGCTAATTGCTCATTGCTAATTTCTCCACTATTTCCTCCACCGTCTCCTCAGCTGTCTTGCCGTCGCAGTTCACAGTTATATCCGCATACCTATTATATAGGGGAGTCCTCTCATCATAAAGCTCTCTGAGAGTTGTGCCGTTTTTCATTGCAACACCCCTTGTGTGAATATTGCCGATACGCTTCTCAATTTCGCCCGGGGAAAGCTCGAGATAAACAATAACGCCGTTCTTTTTAAGATGCGCCATAGCCTCTTTTCCGTAAACCGCACTTCCGCCCGTTGCGACAACACTCGAACGGTAGTCCTGAGAAAGGATCACGTCGTTTTCAATTTTAAGGAAAGCGTCGGTGCCCTCTTTTTCTATTATATTACAAAGTCCGCAGCGGTACTCACTCTGAATAATCAGGTCAGTATCCACGAAGCTTTTGAGCAGGGATTTTGCAAGGAGTACGCCGATAGTGCTTTTGCCGGCAGCAGGCATACCGATAAGAACTATATTGCTTTTCATTATATACACTTCTTTCTGAGGCTTTTTGATATGATATCATAAACAAAGCATAAAGGCAAGTTTTTGCCGTACCCGGGTACGCGTGAAAGGGGGAGTAAAGCAGTGCCCGGTCATGTAAAGTCATAAAAATTATTATGTTTACGGGAAAAATGTTGACATAGGAAAGTTTTAGGTATAAACTTTAAAAAGAATAAAGACAAAAGGCGGAATTGTTATGACAATGAAGAAAAGAATCCTCAGCCTGATACTTGCAGTTGTTATTTGTTTAACAGCGGTGCCTGTAGCTTATGCGGCAGACAGTGTCAAGGCAAAAGAAGATAAGATTGTAGCAAATTATTATATCTATATTATGGAAACGGATATTCACCCTGTAGGTCACATGTGGGTATATCTCGAAAATCTCACAGACAAGCCCATGAAGGTGGGACTGTATACTGTACCTGCCCATAAAGGCGTGTCCGTAGGAGTCTTTGCCAGAAAAGACGGCTTCGGTATATATTATAATGTAGAGGCATATACCCAGACGGTTTACGGTATGGAAAATCAGATATGTCTGAAAGACGAGCTTACAGCCGAAAAGGTAAAAGACGTATCCGACGCACTCTTAGACTTCCCAAATCATTGGGATCCCATTTTCAACTGTATGTACTTTGCTTTTAAGATATGGAATGCCGGATGCAGCCGGGGCAAAAAGCTCATACATCTTATCTGGCCGCCTCTTGGTACGCTTCAGGTTAGAATGAAAACCCATTACTATGAGCTGCCTATGAAGGGTGTTACTATGGACCAGACCTTCAGGCAGGTGGGCTCAGGCTCAAGGGCTTATCTTAAGCCTGCAACACTCAAGAGTCTTGGCAGAATATGATTAAAGCCCTAAAACGAAAGGTTACCCTATGAAAATTACAAAGAAAATTCTGAGCCTTATACTTATAGCTGTTATGATGCTTACATCTGCACCTTTTGCTTTTGCAGCAGATGAGGGCACAGTAATCGAAGATACGGCTAATCAGCAGGAAAGTATTACAACTCCAGAAGACGATACAACACCTCCGTCTGATGAGGAAACAACAACTCCCGAAGAAAGCAAGCCCCTGCAAGATAATGATATTGTTGCTGACCTTTACGTGTTCTATGATAAATCGGATATCCACGGTATGGGACACACATGGATCTATGTAGAAAATCTTACGGATCAGGAACTCAAGGTGGGAGTTTATACTCTGCCTGCAAATGAAGGCGTATCTGTCGGTACATTGCCGGAGTATGACGGTTGGGGTATATACTATAATATAGAAGCTTATCAGCAGGGTATTTATGGTATGGAAGACCAGTTATCGATGAAAGAAGAGATCACCCTTAAAAAGCTTCGGCGCGTATCAAGCTTTATCGTCAACTATCCCAATTTTTGGGACCCCGTATTTTTTAATTGTATGCTTTTTGCATTTCTTGCATGGGATATGGGGGCATTCAAAATTCTGTTGCCGCTTATATTTCCTATTATAGGTAAAATTCAGATGCTGATTTATCCTCACGAAACAGGGACGCTGATGAAACCTGTTACCAAAGATAAGGTCTACAGACAGACAGGAATGGCCGGTTGGGCGAAACTTGTGCC
>JAZSMR010000058.1:0-3039 GCA_045535965.1 Acutalibacteraceae bacterium
TGTGTGTAGAGCATATTTGGTCCTCCGTTCATGGTTTCTCGACAATTCCATTTTAACGGATTTTTACCAATTATGCTCTACTTTTTTATTTTATTTTTTGTAGGCTCTATTGGTTACCCCAACATTTATTATAGAGCCCAAAAAAATTCCCCATCTTTTAGACGGGGAATAATTTTTTAGTCGATTTCTACTGAAATCTTCGTGTCGCTTCTGTTTGCAGTTGCACGCATTACGGTTCTGATAGCTTTTGCAATTCTGCCCTGCTTACCAATAACTCTACCCATATCATCCTGAGCAACGTGAAGGTGGTATACAACTACACCTTCTTCGTTAATGTCGTCAACGTCAACAGTCACCTTATCCGGCTCATTAACCAAACCGCTGGCAATTGATACAAGTAAATCTTTCAAAGTGCGTTCCTCCATCAATTATTTAATGATGTCGCACTTTTTAAGAAGAACCTTAACTGTGTCAGTAGGCTGTGCACCGTTAGCAATCCACTTCTGAGCCTTTTCAGCATCGATCTTGATTTCTGCGGGTTCTCTCATAGGATTGTAGTAGCCGATTTCTTCGATGAAACGACCGTCACGGGGATATCTTGAATCTGCTACAACTACACGATAGAAGGGAGCCTTCTTAGCGCCCATACGACGAAGTCTGATTTTTACTGCCATTTTGAATAACCTCCAAATTTAATTTTGCAATTTAATATTTTAACACTTTCGTGCTGTTTACTGTTTGTACGCGATTAAATTCGCATTTTATCAGAAGCCGAAACCGGGTCCGCCCATACCGGGAGGCATCATGCCGGGCATATTTCTCATACGCTTCTGCATTTTCTTTGAGCTTTTACCGTTCATCTGCTTGAACATCTTCTGCATCTGACGGTACTGACTGAGAAGTCTGTTGACGTCTTCAACCTGCATACCCGCACCTGCTGCGATACGGCGTTTTCTTGAGGGGTTGATGATATCGGGCTTTTCTCTTTCCTGAGGTGTCATTGAAAGAATAAGTGCCTGAACTCTGTCAAACTGTCTTTCGTCAACCTCTACATCATCAATCTTCTTTCCTACACCGGGTATCATCTTCAGAAGATCTTTTATTGATCCCATCTTTCTTACCTGCTGAAGCTGGTCAAGAAGGTCGTTTAAGTCAAACTTGTTTTTTCTGAGCTTTTCTTCAAGCTCTCTTGCTTTCTTTTCGTCGAGCTCCTGCTCTGCCTTTTCAATAAGAGAGAGCATATCGCCCATACCGAGAATACGCGAAGCCATTCTGTCCGGGTGGAAAACATCGATATCACCGAGCTTTTCACCGGTACCCACAAACTTGATGGGCTTGCCTGTTACTGCTCTTGCTGAAAGAGCCGCACCGCCTCGTGTATCACCGTCGAGCTTTGTAAGAAGAAGACCGTCTATGCCGAGAGCCTCATTGAAGGAGGTCGCAACATTTACTGCGTCCTGACCTGTCATTGAGTCAACAACAAGCATAATTTCGTGAGGATGAACCTCGCTTTTGATATTCTTAAGCTCAGTCATAAGCTCTTCGTCAACGTGAAGTCGACCGGCTGTATCAAGGAAAACGTAGTCGTGTCCGTGATCCTTGGCGTGAGCTACTGCCTTTTTCGCAATTTCAACGGGATCAATCTGACCCAGCTGGAATACAGGCACACCTGCCTTTTCGCCCACAACCTCAAGCTGTTTGATAGCCGCAGGTCTGTAAACGTCACAACCTACAAGAAGCGGTCTGTGACCTTTATTCTTAAGCATAAGAGCAAGCTTTGCGCTGTGAGTTGTTTTACCGCTACCCTGAAGACCGCACATCATTACGACCGTTGGCGGATGGTTAGCAGTATTGAGTCGGGACTTGGTACCGCCCATGAGATTTGTAAGTTCCTCGTTAACGATTTTGATAACCATCTGCGAGGGTGTAAGGCTTTCCATTACCTTTGCTCCGATAGCGCGTTCGGTAACTGTCTTAGTGAAATCCTTAGCAACTTTGTAGTTTACGTCAGCTTCAAGAAGAGCAAGACGTACCTCTCTCATGGCTTCCTTTACGTCGCTCTCTGTAAGGGCACCCTTACTTCTGAGCTTTTTAAAGGCGGCTTCCAGTCTGTCTGAAAGACCTTCAAATGCCATTATATCATTCCTTTACTCACTGATTATTTGTGTCAGGGCGGAAATTCTTGCCGTTGCGTCGTTGATTTCTCTTGAGAGAATAGTGCGGCGGTTGATTTCGTCTATGAGCTTCACCAGCTCACCGATTTCCTCGAGACCGCGTTTTGTTTTCTCAAGGCGCTTATGTAAGCCTAAGTGCTCTTCAAAGGAGAAAAGCTGAGCCTCTGCACGCTTGATTGCATCGCGGACACCCTGTCTTGTGATACCTTCGTTTTCGGCTATTTCCGCAAGGGAAAGGTCGTCGTTGTAATAATAGCTGATAAAATCCTGCTGCTTCTGAGTGAGCATATCGCCGTAAATATCAAAAAGGATAATTACATCAAGATTTTTAGCCATTTTTACTTCCCTCCCTCTTTGGTGTAAAGACCAATAACTTTACAGCTTGGATATTATACTAAAGATGAGTGTAAATGTCAATAGCTTTACAGATATTTTTTTAGTTTTTTTGGTACGCGTCGCACATAGCAAAAGCGGCAGGTTTTATCCCGCCGCTTGAAATTTATGCTGTCACTTCTTCTGCCGGTATTTCGGCACTTGTGATATAAAGCTCGCCCCAAGTAACTGTTCCGCTGCTTGTTTTGTTGTAGGGCTTGATTATAAAATAATATGTTTCGCCTGCTTCGAGGTCTGATACGGTATAAGTGATTTTACCTTTGATTGAAGCTAACTTGACATTTTTATTCTTTTCTTTATCAAACATATAAACTCTGTAGCCTGTTGCACCTTCAAGGGCATCCCAATTAAGCACAACGTCATTGCCCTTAACGGTGGCTGTGAGATTTTCAATTTCGCCGAGAACTAATTTTTTAACTGTTGCCTTCTGAACTTTTTTACAGTTCTTGCAGGTTCTCTGCTTAGTGCCTGC
>JAZSMR010000095.1:0-27778 GCA_045535965.1 Acutalibacteraceae bacterium
CATAGATTGAATCCTATATATTTGCGGTGTAAGTTCATTATAAAAAGATTTATCAATAAATCTGAATTCCATAAGGTCACCTCAAATATAATGTTTCATTAATTATCCTAAAAAAATACTGTTTTGTCAATAGCCAAACAAATCATTTTGCATTTTGCACTTTAAGTTACAAAAAAATATGTAACCTTTTTATTGCTTCATTTGTTATAATAGTGAAAGGACCTTTCTCATACAGGTGGTGAAACAATGACAGAAGATGATTTTATATATGCTGTAAAGCGCAATAGCCAGAGGCTTTTTCTAATAGCGCTCTCATTTACAAAAAGCACCCACGATGCAGAGGATATAATGCAAAATGTATTTCTGAAACTCTGGAGATTTACAAAAGCTTTTGAAAGTGAAGAGCATATGGATAAATGGCTGACAATTGTTTGTGTCAATGAAAGCAAGAATTATATAAAATTATTCTTCAGAAATCATTTGAATATAGATGATACGGAAATTGTTTCGCCACAAATCTTCGATACTTCACGACAATGGGATTTATTCAATGCAGTTATGGAGTTGCCGAAGAAGGATCGCACGGTTATACATCTTTTTTATTACGAGGATTTATCTGTAAAAGATATTGCCGGAATGCTTAAAATTAAAGAATCTGCCGTAAAAACAAGACTTAACCGCGCAAGAAATAAACTAAAAGAAAGATTGGGAGATGATTGGATAAATGAATAAAAAAGAATACAGAGAAGTGTTTTCAAAAATCCAACCTTCCGATGAAGCTGAAGAAAGGATTATGTATATGACAAACAGAAAAAAGTATATTGGCTGCAAAAGAATACTCATTACGGCATTGGTTGTAATTTCTCTTATTTGCTCCATAGGTATTTTTGCCAATGCAGCAACCGACGGTGCCGTGGGCGAAGCCATATCTGAGGCTGCGCAGGCCGCCGTACAGAAAGTGATTGTATTTATAAACGGCGAAAAAACTCAGCAGGAAATAATTTTGCAGGAAAGCGTCGGTGAAGACGGAGAAACTCATTATAAAGGAGAAATCTCAATTACGGTACCCGACGGCGAAGAAGAAGCGTGGGTAGAATTTGAAGCGGACAATGAGGGTGTCGCTATCGGTATGGCAGGTGAAATTGTCGGAGATATCAGTGCTGTTTTAGCAGATGAATTTGAATTGTATATACCGACAACGGTACAAGCGGAATAACATATGTATTCTAAATAAACATCTCCCACCTTAATCGGCGGGAGATGTTTTGTTGTTTATCGAAATCTAAGGGTCATTTTTCACTTTGCATTTTACATTTAAAAAAGGGTGTCATCGACACCCTTTTTCTTATTATTTATTGATGTCCCAATTCTTTGAGAGCATAGCCTTAACCTTAAGGGGAAGACCGAAGAGGTTGATGAAGCCGTTTGCATCGTACTGATCGTAAACCTCATCCTCGTCGAATGTAGCCATTTCTTCGCTGTAAAGTGAGTAGGGTGATGTCATACCTGCGCCCATAATTGTGCCCTTATAGAGCTTGAGCTTAACTTCACCTGTAACAGTTTCCTGAGTCTTGTCAACGAAAGCTGAGAGAGCTTCACGGCAGGTTGTGAACCACTGGCCGTTGTAAACGAGCTCTGAGAACTTAACTGCAAGCTGCATCTTAAGGTGCTGAGTTTCCTTGTCAAGGCAAAGCTGCTCGAGCATTTCATGAGCTTTGTAAAGGATTGTTCCGCCCGGTGTTTCGTATACGCCACGGCTCTTCATACCAACGAGACGGTTTTCAACCATATCAGCAATACCGATACCGTTTGCACCGCCAACTTCATTGAGTGCCTTAACCATAGCAGGACCGTCGAGCTTTTCGCCGTTGAGTGTTGTGGGTACACCCTTTTCGAAGCCGATTGTGATGTATGTGGGAACATCGGGAGCCTTTTCGGGAGTTACGCCAAGCTCGAGGATTTCATCGTACTTGGGTTCGTTTGCGGGATCTTCAAGATCGAGGCCCTCGTGTGAAAGGTGCCAGATGTTCTTATCCTTTGAGTAGTTTGTTTCTCTTGTAATCTTAAGAGGAATATTCTTCTGGATAGCGTACTCGATTTCATCCTCACGGCTCTTGAATTCCCATGTTCTCCAGGGAGCGATGATTTCCATGTCGGGAGCGAATGCTTTGATAGCAAGCTCAAAACGTACCTGGTCGTTACCCTTACCTGTGCAACCGTGGCAGATAGCGTCAGCGCCCTCAGCGAGAGCGATTTCTACGATTCTCTTAGCGATGAGAGGACGTGCGAATGATGTGCCGAGAAGATACATACCTTCGTAAACAGCGCCTGCCTTAAGAGTGGGGTAGATGTAATCTTCAACGAATTCCTTGTTGAGGTCTTCGATGTAGAGCTTGCTTGCGCCTGTAGCGAGAGCCTTTTCCTCAAGGCCGTCAAGCTCTGAAGCCTGTCCTACGTCACCTGAAACAGCGATAACCTCACAGCCTTCATAGTTTTCCTTGAGCCAGGGGATGATGATTGATGTATCAAGACCGCCTGAATAAGCGAGTACAATTTTTTTGATTTCTTTCTTTGCCTTCATTTTCTTTATCTCCATTCATATATTTTTCTGTGGCTATGTTTCACTATTATACGCCTTTTTATTTAAAAGTCAAGGCGGAAAAGGTATAAATATTTAAAAATATGCAGGTTTATTGAATATTTACAACAAAATATGCACGATAGACATTATTTTGTGTATAATTTATGTGATACGATGAATAAAACCAACATTTTCAACTTAAATTATGAATATTTGAGGGTGAGAAGTGTATTAATATGTAAAGAGGGCTGTCCTGAACCCTGGACAGCCCTTTGATTTTTATGTGAATTTTTATGACTTGAAAAATTCGAAGCAGGCTCTGTAGGTGCTGTAAACATCGGCCTTTGCAACGATTTCATAAGGGGCGTGCATTGAAAGAACGGGTACGCCGAGGTCAACAACATCTACGCCGAGATTTGCAATATACTTTGCAACGGTACCGCCGCCGCCTTCGTCAACTGCACCAAGCTCGCCGATTTGCCATGATACATTGGCATTATCAAGTATACGGCGAACCTTGCCCATAAATTCAGCGCTTGCATCTGATGTGCCGCTCTTACCTCTTGCTCCTGTGTACTTTGTGATAACTGCGCCGTAGTTGAGAGTACAGCAGTTATATTTGTCGTGGACTGAGGGGAAGGTGGGATCGAAGCCTGCGTTAACGTCAGCTGAAAGACATTCTGACATTGAAAGGACATCTCTTCCCTCGAGACCCTCTGCCTTAGCGAGATCGTGAATGAAATATTTCATAAAGCTTGAGTTGAGACCTGTGTTGCCGTCTGAGCCGATTTCCTCTTTATCTGCGAGAACTGCCATTACTGTGTGCTCAGGAGTGCCGATATCAAAAGCAGCAATAGCGGCAGGATAGGAGCAAACTCTGTCGTCATGACCGTAAGCACCGATGAGGCTTCTGTCAAAGCCGATATCTGATACGGGAAGCGCAGGTACAGCTTCGAGTTCAGCTGAGATGAAATCCTTTTCTGTAATGCCGTATTTCTCGTTGAGTATCTTGAGAACGTTAAGCTTTACAAGATTGCTGCCTGAATCTGACTTGAAGGGTCTTGAGCCGATAAGAATGTTGAGCTCTTCGCCCTTGATGCCCTCAAGAAGAGGTCTCTTTGACTGCTCCTTGTCAAGGTGGGGAAGAAGGTCAGTGATAACAAACTTGGGATCTGCAGGATCTTCACCGATGTTTACCTTGATGCTGTTGCCGTTTTTATCAATAACAACGCCGTGAAGTGAAAGAGGGATAGCAACCCACTGATACTTCTTGATACCGCCGTAGTAGTGTGTCTTGAAGTAAGCGAGCTCTTCTGCTTCGTAAAGAGGAGTGGGTTTAAGGTCAAGACGGGGAGCGTCGATATGTGCAGCAACGATTTTTGCACCCTCGGAAACGCCCTTGGTACCCATAACTGCAAGGATAATGCTCTTGCCTCTGTTGTTGAGGTAAACCTTGTCGCCTGCCTGATAAGTCTTTTGGTTATCGAAAGCTACAAAGCCCTTCTTTTCTGCGGCTTCTACCATATAGTCAACACATTCTCTTTCTGTTTTACCTTTAGCGAGGAAGTCCTTATAGCCTTCGCAGAAGTCGTCTGCTTTTGCGAGCTCTTCATCGCTCATCTGATTTGAGAAGTGCTTCTTTTCGAAAAAGAGTTCTTCTTTGAGAAGCTCTGCCTGTGATTTTTCCTGTGACATAATTTATTGTTCCTTTCTGAAATAGAGTTTTTCATATATGTTTTCGGTCAGAATAACCTTTTTAACATACTTGTTTGTTGTGGGAAATGGTATAGTGTGGAGCGTTTCACCGTCTGAGGAATAGCTCTCGTCTGAAAGCCACTTATCAACATTGCCGATTCCTGCGTGATAGGCGGCCAACGCCTCCTGTATCCTGCCGTATTTTTCCGTGAGGTAGCCATAGAAAAAGCAACCGTATTTTATATTGGTTTCCGGGTCTGTTGCCATTGAATAAGGAGCATCTTCGCCGAGCTTCATATTTATCCAGTCGAAGGTGTCGGGCATAATCTGCATAAGTCCCGTTGCACCGACATTTGAAACAGCTTCCTTGTCAAAGCCGCTTTCGCACTCAATAACTGCATAGACAAAAGAGGGGGAAAGATTGTTTTCCTTGGCATATACTTCGACATATTCCTCATATTTAAGAGGATATAATGTCTTAAGCAGTGACAACGAACCGAAGTAGAGAACTGAAACGGATACTGCAAGAATTAGAACGAGGGTGATAAACTTTTTTATTTTCAACTTATCAGCTCCTCAAGTTTAAGAAGTTCATCTTCTAAATTATAAGGTGTATGGTTTCTGATTATTATATCGGCCCGGCTAAAATAATATTCGTCATCTTTCTGGGCTTTTATTCTTGTCATAGCCTGCTCATTTGTGATGCCGTCTCTTCTGAGTATTCTTTCAAGGCGTGTCTTTTCATCAGCATGGACAACAACTATTTTTTCGCAGAGATTTTTGCCGTCGCTTTCAAGAAGTGCCGCCGCATCAATAACTGCTGCTTTGTATCCCAGGCTTTCGGCCGCAGAGAGCTCGTTTTTGAATCTGCGTGTTATTTCAGGGTGAGTAATACTATTTAGAAGAACGGTATTCTCCTTTGAGGAAAAAGCTCTCTCTGCAAGGCGCTTTCTTATGAGTTCGCCGTTTTCATCGATAATATCATCACCGAAAGCTTTCTGAAGGGCGTGTAAAACTGCCGAGCTCTTTTCGGTTATCCGCCTTGCAATAACATCGCCGTCAATGATATAACAGCCTTTTTCTTTGAGTCTTAGAGCAACTGTGCTTTTACCTGCACCTGTTTTGCCTGTGAGTCCTATTATAAGCATTAAATCACCTCAGACTTCAATGATGTTAAAAGCGGCAGCTCTTACGAGCCTGTTGAAAACTGCAAGACCTATGCCCTCATTTTCGGGGAAACGCGCAAAAACAGTCTTCGCTTTTTCCTCGTCAACCTTTCTCAGAGCATCGAAAATATGCTTTGCCTGAGATGAGGGATCGTCTTTTCTGCCGTAGGTTATACACCTTATGTTAAGGTCTTTTACCTCTTCTTCAAAGCAAAGAGCAACGTCGCCCCCTTCGGCAGAGTCCTCTATATATTTCTTATAGTTTTCGAAGCTGCCCTTTATGATTAAAACTCTGGCGTTGGGGGAGTAGTGCTTATATTTCATGCCCGGTGAGGCCGCAACTGCACCATCCTGAAGCTTGTTGTACACGGCATCGTCGATTTCGATTTCGCCTAAGACCTCTGTCAGCATTTCGGGGGTAACACCGCCGGGACGGAGGAGTCTCGGAATGTCTGTAGCAAGTGTGATGACTGTAGACTCGATGCCTACACTGCATTCGCCTGAATCTACTATGGCTTCTATTTTTCCGTCAAGGTCGGAATATACGTGCTGAGCACAGGTGGGGCTGGGCTTGCCTGAGGTGTTTGCTGAAGGAGCCGCAAGAGGGAAACCGCATTTATCAATTATGGCTCTTGCAATTTCGTTTGAGGGCATTCTCACTGCTACTGTGTCAAGTCCGCCTGAGATTTCCCCGGGAATGATATCACTTTTAGGGAGAATTATCGTAAGAGGGCCCGGCCAGAATTTTTCTGCTAAAGCCATAGCACTTTCGGGAATGCACTTTACAAGAGGTGCCCACTGAGAAATATCACTGATGTGGACAATCAGAGGGTTATCCGAGGGTCTGCCCTTGGCCTCATATATTTTCTTGACACACTGTCCTTTGAGTGCGTTGCCCGCAAGTCCGTATACTGTTTCTGTGGGTATGGCGGCTACACCGCCGTCTTTGAGTATATAGGCCACTTTGGCAATGTCCTTGCTGTCAGGTGAAAGTATTTTGAAATACCTGGTTTTCATATTTATCACTTAGCTTTCGCTTTTTAGTTTCTGAGCAGTGTCATAGGTTATGAGGGCATCGATGACTTCGTCGAGGTCGCCGTTTAAAAACTGCTCGAGCTTATATATGGTAAGACCGATTCTGTGGTCGGAAATTCTTCCCTGAGGATAGTTGTAGGTGCGGATTCGCTCACTTCTGTCGCCTGTGCCTACCTGACTCTTTCTCTCGTCGGCAATAGATGACATCTGTTTTTCTCTTTCAGCCTCAAGAATTTTTGAACGCAGAATCTTCATAGCCTTGTCTTTGTTTTTGTGCTGACTTCTCTCGTCCTGACATTCCACAATCGTACCTGTGGGAATATGGATAATGCGGATAGCGGATTCGGTTTTATTTACGTGCTGACCGCCGGCACCGCTGGCACGGAATGTGTCTATCTGCAAGTCAGTGGGATTGATTTCAACATCAACGTCCTGAGCCTCGGGAAGTACGGCAACGGTAGCCGTTGAGGTGTGGATTCTGCCCTGAGTTTCTGTTTCAGGCACTCGCTGTACACGGTGAACGCCGCTTTCAAACTTGAAGCGTGAATATGCACCCTCACCGCTTATCATAAAGCTGACTTCCTTAAAGCCGCCAAGCTCTGTGGGATTAGAGGAAAGCACTTCTGTTTTCCAGCGCCTTGCCTCAGCGTACATAGAATACATTCGGTAAAGTACGCCTGCGAACAGAGCTGACTCCTCACCGCCTGCGCCGCCGCGGATTTCAACTATAACGTTTCTTTCGTCGTTGGGATCTTTGGGTAAAAGAAGTATTTTCAGCTCTTCATAGAGAGTAGCTGTGCTTTCCTTGGCGTTTTCGTATTCCTCCTGCACCATTTCGCGGAAGTCCTTATCAAGACCGCCCTCGTCAAGCATAGTGCGGGACTCCCTGAGGGCTTCGTCAGCCGCCTTATACTCACGGTATTTGGTGATGATAGGTTCAAGATTTTTATGTTCCTTAAGAAGAGAGCTGTACTGCTCGAGATCTGCTATAACGGCAGGGTCATAGAGCTTCTGACAGATTTCTTCAAAACGTTCTTCAACTAAAGCTAATTTATTAAGCATAGATTACTCCTGTTTGGTCAAAGATTATATTACTCGGCGGTATCTTCACGGATAACTCTTTTTATGTTCTTTTCGGCTTTTAGTCTCGGCACCATTACCTGGTGACCGCACTTTTTACATTGGAGCTTAAAGTCCATGCCCGAGCGAAGAACATTGAATTCGTTGTTCCCGCAGGGATGATTTTTTTTCATCACCAGCACGTCGCCTACTCTTATATCCATAAATTTCACCGCCTGACTTGATTATCAATATATTATACCACACATAAAGGAAGAATATCAACCTTTATTAAGGCTAAATGACATATTTTGCATTTAGAGGGCAAAATAAGCATATATTAAAATTACAATATAAACGTACACGGCTGTTTTTACCGTGTGCTTAACAGAAAGGGTTTTAAAAATGAAAAAGTATTTTCCGGAAAACTATCTTATCTCGACTCAGGAAAACAAAAACATTCTCCTTTCAAAGGCATCTTTGAAAGAGGCTTACTACAGCGGAAAAATTCTTGAAGCCAGGGCTACTGTTTGTGACAAAGACCATAATCTGCACGTTGATTTAGGTGCAATGAAGGGTATTATCCCGAGAGACGAAGGGGCTATCGGCATTTCTGACGGCTCTGTCAGGGACATTGCCATAATATCGAGAGTTAACAAGCCTGTAGTTTGCAGAATCATTGACTTTAAAACTGACGAAAAGGGCGATGTATATGCGGTGCTCAGCCGAAAAAGTGTCCAGGAGGACTGTATGAGAGATTATATTTCCACTCTCACGCCCGGCTGTGTTATCGATGCAGTTGTGACTCACATGGAGTCCTTCGGCGTTTTTGCAGATATCGGTGCAGGCATCTCTGCTCTTATGCCCATAGACAGCATATCCGTTTCAAGAATACCGCACCCGTCGGCGAGGTTTACACCTGGACAGAAGATAAAAGCAATTGTGAAGTCTGTTGACCAGGAGGGCAGAATTACTCTGAGTTATAAAGAACTCCTCGGTACATGGGAAGAAAATGCTGCACTTTTCAAGCCCGGTGAAACAGTACCCGGAATAGTGCGCTCCGTTGAAAGATACGGTATTTTTGTTGAGCTCAAACCCAACCTTGCAGGACTTGCCGAATATGTGCCGGGAGTTGTACCGGGACAGCACGCCAGCGTATATATAAAAAATCTCATTCCCGAAAGAATGAAAATCAAACTTATTATTGTGGATTCCTTTGATGCTGAATACCCAAATGAAGCCGTAACTTACTATAATGAAAGCGACTATATAGACAAGTGGGTTTATTCTCCCGAAAGCTGCAACAAAAAGATAGAGACAATTTTTTCCGAGTATGAGTTGACTCGGGAAGTAATTTGATATAAAATAGGAAGTAACAGGAAAAAGCAAACTAAAGGAGACGAAAATATGAAAGTAAAAGAAATTATGAGAAAACGCAATTCATCGGCAAAGTTTGTTGCTACCAAGGCTGTTGTATCAAAGGTTACTGCTGCAGCCGATCTTCTTTGTGCACCCCCCGATTTATCCAAGGCAAAAAGAGTGCTTTTTGTTCAGCCTCATCCCGATGACAATCAGATAGGTGCAGGCGGTACTATGGCGTGGCTCAAGTCTATAGGTGTTGAGGTTTATGAGCTCACTGTAACCGATGACAGATACGCCGAACCTCAGTATATCGGAAAAGAAAACAATGTACAGACTATAAGACAGAAAGAAGCTCTTGCAGCTCAGAAATTCCTTGGTGTAAAGAACGCCGGCTTCTTAGGCTTTGCAGATAAAAACGATAACTCAGAAAGAGAAATTTCACTTAAGATAGTTGAAGTTATCAGACAGATTAAACCCGACTATGTTATCACAGCTGACCCGAATCTTGAAACAGAGTGCCACAGTGACCACATCAAAGTCGGTAACGCTGTGAAATATGCTGCTATGGACGCTCAGTGTAATTTCTATCCCGATTTCATTGACGGCAAGCTCCGTGACGATGCGTGGAAAGTCAAGGGTGTTGGCTTCTATTATACTGATAAGCCAAACACTGTTATCGACATTACTGACTTTGAAGAAATCAAGATGCAGAGTATCAAATGCCACAAATCTCAGGCTGAGCCTGCACTTCTTGCGGCAATTATGCTTCAGCAGCAGATGTTTGCCGAGGGTACCGAGTTCAAGGCGGCAGAGCCTCTGAGACTCCTCAACGGATTACAGATGCACTGCTTCAATCTGCCTGTAATCAGTAAGTAATAATATGGGGAAGGTCAACTTATGAGTTCAATAGTTTATGTTTCAAATACAGGTTCATCAAAAAGATATGCAGAAATGCTCGCAGAGAAGACAGGGTATCCCTGTTATGATTTTGCACACAGTGATGAGGCTGTTGGTACAGATGTAATATTTATCGGCTGGGTTATGGCAGGCGCAGTTCAGAGCCTCAGTGAGGCGAGAGTAAAATTCGGTACACTCAAAGCTGTCGTGGCTGTTGGTATGATGAAAAGTGAAAGCCAGGACGCTTCAATAAAAGAAAAAAACTCCATTTCCGAGCCTTTCTTCAGCCTTACCGGTGCTTTTGATATGAAAAAACTCAGCGGTATGTACAAGATGATGATGGGTATGATGGTTAAGATGATTAAGGGTAAGCTTAAAGACAGCGATGACCCTAAATCTAAGGAAGTTGTAGAGAAATTCGAAGAGGGTTTCGATACGGTAAGCGAAGAAAATCTCAGTGAGCTTCTTGAATTCTTAGAAAAATAACAGAAATACGGGACTGTGAAGACGGTTCCGTATTTTTAATGCAATTTGAAGAACAAATGTTCGAAAAACTATTGACAAAGTCAAAAAACAGACATAGAATTAAAAGTGTGGTACCGCAAAGCCACGTGACAAGTTAATACTTTACCAATGGACCGGTAAACTGCTTTGCACATTTTGCAGGGCAGTTTTCAATTTTATTTGCGAAAAAACCAGAAAGGAGAAACAATGTACAGAATAATAAACACAATATGTCTTTATATTGCGGCAATATATCTTACCTTATGGTGGAGGTTCAGAGTATGAATTATGCAGTATATCCATGCAAAACCATGAGAATAACCCAGAACTACAAAGGAAAAACCTCTCACAAGCCTCATACTACGGGTACGCCGAAAGATTATCCCATTGACGAAGGCTGTAGTGATACAGGGAAAGACTACATATACTGTCCATGCGATGAAATGAAGATAAGACGGATTTACGGTGTGGGTACAAATGGCACGAACACTCTCTGGCTTGAGAGTACGGGTAAGGTAGATTTCGCTGACGGTAGTCGGGATTATCTTACAGTGATGATTACACACCCGGATGACAAAGATCTGAAAAGTCTGAAGGTTGGGGACATTTTCAAAAGAAACGAAAAAATTACCAGAGAGGGTAAGGACGGAGCAACTGCCAATCACTTACATATCAGTGCAGGCAAGGGCAAAATGAAGGGCGCGGGCTGGATGCAGAATACAAAAGGCAAATGGGTACTGACAACAACAAATACTGCCGCAAAGCCCGAAGATATCTTTTATATTGACCCGGATTTTACAAAAGTGATTTCGCAAGGCTCAATCAAGTTTAAAAAGCTCCCGGATAAATATACGGCAGGGTACTATAAGGTTGACACCGCAGTGCTCAATGTAAGAAGTGGTGCAGGTACACATTATGAAAAGAAAGGTGCTTTTGTCAAAGGCAAGACGGTAAAAATAACCAAGGTACAGGGTAATTGGGGTCAGTATGCAGAAAACCGGTGGATTTGCCTTGACTACTGCAGATTTATGTGAGGTGAAAAAATGGAAGAAGCTATTATGTTAAAAGAACTGTTTTTAATTCTTGCAGAGGCTATGGGTGCAGGTGCTGTGGTTTTCGGCTCAATATTCGCTCTTTATAAGTGGGTGCTCAGACAAAACAAGCAGGACACTGAAATAAAAGCCCTCAAGGAAGAGCAGACAGTTATCTGCTACGGCGTTTTAGCGGCACTGAAAGGTCTCAGAGAGCAGGGCTGCAATGGGCCTGTTACCGAGGCAATAAATAAAATAGAAAAGCACCTGAATGTTCAGGCGCATAAATAATTTAAATGAAAGGACTTTTTATTATGGAATTTGATTTTACAAAACTTTTAGAGTGTATTGTTGCTCTTTTATCAGCAGTGGTTACAACTTTTCTCATACCTTATCTGAAACAGCGACTCACCGAAGAAAAACAGAAGAGACTTCTCTTCTGGGTGCAGACTGCTGTCAGGGCGGCAGAGCAGCTTTTCGGCAGCAATGCAGGTAAACAGAAAAAGGAATATGTGGTTGCTTTTCTGCTTTCAAAGGGTATAGTTTTCGACGTTGATGAGGTTACGGCTCTTATAGAAAGTGAAGTATATAAACTGACGGGTGTAAGCGAAAAACCTCAGCAAAAGGTGTAAAATTTGACTTTTTACTGCGTTTGAAGTATAATGTATCGGATTTATCAGATTAAAGGAGGTAACAGCAATGCTTGAACATATCATAACAATTGACTTGTTTATAAAAGATCTGTGGCAGAAAATCTTCAGATTTTTCGCTGTTATCATCCTTTTATCCGCTGCCGGCGTAGTAGCCTGGGAATATACAGTTGTGACTTATGTGGTCTGCGACGAAAAAACTCAGGAGGTATGGTCTTTTACAGATAACACAGACCTTATCATCGGCAGATCCGGTGTAAAAGTAGGCGACGGCGATAAGGTTATACTTGATTATTTTGATGCCAATGTAAAAGACAGTATTATACTTGTTACAAAGCCTCACGATGTGCTCATTTACGATGAGGGCAAATTAGTTAAGATAGTAACTGTCTCAGGCACTGTCGGCGACGCCATAGAAAAGTCCGGAATAAAGCTCCGGGAGGGCGATAAGCTGAGCCCGGGAAAAAAGGTGCCTATAACCGAGAATACAAAGGTGGAGATTGACAGAGCCTTCACCGTTACACTTATCTGTGACGGCAGAAAGCAGAAAATCAAGACTACGGACTGCACTGTCAAAGAACTTCTCAGCATGGCAGGTATAAGATTGGGCGATGAAGATATTGTGTCGCCGAAGCTCAGTAAAGAGCTGACAAAAAACACCATGGTTCAGGTTAAGCGTGTTACATATAAAGAAGTCAAGAAGACGATAGCCATTGCCTATGAAACTACCGTAAAATATGACGACAGTATGTATGAAGAGCAGGTATATGTAAAGCGTGCAGGCAAAAACGGCAAGCAGGTCAATTACTACAAAAAGAAATACATCGACGGTAAATATGACAGCAAAGAGCTTGTCAGGACAGAGATAACGAAAGACCCCGTCAGCAAGGTTGTTGTGTGGGGCTCGAAGCCGAGCCTTTACGGCGGCAATGTTGCCAAGAGGGTTATTTCCGATCTGACTCCGCCATATAAGATTGATATGGACGAGAACAACAGACCCGTCAAGTATAAGAAGAAGATAGTCGGCAAGGCTACAGCGTACTGCACAGGTACGGTTACCTCTACGGGCAGAAGAGCGCAGGAGGGTGTTGTTGCAGTTGACCCGAGGGAGATACCTTACGGCTCAAGGCTGTATATTGTTTCAAGTGACAACAGATACGTTTACGGCTATGCCATAGCAGGAGACACAGGCGGATTTATTTACAACAGTAATACTGTGGTTGACCTTTACATAAACGGCTACAGTGCGGCTAAGCAGTTTGGCAGAAGAACTGTTGAGATTTATATTCTTGAGTAAAATTAATTATATTGTAATGCGACAAAGTGCGGCGAGGAAAGAAAGCTTCCCCGCCGCTTTTACTGTTCACAGGACTTTTAATTTCCGGAAAAACAACAGAGCTTTTTTCGGAAGTTATGCGGAAAATCTGTAATCTTTAACAAAAAAACAACGAAGCCCTAAACCGTAACATATTGTTAACAAATACAGGACATTTTAAGAGTATTATCAAGTTATATATTCAGCTTATGAAAGAAGGTTATCCAAGTGAAAAGTACAATTAAAAAAATCGTATCGCTTCTGCTTGTTTGTTCAGTTCTGTTTTCTCTTTCAATTACAGCTTTTGCTGCAAATGAAACAGAGGAATCCGTTGTGGTTACAGGCAGAGGAGAAACCTATAACCATTATCCCCAGGTTATGGTTAAAGGCTTTGGTGCCAGCAGTGTAAAGATTTATTATGAAGATGACCCGGAGCAGAAATCATTGTTCTATCCTATTGATAAAGACAGATTTATCGGCAATCTCAATAATATCGGAGATTACATCCTCAAATCAATAAAGAACAAACAGCCCAATGTATTACGTACCATTATCTACAGCTACGTTATGGATACTCTTGGTATGCTTGCATTTAATCCTGACGGGTCAAATATGGAAGGCGTTACCACAGAGCCTGTAGGTCTCAGATACAAAGGTGGCGGCAGATATGATTTCTATTATGATTGCAGAATGTCTCCTGTAGATTCAGCTGCTTATCTTTATGAAAGCATTAATGAGGTTTTCGAAGAAACTGATGCTGAGAGAATTGAACTTGTCGGCTCAAGCTTTGGTGCAAACATTGTAACTGCGTATCTGCATGAGTATAAGGATCAGGAACAACTCAAAAAAATTGATACTGTACTCCTGCGTGCACCATCAACCGGCGGTATGAACTTCCTTGGTGAGCTTTTCAGCGGTAATTTCAATATCAGTTCCATCGGCTTATGTGATTTTGTTGACGATATGGCAGATGCTCCGGTACTCACAGATTTCCTCTATCTTTTTGAGGAAGCAGGAATTCTCAAACCATTACTTGATTGCTTTGCTGAACCTTTACTGAAAGCAGCTGTTTATGAGGGTATTGCTGATGCAGCAAAAGATTTACTTTCCACACTTCCGACTATGTGGGTATGCATACCTGACGAGTACTTTATTCCGGCTATGAAGTTCCTCTACGGTGAAAACTATAACGATCCCAACCATAAATATGCAGAGCTCATTGCAAAGGTTACATATTACCATTGTGAAATAGCAAACAAAGCAACAGAGATTTATCTTGAAGCTGAAGAAAATAACGAAAATATCGAAATGGCAATTATCGCAAAATTCGGTAATGCAGCAATTCCTCTTACAGACAGCGCAAACACTATGGATGACGGACTTGTCAGTCTTCCGGTTACATCATCGGGTGCAACCTGCGTAACATACGGTGCAAAGTTTGCTGATGACTATAAACAGCAGAAATATCCTGAATATAACTTTATGTCACCTGAATGGAATATAGATGCTTCAACCTGTGCATTCCCCTTCAGAACATGGTTTGTAAAAGGTCTTAGTCATACTGCGAACTCCTCAGCATATAATGCATTTTCAGATAGAATTATCTACGAGGACCTTGATGTTTTCAGCGATCCTACCAGACCTCAGTATCTCGAAATGACAGGAGAAGATGCCAATACAATTGAGATTCTGACTGCGCCTGAGGAAAAAGAGGAAACAACGTATGACAAGATATTTGCCGTATTCAGAAAAATATTCCTTATACCCAAGACAATTTTCGATAAGCTTTTTGGCAAGCTTTCTGTTTTTGGTAAATAAGTATAATCAATAATATCATTAACCCGACAGAGTTTTCTGCCGGGTTTTACTTTGTGTATATAACAAGAACCGAGTTGACTTTTCATCAACTCGGTTAATTTTATTTCGCTCGACGCGAGGCGTTCTTTTTGCTGGCGCGGAAAGCTCCCTCTGTCACTTCGTGACATCTCCCTCAAAGAGGGAGACGAGAAATCAAAAATGCGCAGATTTTTTATTCAGCTTCCTTCGGTGCGTTTGTAACTTCCTGCATTACAACAGCCTCTTTTTCATAGTGGCTCTGATATTTGTCCTGATAGTAGTTTTCCTGTGTGCAGTCAAAGCTTCCGTCGGGGCTGAATGAAATCATCGTGCAACCACGCTGTGAACCGCGCTTGTAAATGCCGGGATATGCAAGATAGTCAACACTCATACCGTAAGTAAAGCGAATGCCCTTGTAGTCAACGGAGAAGTTGTTGTCATGGTCGTGACCGCAGAAAATTGCCTTTGTTGAGTCAAGCTCAAGCATTGTCTCAAAGAGATTATCCTCGTGCATGCCGCAGAATACAATGTTTCCGCCTTCGCCTGCAACACCGTAGTGGAACTTGACGTTTTCTGTATCCCGGAAGCCTGCATCTCTGTATTCATACCACGCATCTCTTTGCTCTGTGAGAGGAATGTGGAAGAAGGCAGCTGACTTGATTGAGGAGTTCTCTTCCTTGCCCATCTCCTTGAGAATAGCGTTGTTCTGAGCGTTGAATGCATTTACTCTGTCTCTGTACCACTGAACCTGATTCTCGTGGATGTTGTCATACTTCCAGAAAATGCCGAGGAAGTCGCCGTCAGTGTATGAATGCGAGTCGAAGACATAAAGTGACTGAGTGATGATACCGTCGCTGTTCTTTACGTTGATAACCTGGTTGCCGTAGCCGTCAACATCATCGGGACCGGGCTGATAGAGACAGTATCTGAAATCTTCATTCTCGTAGAACTCTGAAATCTCTTCTCTGCTGTAGTAGCTGTAAGCCTCTGTATCGTGGTTACCGAAGCCGAGTGTCCAGTAAACACCGAGCTGTTCCATAAGTGCGGCAAAAATCTTTGCAGATGAAAGGTTGTTGAATGTACCTGCCTGGAAGGGCACCGGATATGAAACGTCACCTGTTGCAATTACAAGGTCGGGTTTTTCAGCCTTAACCATAGCTGCAACTGCGTTGAGAGCCATAGCGTCTTTCTTAAGTGACATAAAGCCGCCGCCGATATGTACGTCGGTTAATTGCATCACCTTGAAATCTTCATCGGTAGTGAAGGTCCAGTAGCCGTTTTCGTCTTTCTCGGGTACGAGCTGTTCATCTCTTGCGATGGACTCGAATGCAGCAATCTTTTCGATGTTGCCCTTGTTACCTACTGAGCTCATTATTGCAGCAACAACGGCGAAAACAGCGACAAGTGCAACGAATATGCCTAAAATTTTGAGGGCGAGCTTGCCTTTGCTCTTTTTCTTTGTGGTCTGATTTTGTTCTTTGGTTTTCATTCTTCAGTTTTACACAGATGTTTCTGTGTTCTCCTTTCGTGAAATTATATAAACAGTTATACCTGTTTTTTTACTGATTTCTTTTAGCTTTTCCTCTGCTGGGTACTCTGCCGAATAAACGAAGGCTTCGGTTTTGCCGACAGAAACTGAAAAGCCGACACTTTCTATGAGATCTTCATCAAGTATTTCTGAAAGTGCACTGAGGAAAGCCTCTCTTTTTTTAGTCGGAACATATCCGATAAGCTTACTGCAGGCTGTAAATATCATCTTTACAGCCGAAACAGTGATGATAATGCTGATAACAATACCGCAGATTGCGTCAGCGGCATAAGAGCCGTAGGTTGAAATGAGTAGAGTCATAACCGTAACGCTTGTTATGAAAAAGTCAAGGATACAGTCAGTTGACATAACCTTGAGTATATCGGAGTTGCTCTTTCTGTTAAGCGTGCGGAATACAGAGAACATTATGAGCTTAGCTATGGCAGTTGCAATAAGAATAAAAAGATATTGCGTACGGTAGGACACCGATGTGGGATACATAAGACGCTCCACGGAAGAATAGGCGAAACAGAAGCCCGTGATGCCTATTATAACCGACATAACGAAGGTCAGCAGCTCTTCAGCTTTTGATATGTAGCTTTTTGATGAAATGTCAGTCTGACTACCGAGAAAGCTCAGACACATAAAACTGATGAGTCCCGAAAGAGAGTCGAAAAGGTTATTTACACCGTCGGAGTAAATAGCGATACTGTTGGAGCCAAGACCTATATACAGCTTGGTCAGAAACAGAATGAGATTTGCCGTCAGTGCGAAAATGCAGCCGACTTTTAAATATTTGTCTCTGATAATATCACCCCGTCAGCTGTTATAGTTGCTCATTGCCTTGTCAATATCGCCCTTGACCATATATTCAATAGCTGACACTGTATCTTCGGCAACCTGCTTTATGAGCTTTGCTTCACTCTGAGTGAAACGGGAAATTACCCAGTCTGCAAGGTCATATTCGGGATTGGGTTTTGCACCGACACCTATTTTTATACGAGGAAAGTTATCTTCTTTAAGGTGATAGATTATGTTTTTCATACCCCTCTGACCGCCGTCGGAACCCTTGCGTCTTATGCGCATTTTGCCGGGGTCGAGACTTATGTCATCGCAGATAACGATTATGTTTTCTATGGGGATTTTATAGAAATCCACCACATCTCTTACGGCTTCACCGCTGAGATTCATATAGGTCTGAGGCTTGAGCAGAAGACATCTTTTTCCCTCTATTCTGCCTTCGCCCATAAGGGATTTGAATTTGAGCTTGTTTATTTTTATCCCGTATTTTTCAGCAAGGATATCAATACAGATAAAGCCTGCGTTGTGCCTTGTGGTTTCATATTGCTTACCGGGGTTTCCCAGCCCCACAATAAGAAAGTCGAAATTAGACGGGAATTCTTTCTTTTTGCCGAATATCATTTTATACCTCTGTCGATAAATTAGTATATAACTGACTATATTATGCCAATAAAAGGCGAAAGTTTCAAGTCTTTTAAAGTAAATTTACAGATTGTGAGAGAAAATTTTTATGTAAGGCTTTAAGTGATGATCAATATTCTAAATAATAAATAAAAAACAGTTCGATCGTGATATAATAAATCGATTATAAGTAAAATTCGGAGGGGTAGTCATGGAAAAGAAAAACGACCGTGAAAATACCGATTTAATTATAGGCAGAAATGCTGTTGCAGAAGCTCTTAAAAGCGAGAGGGCTATTGATACACTTCTTGTTGTAAGAGGCGAAAAACACGGCTCAATAGGCAGAATCATAGCCGAATGCAAGGACAAGGGCATAGTAGTAAAGGAAGTAGATAAAAAGAAGCTGGACTTTATGTGCGGTCAGGGCAACCATCAGGGTATTGCCGCTTATGCCGCAGTCCACGAATATGCTGAGGTTGAGGATATATTTAAGCTTGCAGAAGAAAGGGGCGAGGACCCCTTCATCATTATCTGCGATGAGCTTGAGGACCCTCATAACCTCGGCGCTATTATCCGTACTGCCGAATGCACAGGTGCCCACGGTGTAATTATACCCAAGAGAAGAAACGCTTCTCTTACCTGGGCAGTAGGCAAGGCCTCTGCAGGTGCAGTTGAATATGTTCCTGTTGCAAGAGTAGGTAATCTTGCTTCAACTATAGAAGACCTTAAAAAGCGCGGTGTATGGGTTTACTGTGCCGATATGGACGGAAGCCCCTGGTGTCAGGTGGACTTCAGCGGAGCAGTTGCTCTTGTTGTGGGCTCTGAGGGCGCAGGTGTCGGCAGACTCATAAAAGAAAAGAGTGACTTTGTGCTTTCGCTTCCCATGAGAGGAAAGATTACCTCACTCAATGCTTCCGTTGCTTCAAGTATTATGATGTATGAGGTCGCAAGACAGCGTCTCGGTATTAAGGCTAAGTGAAAGGAATAAAAGAAATGTCACAAGAGGATAGGACAGAAGGCTTACAGCAAACAGAACTCTCTCCGGACACCGACGATACCGAAGATACAGCCGCAACCGAAAAATTGCCTGAAGAAGCTTACGGGGAAACAGCAGGAGTATTTGAGGGTGCCGAAAACAATCTCGGAGGAGCAGAGTATGTTGGCTCTTTTGATGATTTGCTGAAATCTCTGGGCATCACGCCCATAAGTCAGATGGATGCAGAGGTTTTTTCAACCGAGGAAATACCTGAAGAGATAAAGCTGAATATAAAACAGGAAGACGGATATGTTCCCTTCAGCGATGATACATATCTTCAGAATGCTCAGAAAGAGGCAAGGGATAAGCAGAACAAGAAGTTTATGCAGAATTTTCGTGTTCTCTCAAAGAAAACTGAGGACAGAACTCTTTTGGAGGCTGTGCCTACGGGCGACAGTAAGGGCAATGTTGCCGACAGAGTAAGACTTGAGGACGGCGAAGATATATTCGAAGCTGTTGAAAGAGCAGAAAGCCGCAAGAAAAAGGGAATATTCAACGCCAAAGGCAAAAGTGCCGACGGTATTTTAGATAAGGCGAACAAAAAGAAAAAGGAGGAAGTGCTGATGAAAGCAAAGGAATTATCAGGCATATTGCACAGTAAGCTTGCAAAGCAGAAAATACAGCTCATTGCATTGGGCGTGCTGGGATTTATAATGATTGTACTATCATTTCTGCCTGCACTGTATACAGGCGAAGAAAGCCCACTCAGTGTTTTATTCAAAGACGGTGCAAAAATTTACGGTGTGCTGAATATTGCACTCTTGATGATTACAGCAGGTATAGGCTACGACAGACTTGTGGCGGCTGTGAAATCTGTTAAAAATGTAACCTTCGACAGCAATACGGGTTTACTTGTACTTTTTTCAGCGGTACTTATCCATCAGATAGTACTTATCATAAAAGGGCAGACAGCCTTTTATAATATCAACATCTACAATATATACGCTTTGTTCACCTTGGTGATAGCAGTTCTCAGCGAAAGTGTAAAGGCTAAAACAGCTCTTATAAATATTTCGGTCGTTGTTAAAAGCGGAGTGCTCGAAAGTGTCCACGCTGTTGAAAATAAGGCAGACAGTGAGGTGCTCTTAAGGGGTGTTTCAGGTAAGGGCAAGGCTCTTTACTGTGCTCAGGCTGATACAATAAGGGGTCTCAACGGAAATTTAGGTGTAAGACCCAAGGAAAATAAATTCTATACCTTCCTTCATATAGGTGTACTTGTGGCAAGTCTTGCAGCAGGTACTGTAATAATGGTGAGAAGCAGAGATGTGAGCCTCTTTGTAACAGCGATAGTTGCTTGCATTTGCCTTTGCGGACCGGCTTTATGTGAATTTGCACGTACTGTGCTCCTCTATAGAGAAAACCGTAAGCTTGCTTCTATGAATGCCGCAGTTACTGCCTTTGACGGTATAAAGATTATGGAAAACTCTTCAAGTGTTGCTATGGACGCTTCCGACATATTCACTGCAAAGGTCACAAAGTTCAAGGCTGTAAGAATGAGCCGTATGTCCGTTGAAAATTCAGCTACGCTTACGGCGGCACTTCTCAAGGATACAGGCAGTCTCATAGGTGAATGCTTCGAAGGCTACGAGGAGACAATAGACGGTGACCTTCCGCCTGCTGAAGACCTTGAATATGACCCGAAGAGCGGCTACAAAGCTCTTGTTGCAGGCAGACGTGTAATCGTCGGCAACAGAAGTATGCTTCTCAAAAATGAAATTGAAGCTCCCACAAAGCAGGAAGAAAGAGCTTATGCGGGAAACAAATGCTGTATGTATGTTGCGGTTGACGGTGAGCTTACAGCCACATTCCTTGTGTCTTACGATATTATCCCGACTCTTCGCAAGTCTGTTGCCGCTTTTGCAAGAGCGAGCCTTGTGCTTATGCTTACTGCAAATGACCCCTGCATCACAGAAAAACTCGTTTCTCTTAAGCTGGGCACAGATATTTCAAGCGTAAAGATACTTGACAGCGATGCTTCGGCGCTTATGGATGAATACAGACTCAACAGGTCAATGAGACAGTCCAACTGTCTTGTATGCTCGAAATACAAGAAGAGCATTTTTGCCCTTGTTGTAGGCGCAAAGCTTCTCTATGAAAACGATAAATTCGTGCTTCTTATGCACGTGGCGGGTCAGTGCCTTGCTTTTGCAATGCTTCTTGCAGCAGTTGTTCTCGGTGTGCCTGCATTCTTCAATCCTTATGTAATGATACTTCTTCAGGTAATATGGAGCACCCTTTCCGTATTATTTGTAAGCAGAAGATAAGAAAGGTAGATAAATATGGCTAATATCATAAATGTTGTGGGACTCAGTAAGTCCTACGGAAAAAAAGTTGTACTCGACAATGTCAGCTTCGAAATCGAAGAGGGCTCCATAGTAGGTCTTCTTGGTCCTAACGGCTGCGGTAAGACAACACTTATCAAAATCCTTACAGGTCTTATCAAGGACCATACAGGTACTGTTAAAATTGCAAACGAAGAGCCCGGTGCCTATACCAAGAGCTTAGTGGCATTTCTTCCGGATACCTCATATCTTCCCGATTGGATGAAGCCTGTGGACGCTATCGAGTACTTTGCCGATTTCTATGAGGATTTCGACAAGGATAAGGCAGTCAGAATGGTAACAGATTTCGGTCTTGATCCTCACCAGAAATTCAAGACCATGTCAAAGGGTCAGCAGGAAAAATTAAGTCTTATACTTGTTATGTGCAGAAGAGCCAAGCTCTATATTCTCGATGAGCCTCTCGGCGGCCTTGACCCTGCCGCAAGAAGTGCCATACTCGACCTTATTATGAATAACTATGCTAAGGATGCGGCGGTGCTTCTTTCCACACATCTCATAAACGACGTTGAAAAAGTCTTCAACCGAGTGCTTATGATAAGCGGCGGTAAGGTAGTAGTAAACTCCCACATAGGCGAAATCAAAGAAAAAGGCAAGACCGTCGAAGAAGTATTCAAGGAGGTATTCAGCTATGCTTGGTAAGCTTCTCAAATATGAAATCAAACATTCTGCAAGATATACGGCAGCCATTTATCTTGCAACAGTTGCTTTTGCTGCGATATCGGTAATTGCACTTCTTATAAATTCCACTTGGCTCGGAGTAACCAGCTGCTTTATGCTTTATTTTGCAGGCTTTGCTTCGGTTATAGTTACACTTGTTTCTGTTATCAAAAACTTTTATGATACCCTTTACGGCAGACAGGGATATCTCACCTTTACTCTTCCCGTAAAGTGCAGTACAGTGCTTTTATCAAAGTTTATTGTCTCGGTTTTATGGATAGTAGTAGGCTTCCTTGTAATGGGACTTACGTTAGCGGTGGTTTTCTTATACGCCAAAGAGAAATCTGAAAGCATATTCGAAACCTTCCTCGACTCTTTCCTTGTCAGCGGTCTTGCTGATGTATTACCGTCAGGGCTTGTAATTGCCGAGACTGTTATTATGCTTGTAATTATGGCACTGCTTACGGTAATTACTTATGTAGGCTATGTTTTCTTCGTTGTTACTGTTGCAAATACAGGCAAATTCCAGTCACACCCGAAGCTCTTCGGTGCACTCTTATTCATGGGTATCTTCGCTGTAGTAAACACCTTAGGCAACACTCTTACAGAAACAATTCCTCTTACCTTTAATGTTGCAACGGACAGAGTCTTCTTCGCTTTTGCTGATATGTTCAGTGTTGAGGGTACTCTTCTTTCCTACGGTATCGGCGGAACACTTTTCTCGGCTATTGTTGCAGGCGGACTTCTTGCGGCAACAGGATACATAATGGAACACAAGGTAAATGTTAAATAAATAACTTTTATAATCTTACGGGAGAAAAATAAAATGGAAAACAACATCATAATTGACGGCTTTAATGAATGGCAGAATCAGCCGACAGTAACACATATCGGCAGACTGCCCTGTACTACCTCCTTTGTGCCCTATGACAGTGAGGAAAAAGCAAAAAAAGGTGCAAAAGAATTTTCAGAACGGTACTTCAGCCTCTGCGGTGAGTGGAAGTTCAATATTTATAACTCCTACCGTGAAAGAGACTTAGCTTTCACCAATCCCGGATTCGACAGCGGTGAATGGGATACAATTCCTGTTCCTTCATCATGGCAGTGCCTCGGATACGACAAACACATATATGCGAATGTCCAGTATCCCTGGGAGAGAATACAGGAGCCCAATCCTCCCGAAGCCCCGACAGAATATAACCCCGTAGGCTGTTACATAAAGAAATTTACTCTCCCTGAAAATTTCAGAAAAGACAGAGTTGTTATCTGCTTTGAGGGCGTAGAGTCAGCATATTATCTCTATGTTAACGGTGAAAGAATTGCCTACAGTGAGGGCACATTCAGAGAAAGCAGATTTGATATTACGGATTATCTGGGTGAGGGTGAAAATACCCTTGCTGTTGA
Organism: Acutalibacteraceae bacterium; assembly: GCA_045535965.1. Taxonomy (GTDB): domain Bacteria; phylum Bacillota; class Clostridia; order Oscillospirales; family Acutalibacteraceae; genus UBA6857. The sequence goes on from JAZSMR010000095.1 coordinate 23,521, forward strand.
GGTATACCGCTGGTGCACAGGCAGCTGGCTGGAAGACCAGGATTTCTTCCGCCTTGCAGGTATTTTCAGACCTGTATATATCTACACTACAAACAAACAGTATATTGCAGACTTTAAGGTTATTTCAAAACCTGATGTACCACTTTATAAGGGCGGTACAATTAACACTCAGGTGTTTTTAGGTGAAGAAGCAGACAAAACCGAGGCAGAGATGACAGTATACGATATGGACGGCAATGTTGTTGCGACAGACGCTCTTACAGTTAATGAGGGCAGTGAAGCAGTGCTCACTGCGGCAATCCCATTCGTTGAGCTCTGGAGTGCAGAAAATCCCTACCTCTATAACGTCGTTATCTCTATAAGAGATGAGGACGGAAACTATATAGAATACGTAAGCTGTAAAACCGGCTTCAGACACATAGAAATCAAAGACAGTGTTCTTTATTATAACGGTGAAAGGCTCCTTTTAAAGGGTACCAACAGACACGAGTTTTCATGTGATACAGGCAGAGCTGTTACAAAGGAAATGATGATAGAAGATATTGTCATTATGAAAAAGCACAACATCAATGCTGTGCGCACCTCACATTATCCCAACTCTCCCGTATGGTATGACCTTTGCGACGAATACGGTCTTTATGTGATAGATGAAAATAACCTCGAAAGCCACGGCACACGCTTTATGGGCGAAATTACACCCCTTCTTCCCGACGGTAAAGAAGAGTGGCTTCCCTCCTGTATGGACAGAATAGAATCTCTTTATGAAAGAGACAAAAACCATCCGAGTATCATTATCTGGTCACTTGGCAATGAGTGCAGTGCAGGTGAAAACTTCCTGAAAATGCACGACTATCTCCACGATGTCGACGGTACAAGACCTGTACACTATGAATCAATATGGGGCGAAAGAGAACGTTTCGATTTTAATAAAAACGTAACTGACGTTTATTCTCAGATGTATCCGAAACCATGGGATCTGGAAAAGAGTATGAAAGAGCATACGGACAAGCCCTGGATGCTTTGCGAATATTCACATTCAATGGGTAACTCCTGCGGCGGCAACGAAAAGTATCTCGAGCTTATGGATAAATACAGAGGCTTCTTCGGTGTATTCGTATGGGACTTTGTAGACCAGGGCGTAAGAATTACAAAGGAAGACGGCACTTCATTCATAGGTTACGGCGGTGACAGCGGAGAGTTCACTCACGACGGTTCTTTCTGCGGTAACGGTCTTGTATTTGCCGACAGAAAGCTCAAGCCCGGAATCAAAGAAATGAAGCGACTTTATCAGAATGTACGCTTTAAGGCAATAGATGCAAAGAAAGGCATAATCGAAATTCAGAACGACTTCCTCTTCACAAATCTGAAAGAATATAATCTTCATTGGCAGGCTATAAGCGAAAACAAGGTTATGGCAAGCGGTGACCGCATAGTTGATCTTATGCCGGGAGAAACTGCCGTGGTTGATCTTGGTCTTAATATCAAGCACAGCGAAGAATGGTATCTTAATGTATTCTTCGAGCTTAAGGAGAATACATTATGGGCAAAGGTAGGTCACAGAGTAGCCAAGGCTCAGTTTATAATTAATGAATACAAAAACAAAAAGGCTGAAGCTTCAAAGGCTCAGATGAGTGTCAAGACAAACTACGGTACTGTTTCAGTATACGGCGGAGATATTGAAATTAACTTCTCAAGAAGAAACGGTGCAGTTTACTCCCTTAAGAAAAAGGGAGAGGAAATCCTCACGGGCGAAATCAGACCGAATTTCTGGAGAGCTCTTACAGATAACGACAGAGGCTCGAAGCAGGCTGTACGCTGCGCCGTATGGAAATATGCGAAGGACAACTGCTGGATGGGTATACAGAAGGTTACTGAAAAGGGTGACAGTGTAATTGTTGAAGTGGACTTCAGCGTACCGACAATACCCGAATCAAGAGGAAAGCTTATTTATACCGTAACAGGTAAGGCAGTGCACATTGGCTACAGCTTTAAGCCCGATGCGTCACTTCCTGAAGTTCCCGAGCTTTCGCTGATTGTTCCTCTTAAAAAGGAATATGATAAGCTCGAGTATCTCGGCAGAGGACCTCACGAAAACTATATTGACAGAAACCACGGAGCAGACATCGCTCTTTATAAGACGAGTATTGACGACCTTTTTGTGCCTTATCAGAAGCCTCAGGAACACGGTGAGAGAACAGGTGTAAGACGAGCTAAGCTCAGCGGTAAAGCAGAAATCGCTTTTGAGGCTGACACAGAGATGGAAATCAATGTTTGTCCATGGACAGCCTTCCGGCTCGAAGAAGCACCCCACGCTCATGAGCTTCCCGAAAGTGATAAGCTCTATTTCAGGGCAGTCGCAAGACAGATGGGCATCGGCGGCTACGACAGCTGGGGTGCACATACCCTCGATGAGTTTAAGAACCTTTCAGGTAAAGAATATAAGTTCGGATTCAGTATTTTAGTGTAACCCGTTTTGCCGAAGGCAAAATATATCGAACAAGCTTTAGCTTGTATATCGAATTTGCTTCGCAAATATATCGGGCAAGCTCTGCTTGCATATCGAATCAGCACTGAAGAAAAATTATAGTATCTGATTAGTCGATATAAATCCCTTACGGAATTTTCGATATGTGCCTGAGAGCACTCGATATGTCATAAATGACTCTCGATATGCTTTGCTTTGCAAAGCGAGAAGAAAGGAGAAAACAACAATGAAAAAAACACAAGGCGAACCAATTGCAGCAATCTGCGCATTAGTAACAGTCGTATCCTTAAGATTTGCCATCAGACGTATGGTTAAGAGATATTCAGGAGTAAAACTTTAATTGAAATCGGCAAAGGCGGAATTATTCCGCCTTTTGTCACTTTAGGGTGACGAGTATAATCCGACCCCGCCCAAAAGCGTGAATTTTCGTGGCTTTTCGGCGTTTCGGATTTGAAAGGCGCGAGCCTGTCGGCACCCTAAACATCCAAAAATTCTACAAAAATTCGCACTTTTGGGTCTGCAATTTTTTGCGGAGCAGATTTTTGGCAAGACAAGACATAAAACGCAGTAAATCCTCGCGGATTTACGAGTATTTTAACGAAGTATTGGCGGAAATCCGCCCGTAAAAAACGGGTTCGGATTATACTCGCCACCCTATCGGAGGTAGCAATGAACAACCAACCTCAAAATAAAAAAGCAAACCGCCCTCCTCGGCAGAGTACAAAAAAGAAAGTCGGCAAGGGCAATGCCTGCCCCCTTTATAAAAAGTGCGGCGGCTGTCAGCTTCAGAATATGACTTATGACGAGCAGCTTTCCTTCAAGCAGGCTAAGACTATAAAGTACTTAGGCAGATTCGGTCACGTAGAAGAAATTATCGGTATGGCTGAGCCTTATCACTACCGCAATAAGGTGCAGGCGGCTTTCGGTACTACAAGAGGCAGAAAGATAATCTCGGGTGTGTATCAGTCCTCGAGCCACAATATAGTTCTCGTTGACGAATGTATGCTTGAAGATAAAATTGCAGATAAAATCATCGTAGACATTAGAAAGATGTTGCCGAAATTCAAACTCACTGCCTACAACGAAGATACGGGTAAGGGATTTCTTCGCCACGTGCTTGTCAAACGCGGTTTCAGTACCGGTGAGGTGATGGTGGTACTCGTAACGGGTACAAACATTTTCCCGGCTAAGAAAGAGTTCCTCAAAGAGCTTCTTAAACAGCACGGTGAAATCACTACCGTTATCTGGAATATCAACCCCTCAAAGACAAGTCTTGTACTCGGTAAGAAAGAGGAAGTTTTATACGGAGGCGGTTATATTGAAGATATTCTTTGCGGCAAGCGTTTCAGAATATCGGCCAAGTCTTTCTATCAGATAAACCCCATTCAGACAGAAAAGCTCTACAGTACAGCAATAGAATTTGCAGACCTTACAGGAAAGGAAACTGTACTTGACGCTTACTGCGGTATCGGTACAATCGGACTTGTGGCTCTGGATAAAGCTAAGCAGGTTATCGGTGTTGAGCTGAATGAGGACGCGGTTAAAGATGCAAAAATGAATGCAAAGCTCAACCGCGCAGAGAACATCCGCTTCTTCTGTGCCGATGCAGGCAAGTTTATGGTGGGTATGGCTGAGGAAAGAGAAAAGGTTGACGTCGTATTTATGGATCCGCCCAGAGCCGGCAGCGATATACCTTTCCTTAAGAGTATTGTGACACTTAAGCCGGAAAAGGTAGTTTATGTTTCATGCAATGTTGAAACCCAGGCGAGAGAC
>JAZSMR010000122.1:0-6426 GCA_045535965.1 Acutalibacteraceae bacterium
GCTCCCTTTCTGCTCACTGTGGTTATAGAAACAAAGTTTCTGCTTATCGGTAATTTTTAAATTGCTACCGTCTGCTTCATATCTGCTCGTCTGCCCGATAGCTCAGATTCCCGCTGACTTGTTACTATCGAGCCGCTACAGATTGCACTTCAGCAAAAAGTATTTTGTCTCCTTTTCGTCCGTGGTTTTCAGGCAACCTCTACCCGACATTCGCCGCCGCTACTGAGTGCTGTCGAGTTAAAGAATTCCTTTTTACGCCCGTTTTAATGAAGTCTTTTAAAACTTTAAAAAACGTTCTTCGCTGCGGAAACAAGAGACGCAGGCGGGCAGAAGCTTTATAAAAATCCTAACCTATGACAATTATCAGAGGTAATTAAAAAGCAAACTCCAAGGCGCTTCGTAGTCTGTTGTTGCAGGCGTACTAACGGTATATTAAAAAAAGGAGATGGCCGGTCAACAAAAAAGCGTGTTTTTGCTTATTACGCAAGTAACAAGGTTCTTGAGTGCACAGCACGAAAGGTTCTTACTTTTGTCACAATCGACAAAAGTAAGTGCCCTCGCGGCATGAGCGGAAACGCAGCTAACCGTTATATCCAAAATAAATCATATACCACAAATTTTCCTGATAAAAGAAGAACCACCTTAAGTTAATGATATTGCCTAAAAGGAGAGGTGAACCCTTCCGTCACACTTCGTGTGCCACCTTCCCTTGAAAGGGAAGGCAAGACTCATTCATCGCAAGTGGTCCCCACTTTCCTCAAAAAGGGAAGGATAGTCTCTCCTCTTAGGTGAGACACAAAAACGGCAGGCTTGAAACCTACCGCTTAGTGTTTATTATAATTTTCTTTTACCAGTGCCATGAGCCGCACTTGCACTCTTCGTTTACACCGAACTGACTCCATACATAGCTCATAATCATAAAGAGAATATGTGATATGCCTTTCTTATGGCAGAAGCAATCGCAATAGTCTTTCATAGTGAAGTGTTCAGCATCAGAGATTCCCCATATCTCATATCCGAGAGTAAGGTATATATGGGTCTCGGCATCATAGCTGAAGGCTGAGGGGCCGGCAAAGCAGTCTGCTGTTACATCATAGCCGTCAAGGGTATCGATAGTTACATATTCGCCATAGCCACCGGAGGCGTTGAGAGATGTGGCCACTGTCTTTTCTATAGTGGTACCGTCCTTGCGCTTTGCAGTGTAGGAAATCTCGGTGACTTTTGCATTTTCATCAAGCTTATAGCCTGTCAGCTCAATGCTCTCAAAGGGGCAGGGGATTTCCTTTCTGTTAAGGACAATCTCAGCGTCGAGATAATTTACCTTGATGCCCTGAAAGTAAGTGGTTTCACCGGTTACGGGGTCGGTTTCTTTGTGACCGTCATACAAGCCGTCGTCAAGGTTAATGGGCTTGCCTGCAAGGTAGTAATTATACTCACTGTAAACAACCTTTGCAGTTTCCTTTGAGCCGTCAGCATATTCGATTTCGAATTCCTTGCCGACAAAAGCATCGTATAAGCCGTATTTCTCATAATCGGGAACATCGCCTATGAGGGTGATATTCTTTATAATTTCCTCTGTGATTTCCTTTTCGAGAGTCTGCTCAAAGTAATCAGTGATTCTGCCTAAGAAGTCCTTAAAGTAAGCTCTGACATGTACGGGAACAGTTTTCTTACCGTTAGCTATAGCATCGGCACATTCAGCTGCACTGACATACATAGCACTTAAAACAGGCTCAACAGCCTTACCGTTTTTGCGGTAAGCGATTACCTCATAATCATAATCTGTCTCAATTAAATAAAGGGAGACAGTATCGTCTTCGCCTGCGGCTTCGCGCTGAACAGCTTTGTTTGAAACAGGGTTACTGTCAGTGAATTCAAGTCTTTCTATAGGGGAGAGTGAAAAATCGAAAGCTGCAAAGCTCTGCAAGGGCAGGGCAGTGAATATCATTATCACTGCAAGAATCATAGCTGATAATTTTTTCATTGTGATTTTCCTCGCATTCAGATTTTATGACGCTCAGTCATCGTAAACCATTGAGAAGCCTTCGTTTCTGTAGCCGTCAAGACCGACAGTAGCTTTGATAAATGAGAACTTGCCTGTGCCTTCGCCGTATACGGGCATATCGATGTTGTATTCTGTGAGTCTGCCCTGAGCGTCAGTCTTAGCGGTGATTGTTGCACCGGGGTATACGATTTCAGCCTGAGTGATTGCAACCTCGTCATAGTAGAAATATTCAACGATAAGTACGTCTGCTACGTCGTAATGATATAAGCCGTAAGCCTGGACTGCTTCGCCGTCTTCAATAGTAACAGGGTATGTTTCAAAGCCGTTATAGAAGCAAGCCTCTGCAATAAGCTTGAATTCATAATCGGTTGTACCGTCTTCGTTTACTGTTTTAGTTGCACTTACAAGACCTTCGGGCATAACATAAGTTTCCTGGAAGTTATAAACATAATCGTCTTCGTAAAAGTATTCTGAGCTTTCAGAGTCAACGAGATATTCGTCAACGATAGGCTGAACGAGCTTCTTTACCATTTCGCCGCCCGGGCAGTCTGTGATTTCGATGCCTACTTCTGCTGTCTTTGTTACTTCAACAGCTTCGTGCTCATAGGGAAAGTTATTGATAAGAGCGTTGAATTCGTCGCAGAGAGCCTGAGCGTCCTCGTCACCTGCAAGAGTAGCCTGATCGGGTGAGGGGATAAAGTCTGTGTCGGGATAAGCTTCTTCAGTTACAGCGTAGTCGCCTGTTTTAAAGAGCTTCTGGAAGAATTCGATGAACTTTTCCTTGATGATTTCGATTCTCTCAAGGAGATCCTCATAGAAAGCGTCGATTCTGTCGAAGATAGTAACAACATCCTTTTCGGAGTTCATGGCTTCATAATAGCCTTCATAGTAGCCGTCATAGTAGCCTTCGTCATAGCCGTCCCATTCGCCGCTTTCATAGCCATCGTCCCAACCGTCATTATAGCCGTCATCGTAATCCTGACCGTTGTAATCGTCTCTTGCATCACTGTAGCCGTCGCTATAGCCGTCCCAGAAGCCTTCGTCATAAGCTTCTTTTTCTTCTTCTGTTTCGAAGTCGCTGTTGTCATACCAACCGTCTTCGGGCTCAGTAGTGGTTTCTTCAGTTGTAGGTTCCTCAATTGTGGGTTCCTCTGTGGTAGGTTCTTCAGTTGTGGGTTCCTCAGTGGTAGGTTCTTCAGTTGTGGGAGCCTCTGTAGTTTCAAGTTCTGTTGTGGACTCGAGTACGGGAGCTTCTGTTGTGGGTGCAAGGTCTGTAGCCGAAGCGGTAACAGTACCGAAGAGCATTGCGATTACAAGAATAACGCTTGCAATCAGGGTGAGTTTCTTGTTTTTCATTTTGGGTTTCTCCTTTTAAATTAGTATATATATCAAAGCCTTTGCTTATGATACGTAAGTGATTGTGTATTCCTCGGTTTGTTCTATATGAAAACCGGCGGTAACACTTATGGGGCCTGCCTTGCCAGTTGCAACCATATCATAGGGTCTTACTAATTTTATGCTTGTGATTCTGCCGAGATTATCGAATTCGGCATAGATTTCGGTGCCTGGATATGAGCTTTCAGCCTCATAAATTTTGATGGGGCCAAGGTCAAGAGTGCCGAGGTTTATTGTTTCCATAACGCTTGCATTGTGCGGAGCTACATTAACCATTGAAGTGCCGTCGAATCTTTCTGCTTCGGGAACGAGCTGAATGCTTAAACTCTGGGGAATAAGCTCATCGCCTGTAAACTTTGTATATGAGCCGTGTACGCCCTCTGCGGAGAGGTTGGCATTTCTGCCCATAGGTTCAACAACATCTGTGATTGCTTTGCCGTCTAAGGTTTTGCCTGCAATGAAGGTGTAGGTGTTTTCTGTTGTGCCTGCAAGGTTTTCGCATACAGGGCCAACAATTGCCGCTACTACCTGTGGTACATCCTGAACCTGAATATTAGTTGTTGACGTCTTCTTTATTGTAACAGTGCCCTTGTAATTTTTCAGAGCGTTTATACCGTCGTTGTAACAGGTTTCTGCATTGTCGAAATCGGGAGGCAGGAAGTGTTCACCGCAGATGGGGCAGTCGCCTTCGAAAAGGAAGAAGAGTCTTGCGATGTACCAATGGAAGGTGTCTTTGATTTTCTCGAAGAAGTTCTTATCCTCTTCATTGCCGTAGTCGTAGACTTCATTGTAGCCGTAGAACTTATCTTCTTCGTAGATATTCACAGCCGAAGCGGGTACACTGCCGAGGGTGAAGAGCATAGCCAGTACCAGAAGCAGTGCGGAAAGTTTTCTGAATGATTTTTTCATAGTAATGTCTCCTTTTAAAATATATGTCAAGTAATTATGACCGTGAAAAATAAATATCTGTGACTTTACCTCAGAGAACAATATCAGCGCAGTTCTGAGATATAATCTAAAGGTTATGTTTTATGAGACTATTATAGGATATAGTGCTTGTAGAATAAATGAAGATTTCAGCAAATTAAGCGGTTTTATCTTCACAAAAACAGCAAATTAGCCTAAAAAGATTTAACTTTGAACTTACAATTACAATTATGAATAACATCTGTATAAATATTAACATATTTCGGGTTGAATTGTCAACAGAAACGGAGGATTTGTTAACACAATAGGTTGATTTTCACAGCACCTATTACCTTGTTTTTAGAAGCCGTAAGTTGTGTTAAAATCGGTAGAGTAAGTTAGGTGGGAAAACATAATGAATAATTACAAAAAAACTATGGGAAACAGGATAAAAGAGCGTCGCAAGGAGCTCGGACTTACTCAGGAAACTGCCGCCGAGGAATTAGGCATATCCGTCAAGCATTTCAGCGAGGTCGAAAGGGGAATTGCCGGACTTTCAATAGAAAATCTCATTAAATTAAGCGGTCTTTTAGCGGTCAGTTTAGATTATATAGTCAAGGGTGAAAAGGAAGCGAGACGTTGGGAGGGCGTGGTCTCAATGCTTCAGAGTGTACCCGAAGAGAAAGAGCATCAGGTGACAGAGCTGATAAAGACTGTGGTGAAATTAGTTGAATAAGAATACAAAAAAGCTCAACCCATAAAGGATTGAGCTTTTGCTATTACATTAATACTATTTATAAATTACGCGTTAAGAACATCATACGCCACGTCGGGAATGTCGGACATAATGCAGTCTGCACCGATTGACTTGAGCTTAGCCATAACCTCTGTGTCATTGATTGTCCAGTATTGAACGGCGATGTTGTGTCTGTGGGCGTAGTTGACAAGTCTCGCAGTTGCAAGGTCAAGGATTGATGCACCGACGGGAATCTGGAGAGCGCTGAATTTGTAGGTGCCCTCTTTTTTGTCAAGACCTAAAAGTGAGTTGAAGTAAACCTTAACAACCTCCATAATTGAAGCTGAGCGGGGTAAATCGGGATACTTTTCATCCAGGTATGTTGTAACATTCTGGTTGAAGGTGCCTACAACCACGCTCTGAAGAAGCTCCATCTTTTCAAGGGTGCTGTAGAGAATGTCGGCAGCCCTTTCGCCCAACTCACCGCTGTTTTTGATTTCGATGATGTAGTCGAAATCGCCGTTGCTCTGAAGATACTCGAGAACGTCTGCGAGTCTGGATACACGCAGAGAGTCCGGAATATCGTCACCGCGAAGACCTGAGTAGGGCTTTTCACCGTCTTCGTTTTTAAAGCTTTCGCCGAAGTTGAGAGCACGCAGCTCCTCGTAGGTGTAGTTTTCGGGACGGATATTTTCCTGACCGAAGTATTCGACGGCATCGGTTGTTCTGTCGAGGGTGTTGTCGTGGAGGATAATGAGCTCGTCGTCAGCGGTGATGTGAAGGTCGAACTCGAAGATATCTGTTTTAAAGGTATCGGAGTTGATGCAGCCCTCGAAAGCCATCATAGTATTTTCGGGGAAAATTCCGCCGCCTGAACGGTGAGCAGACACCAGGGTGGTACCGTATTCGGTGATATTATGATTATCTGTGTCATAGGTTTCGTAGGTATCTTTCCACTGGTGAGTGATGAGTAAAAGCAGTGCGCAGATAAAGACTGCCACGAAGCACAGAAGTGATAATAAGCATTTTTTTAAGGCTTTTGAGCGCTTCTTGGGTGTAGTTACTGTTTGTTTTTCCATGGGTCCCTTCCTTTGCAGAAATAATTTTACACAAATTTACATTACTAAAATAAAATCTGTATGAGAAATATATTAAGTTTTTGTTAATTTGAGCAAAAAGAAAAATGCTTCATTTTCTCCGGTACGCGGGGGAAGGGTAGAGAAAAGCGGCAGGGTTTATCCCGCCGCTTTGAGTTTTTTGTTAGTTGGTTAGGTATTAATAGTGATACATGCCGCAAGCACAGGTCTTGTTCATCTTGAAGAGCTTCCAGAAGAATAAGCAGAATTTATACCAGAATCCGCCCTTATGGCAAAGGTGACCGCAA